>JAAERE010000581.1 GCA_024230675.1 bacterium | reverse complement strand
TTGCATTAATTATGTTCAATAGATCTTTAGTTTTGCATTAATTATGTTCAATAGATCTTTAGTTTTGCATTAATTATGTTCAATAGATCTTTAGTTTTGTGGCCCAAAGGGCTTCGAGGCGGGAAGCACGAGCTGTACGAAGGTGGAACGCGAATCCCCTTTATTGTCCGTTGGCCGGGTAAGGTCCCTGTCGATGCCGTCAATGACACCAGTATTCTCTCCGGCCTGGACTTCCTGCCGACGCTGTGCCACCTCACCGGAACGTCATACGACAAGGGCCAGTTCGACGGGCTGAATGTCGCCGATATCTGGCTGGGGGAGGACCGGAATCCGGAGCGTCTCCTATACTGGAAGAAGCAGTATCCGACTGCCCTGGACCGCCATTGGAAATACCATGTAAACAGGCGTGATGGCGACGAGTTCTATAACTTGGCGAATGACCCGAATGAAACAACGAACGTCATCGCCAAACACCCCGAAAGGGCGGCGAGCATGCTCAAGTCCATCTCGGCTTGGGACGAATGCCTGCCCCCGCTCCCGCGGAAGCCGACACCGCCGACACCACGCGTCGCGAATGAAGATAGGTGACAGACACCCTCGCGTTACAAGGATGCGTGCCTGCTGGAAGACAAGACCCGCAGCCGCAACCCCAATACCGTGGCCGCTATGGCCATGCTGCGCAACTGTCTGCTGTTCTTCTTCAGCGAAGATCTGCACACTTTCAACATCAACGCCTTCACAGAAGACATCGCCGCTGACTCCAGCAAGGCCTTCGAAATGGTCATGAGAACGTTCTGAATCGATCCGGCTTCTG
>JAAERE010000580.1 GCA_024230675.1 bacterium | reverse complement strand
AGGCAACCTCACGATCTGCGACTTCCCGTTTCACGTCCTGCTAGGCGACGATCCCCACCACGTGACCATCCCGACGCCGGGCGATACCTACCTGCGCAACGGCAGCCGAAACCAAAACCAGGGAGAGGCGACCTTCCTACGCATCCGCCAGAGCGGAAAAAATCGGACCCTGGTGCGCTTTCCCCAGGAAGTCATTGAGCAGGTCACGGACGCGGGCTCGCTGGTCTCGGCGACGCTGGAGCTCTACATCGAATCGAACGCCGACAACTGGGGCACCGACGGGCGGTTCGTCGAGGTGCACCGGGTGAGCGAGGACTGGGAAGAGCTCGCGGCGACCTGGAATTGCGGCATCGACGCCGACGCCGGCAACTCGAAACCGGACTGCGACCCGGAGTGGGACGGCGCCAGCTTCGTCGCCACGGCGAGCGCGAGCCTCCTCCACGAACGGGATCTCATGGGGTGGATTCAGTTCGATCTGACCGCCGACGTGCGCGCCTTCCTGAGCGGCGGCGAGAACTTCGGATGGATCGTGAAGAAGGCGAATGAAGGCGCCAGCGGGAAAGTCGAATACACCTCGAAAGAGGGGACGCCGGGGCAGCAACCGCGGCT
>JAAERE010000579.1 GCA_024230675.1 bacterium | reverse complement strand
TCGGGCATTACTGTTCCACAGAGTTCTTCCAACGAGTAAGCGGTAGCGGGGTTGTCGTTGACGATAAACGTCCAGTCCTCATCGACCGCTCGCTGTTGCAGATCTGCAATGTCTTTGGGAGAAAGCTGTCCAAAAACCGGCAGGGCCAGAACAAGCACCGCCGCAATAACCGAGATGTCTGCTAAAAACCGAGAGATGCGCGCCACAAGTACTCCTTCTTCCTCCCCATCCTTCAGCCAAGACGCCTAGCGGTAAGAACCGCCTCGAATCAGGAGCCTCGGAATGCAAAAATCGACTAACCAGGACTAATATAACCGTGCCAGTCCGAGGTGTCAACGTCAGATGTCCGCCGCCAGACATCCACCGATCCGGCTTGCGCGACATGATTGTTATCGCCCGCGTCCGTTACGGACAGGGCGGAAGCGGTGCCAGGCTCAAAAACTGATTATCTATCAGAACCGACAGATCGGTAATATCCACCACACCGGAGAAGTCCACATCCCCTTCGGCTTCGCAACTGATCGGCGAAAGCGAAAGGAACTGGTTATCGATCAGAACCGAGACATCGGTGATATCCACGACGCCCGATTGATCGACATCGCCCACGGTCGGCGGCTGGCAGCACCCCATGAAGAGCGATCCATCGACCCCCTCGGGTTGATATTCGCCGCCGTAGGTTATGAAATTCCGCGAGTACGGCCCGATGCTTCCGAACGCAATCGGGTTTGTCCCCGAGGTCGAGCCGGAATCCGTGAAGTACAGACTGGCTATCGGATCGCTGCCGGGGGCCAGGTAAGGCTGGGAATCGTCGGTCGAGGCCTGCATACGGACGGCGGCTCGCTGACCGCCGGCGTCGTACGCCGGTATAGTGATGTTCTCGAAGTACGACGTTCGCAAGCCAACTGTCGAAACGGAGTCAAAGCGGATATGAAGCGGCCCGGACCAGGTTATCGCAAACGAAAGTTCGCCCAGGGGCAGATAGTTCTGGGCGTATACATCAACTTTTGAGATGGAGCCCACAAGGGGGGTCTCCTCTATGGTCAGCGTGTCTGCGTAGACCGAAACCATCCCGTCGACGGTCTCGGTTACCGGTCCCTCCGGAGTCTGGATAGTCAGCTCAACCGTGTGGTACCCGGGCTGGGTGTACTCGTGGGTTGGGCTCTGGACGACGCCGGCCTGCCCATCGCCAAAATCCCAGTCCCAGTCAGACACCGTCTTGGAAGTAACTGCGTTGAAATCCACCGAAAGCGGCGCCGGGCCAAAAGTCGGTGTGGCTTCCAGTCGGATTTTCCAGTAAACAACATAATTGGCGTTGCTGCCGATGGCGCAGCAACCGTATTCTATACGACAGTAGCCGTCGTCCTCACCCCACCAGGTCCCCCAGGAATTGCGCATGAACCACACACCGTCAAGCCCCTGGTCGTCGTCCCAGCCAACAAGAACCACTGCGTGGTTGGTCGGCCCAGCCTCGTTGTTGTTAAAAATGCCGCCGGTGTAGCCTTGCATGGGATCGGTGGCCCTGACAGAAACATATACCGGGCCGTAGTCCATGATGGCCTGCTTGATCTGCTGAACCGTTGAGCCGGAGTAGGCCCAGGACTCGATCCGGAATTCCGGAAGGTAAGTGTAAGGGCAACTGCACGGCCAATCGGTCTCCATGTACGGGAATTCAGACTCGTATACCGGACCGATGCCGCAGGCGTCGCTCTTCCAGTCGTGATAATCGTGGGCCGCGAATCCCCCGTCCACACAATTCCATCCGTTCTGGTTGCAGCTTACCAGCCATTGCTCGGAGAAGTCCTTCGTCAGACCGTCTTTGATCTTGACCACTTGCTCCAGAACCCCGACCGTCGCAAACGCCCAGCAGCTGCCACAGCCGCCCTGGTTTTTGACGGGGGTCAGATCGACTTCATCTCGCCAGTCGAAACGGGACGGCAGTGCCAATTCCGTCTCCAGGGTCGCCGTGGGAGCGAGATCGCGCCAGTTGTCCGGTTCCTTGAAACCACAGAGCTGCTCCATTGAATACTCGCAAGCCGGGTTCTGCCCCACAGTGAACGTCCAGCCTTCCTCCGCAGCCCGGGCCTGAAGCGAAGCTATATCATCGCTCTTCAGCTGAGCCAAGAGAGGAGGAGAGCCAACAAGATGAAGAAAGAGAAGGGCCGTCAGCAACAGCAGTGTGTGGTTTCTTCCCCTCTCAGTTCCCGGATGAAATGTCATTTCTGGCTCCTTTCGACGAAACGGACGTGCGCGTATTGTCTAGACTGAAGGGTATGGCACCGCTGGCGTTGATCATTTTCGTCAAGCTCCCGATCATCAACCGACCGCGATGCCCGTGAGGTAAGTGAGGCCGTTGCCTTGTCTTAGACGAAGACGCAGCAACATTATAGAAAAAAATACCAATAATTCAACGATTTGTCAAGCCTCGATATATGCCAAACAAGCAAACTCATTTACAGACGCCTCTTTTCAGCACCTACCCATTGCTACAAATATCGGCCTCTATCAGGAATCGCGTTAGCGGTAATGTGGAATCGGCAATCCGCCGCCCTACTATCGTAACCGACAGAGCACCATCGGATTACCGGAGGCGCCGCACCGTCATATCAGGGGGTATTAACTCCCCTTTCAGGAGGCGATAACTTGCCCGTAGTGCGCAGGGTCCGTATCTCCTTCGGTGTTGAGGAGCAAAACGGAGGTTTCATCGGTCAGATTGAGCTGCTCCCGGGCCGGAAGCAACGCCTTGTCCGTCTTCAGCCTTGTCAAAGCGGCTAGTCCGGCCGCACCGGATTCGCCCGAGACTATTGGAGGATCGCCCCCCTGCGCGTGGTGAAAAGTGCGCATGGCCTCCACTGCCGCCTGATCGGGTACGGTAAGAAAGAGGTCGAACCCCGACCGGATGAGCGACCAGGCGACCGGCGAGGGCGTCCCGCAGTTGAGACCCGCCATGATGGAATGCTGCCCTCCGGTCAGAGTGCTGACCTGTCCATCGGTCGAAGCTATGCTCTCCAGCAGACACCCGGCGTCGGACGGCTCGACCGATACCAGCCTTGGACGCGAAGTACCTGAAACCTGATTGTAGTGCCAGGCAGCAGTTCCAGCGAGCGAACCAACCCCTGCCTGTATGAAGGCGACATCGATTCTCTCTTTCGGCCCCAGAGATCGGTCAATCTCATTGAACAGAGTAGAGTATCCGGCCATTATCCATCGCGGGATATCCTCGTAGCCCGGCCAGGAAGTATCGGAGATGATTTGCCAGCCGTTGGCTTCGGCCTGCTCGGCGGCGGCAGCGACTGTGTCGTCGTAAGTGCCGTCCACTTTGACTACCCGGGCGCCTTCGATCTCGATACTGTCCACCCGACTAACTACCGTGTCCGAGGGTACAAATATCACGGCCTTCTGCTGTAACTGACGGGCGGTCCAGGCGACTCCCCGACCGTGATTGCCGTCGGTAGCCGTGCAGAAAGTAAACTCGCCCTCCCCAATAGCTCCCCGATTGCGATAGAAGTTCCGGGGCTGTGAGACAAACCGACCCTGCGCCCGGTAGTGACGGAGGAGAAATCTGTAGATGGCGTAGGTTGCCCCCAGCGCTTTGAAGGCTTTCAGGCCGAACCGGTGCGATTCGTCCTTGACGTAGATATTCCCCACTCCCAGGCTGCGGGCCAGGTAGGGGAGCGAGACCAATGGGGTGGGCTTATATGCGTCCAGGGAATTGTGCAGATCGAAGACGTCCGAAGCCTGGAACGGCGCCGAGACTTCGTCCCCCCAACTGGGGTCTTGCTCCCGATGGGGGTTGACCAGAAACCGGCTCATAACGGGACTCTCCTCTTGACCGCAAGATAACCTCCAAAGACCTGAATTGACAAGTGTAGGAGTCGCAAGGAATAAGCTTGGCTATCGCCGGCCGTATCTTATATTCCCTCTCTGTTCTGAGATCGTGCCGACACAAATGAAGCGGGTCTGTAGTAAGACATGAGCCTTCTTGCCATCTTTGGAATAGCCCTTGCCCTGGCGATGGACGCTTTTGCTGTCGCTATCGTCGCGGGCTCACGTCTTGAACGGCTGACTTTCCGCCCGGTTTTCCGCCTGTCGTTCCATTTCGGTCTCTGGCAGGCGCTGATGACTCTTCTGGGCTGGGCGGCGGGCAGCCAGATTGACGAACTTATTCGAGCCTACGATCATTGGGTTGCTTTCGGTCTCCTCTGCATCGTGGGGGGACGCATGATCTACGAGTCGATCAGGCGTGACGAGAAAGATCGACCGCGCAAAGACCCCACTCGAAAGTGGACGATGGTTATGCTCTCGGTCGCCACGAGCATCGACGCTCTGGCGGTCGGCTTGAGCATGGCTCTGCTGCAGGTAAACATCTGGCGGGCAGCGTTAATAATTGGGCTGGTGGCCTCGGGCATGACTATCATCGGGATGGCTTTTGGCCGTGAAGCGGGCTCCAGATTCGGGCGCTGGATGGAAATCACCGGGGGGCTGGTCCTGATCGGGATCGGCGTCAATATTCTTGTGGAGCATCTTGGGGCTTAGCGGAACCGGCCGCAACCACGATACTAACAACAGCTTAAGTGATTCGTCAGTTTTCTAATAAACTTCTTGCCTAAAGAGCCGTATCAGTATATTATAATGACCGACCGGTCAGTATTAGATTGAATGGTGAATATATGACGCCCAGAATTGTAGACAAAGAAAAGAAGAAGCAGGAGATTCTTCGCGGCGCCTTGAAGGTTTTTGCCCGGCGCGGGGTCCATGACTTCAAAATGATTCAAGTGGCCCAGGCGGCCGGGGTCGGCAAGGGAACGCTCTACGAGTATTTCTCCAGCAAAGAGGAAATCGTGGTCGGCAGTATGACCCTTCTCCTTGAAGACCTTGAGGCTCATCTAAAGCCGAGGCTGGCGAATGTGGTCAAACCGGTGGATCAGGTCCGGGAGTATTTTTTTGCATCTTTCGAGTTCTTTGTGCTTCAGAAGCGCAGGCTCGATGTCTTGTTCGATTTCTATGCCGCTGGACTGCCTCGAAAGGACGGCGTCCCGCTGCTCCAGAACATGGCAGGCGGTTATCAGCAGGCGGTGGACTTTCTGGCCGAGGTGATTCAGAAGGGTATTGACTCCGGGGATTTCCGACCGATCGACGCCCGGATCGCAGCCCTGTCTCTGCTGGCTATGCTCGACGGTTTGCTGTTCCAGTCGGCGCTTGGCATGACGGCTATTGCCGACCGCAAACTGCCGGAAAAGATCTGTGACGTCTACTTAGGAGGCCTGTTGAAATGAAACGCTCCGCAATTTACAGCCTGACGCTGTTGGCGGTCCTGACCCTGCTGCCGGCTGCAACCGTCTGGAGTCAGACAAACAGCGACGAGGTCAACAGGATCATCAAAGAGATCGATGAGCTTTACCGGTCCAAGACCAGTTATTCGGAACTGGAGATGGAGATAGTCACACCTCACTGGCAGCGCACGCTGGCTATGTACGGCTGGTCCGAAGGCATGGACAGAACCTTCATCCGCCTGACCGCCCCCAAAAAGGAGAAGGGCGTAGCCACGCTTCGTATTGAGAACGAGATGTGGAACTATCTCCCGCGCACCAACAAGATCATCAAAATCCCGCCTTCGATGATGATGAGTTCGTGGATGGGGTCGGATTTTACCAATGACGATCTGGTGAAGGAGTTTTCCCTGTTTGAGGATTATACCTACAAATTGATACGACCTGAAGGAGCCGAGGACAGTCTCATTTATGTAAACTGTATTCCGCGAGAGGACCTGCCTATCGTCTGGGGCAACATTGTGATTGCCGCCCGCGAACGGGACCATCTGCCGGTCTGGTCGAAATATTACGATGAAAAAGGCGTGCTGATGCGCGTCCTGAATTATACCAACGTTCAAAACTTCGGAGATCGGGTGATCCCGGCTACGCTCGAAATGATTCCGCAAAACAAAGAAGGGCACAAAACGGTGATCCACTATCGCAAGCTGGAGTTCGATGTGCCTCTCGACGACGATGTTTTCAGCCAGAGACGCCTGAGATCACAGGACTAGAACGGACTCCGTATCATGATGTTCAAAATCGCATTTAGAAACATCTTCCGCCAAAAACGGCGGACGACCCTGACGGTCCTGACGATGTTGGGCGGGTTTGTCCTGTCGTCCATCTCGATCGCCTGGTCCGACGGCAGCTATGGCCGGTTGATAGACATGTTCACCCGCAACCAACTGGGACATATCCAGGTGCACGCCGAGGGCTATCTGGATCGCCCCTCGCTGTACAAGACGATCAACGACTATCCAACGGTCGGCAAGCGCATCGAAGACGCTCCCGGCGTCGTGTCCTGGGCACCCCGTATATTCTCCGCGGGGTTGGTGTCGATCGGCGAGAAAACTTCCGGAGTACGGATTGTCGGTATCGACCCCGAACGGGAGAACGCCACTACCCGGTTTGACTTGAAAGTGCGGCAAGGTTCCTCGTTTACGATACAGGCTTCGAAGCAATGTCTCCTGGGCGAAGGTCTGGCCAAGACGATGAAAGCCCGAATCGGCGACGAAGCTGTAATCGTGTCGCAGGCAGCCGACGGCTCGATAGCCAACGATCTCTATACCGTGGCCGGACTGTTATCCACCGGGGATCAGATGGCCGACCAGAGGTCTTTCTACCTGCACCTGGAAGACGCCCGGGAGCTGTTTGTGCTGGAAGGCCGGGTACATGAAATTGCGGTCGTCGGCACCGACCTCGATGATGTCGATATCCTGGCCGCCGACCTGACGCAGTCGCTCTCAGAGCCGACGTTGGCC
>JAAERE010000578.1 GCA_024230675.1 bacterium | reverse complement strand
CCAGAGAAAACCTGCTCGAAAAAGCGCGACGTTGTTTCTGAACAACGCCTTGGCTCGATTTCATCTGCCTTTTCTGGTACAATAGTAGCATACTTTAACCGGAGGCGCAAATAAATGGTTGGTTCATTCTGTCACACTTGTTTTCAACACTGATATCACTCGTGAGTATCGGCCGTCTGTCCCAACAGGAAAAAGACCTGGAAATCCTCCTCTTGCGCCATCAATTGTCTATCCTCATAAATGATTTTCCAGTTTCGTAGTGCGTCATTTGAATCGCGCAAGAAAATTCTTAGCTTTGGGACTTGGGTAACTCGTTTTAAGGATTTTTCGAGACATTTTGCACTCGTTTGAGCAGTTCAGTAATCAACCTTAGCAAAAAACGTGTTCGCAGAGGCTTTGCGCCGTGCGTCTGTTTTTGTCAACTGAAAACAGGGCCATTTGTTTACCGAAAAGAGGGCCATTGGGGTCAACTCGCATGAACTATGACAATCGAAAACAGGGCCATTTGTTTATCGAAAACAGGGCCACTTCTCTCCCTATCTTTTTCAAGAGAGAAGTCAGTAGTAGTCGTTGTGTGCCTTCGTATCGAAACAAGGGTTGTGGTAAACTCGCTGCTGATACCTGGTGGACATTCACCTACCCAGGCATCCCATAATCCTGGAGCCCTTGAAGCGAAACAAGAGTTTTCCACGGCCCGCCGTAGCCTGTGGGAAACCGCGTCTTGGTTACCTCCAGCTAGCTGATTCTTTGAAAAACCTGGTGACCTTGAAATCTTCCATTTCGAAACAAGCGGTTTTCCACAGGCGGGCCATGCAAGATCATCCTCGTTTCGGTTGTAGCAAGCCGCTGATCGGTCACTCATCTGTCCACATCCTTGTCATTAGATTGCTTTGCGGTTTCCTGTTGTATGCGTTGACGAAATCGGTACGACTCGCCGAGAAATTCGAGAATGTTGGCGCGATGAGCGAGCCGGTCGAGCAGCGCGGCCGTCAAGCGTTCGTTGATGAAGGTTTCATAATGCCTCTTTCTTGGATCGCCTAACTCGTTCTACGTAATCTTTGAGTTCATTGATTTGCTCTGGCGAAAGATAGATCTTCCAAGGAGTGCCTTTCCGCAATTGATAACCCTCCAGGCGATTTGTTCTGAGCCACTTGTAGATCGTCCCTGGGAATACTCCAATCACTTGAGCAGCTCCTTGCACTGAGTAGGTTCCATCCTCCCAACGCGTAGGATGAGACCCATTTGGCTTCACTGCAGGCAGTCCCATCCGCTGACGTAGGAGCCAAATCGTGTTGTTGTCGAAACGACCACGCTTGGTCGTTCGAAATCCTTCAGTATTGAGGATGGCAGCTATCTCATCATCCAGTTTCTGTTCCTCGTGAAGCTCGCGAATACGTTGCTGAATTTGCTCGAAACGAGCGTGTTCGGCATAGCTACGCACACGTCGAATGTACCAGTGTTCGCTGATGGCTCCGGTCTGCCAATTGATCTGGAACCAGACTTTGCCCTGGGCCCGTTTTTGATCCACGATTACCTCTTGGATCAGAAACCGTAGGATCTGTTTGCGGTCAGCTGCTGTGGTGCTGGGAGCATTCCAAACCTGCGGTAAGTCAGCACCCAGATTGATGATATCTTGACGATCCTTGGCGGTCAGTTCCAGGCGCTCCTGTTTCGTCCAGGTCTGATATTCCTGTTCGGCTTTCTCCAGAGCACGCAGCTTTTCCTCCCAGCGCCGTTCCAGGGCACGGGCAACCAGACGGTTTTCAGGTTCCACGGCATCATATTGACGCTGTGCCCGTGTAGCTTCATATCGGATCCGTTCCAAATGCAACTCACGTTGGCGTCTCAGAGCAGCGTACTCTTGCTCCAGCGCTCCGAGGGCTGCCAATGCCAGGGTAAGTTTGTCCGGGGTCAATGCTTCCAGCACCAGGCGTTCAACTTCTGCATCCAGTCCTAGCCCGCGTACCTCTTGACAGCGACGAGCCCCATACTCACTCTGGGCGTAAGTGCATTCGTATACCGGAAATTCTCCTCGTGCTCCCGAATAGCGCAGTCGCATCCGAACACCGCACCGACCACAGCGTAGGATGCCTTGCAGCAAGGCCTGGCCCTTTTTGGGCGCACCAGGTCGGTCCTCTCGATAACAATTCTGATTAGCGGCGAGTTGGGCCTGGTTGGCCAAAAATGTCTCCCAGGTGATGTAAGCTGGGTACGTATTATGGATGACAATCGGCCATTCGTCAAGGGGGCGACGGACGATGCCTGAGTGGGGATGCCCTGCTTTGCGGCGGGTTGGGTCTTTTGTCTGCCGACCATAGACATATGTTCCCGCATAGGCAGGGTTTTTGAGAATAGCCAACACCATACTGTTTCGGACTGGTTGCCATACCACCTCGTGCGGTACAGGCCCCCGCAATGGTCGCGAAGGCAATAGCAGATTCTTCTCGTGAAAATACCGCATCACTGCTCTGGCAATCCCGAGTTCCTGGAACTTGTCAAAGACCAGGCGAATACGTGCCTGCACTTCTTCATTGGGGTGCAAAACCACTTCATTCGTGGGCAGGCGCATCAACCCCACCGGCAAGGGTTGTCGGAGCTCTCCTCGGGCAGCCTTGTTCCAAGCTCCTGCGTGGAGCCGCTTTTTGATCTGGTGTAGTTCGGCTTCGCTCATCAGGCCTGAGAGTCCCAGGAGCAAACGGTCGGTATAGATTCCGGGATCGTAAACTCGTTCGCTGTCAGCAATGAGGGTACCAAATACTGAACACAACTCCAGCAACTGATACCAATCGCGGTTGTTGCGTGCTAACCGGGAGGCGTCAAAACTGAGCACCAACCCAACCTTCCCTAAACCGACCTCGGCCATGAGATTCTGGAAGCCCGCCCGCTCCGTTACTGAAGTGCCGGATTTTCCCAAGTCTTCATCGACAACTCGAACCCGCTCCCGCGGCCAGCCCAATTGGACAGCGTATTCTACCAACTGATACTGTAAATCAGTACTCTCTCGGTGACGGGTGACCTGTCCCAATGAAGACTGCCGAATGTAAACGCATGCCAATTTGGCCCGGTGTTCCGTGGTGGTCTTTGAACCCAACTGATCAGCCCCAAACATTATGCTCCTCCTTGCCGGGTATGCTTTGTTGTCGCATCTTCTGGATCAACTTGGCCCAGTGCTGCGTCAGTTGTCTTCGTAAATCTGGGGTTAATTGAGCCCACAGCTTGGGAGTCCGCTTGCTGACAAGTATGGCATTGTTCTGTATCTCCTGCTCCGACACAAGACGATGAGCAATCATTTCTTTCCTCCTTGCTTGCGCGTAGTTTGGCTTGTACGAATTGCGCCACTGGGAGAATAGTACGCACAGAGATGATTGGCAAATCGGCGATAGTGGATTTACCCCGCACTTTCGCGTTTAGGTTGGTCGCTGAACGGGGCACGACACGCCGCTGACCGTTGGAGAGTTGAATTGTGACAGTCGAATTGCCTCGGGGGGAGAAATCCCGGAGGAGAACGAAGGTGCGGCCGAAGAGGGGATGTCTTGGGTCAACAATTGCAACGTGGGTTAACCGTTCGTGTTCTGAGGTATTCTGTTGTGTTCGCTTTGCCAAAGACTTGAATCCAGTCTGCAAAACGCAAATTGGTCGTTACGATCACTGCGACCCTTTCGTAAAGAGCAGAACAGAACTGGAAGATCAACTGGGCGCCGACTGGCGATAGAGGGATAAACCCCAGTTCATCCAAGACAATCAGGCGCTGTCTCAACGCTGTTGCCAGAAACTTTGGCAGAGTATACTCATTCTGAGCCACAATCAGTTCGTTGACCAGGCCTGCCGTATTGTAGAAGCGAACTTTGTGACCCTGGCGACAGGCTGCCACGGCCAACCCAGCGGCCACATGAGTTTTCCCCAAGCCAGGATTTCCGACCAGGATAATTGGCTCCGCCTTCTGGATGTAACTGCCTCGGGCTAGTTCAAGGACTCGCTGTTTGTTGGGACTGGAAATGCAGGAGAAATCAAAGTCAGCCAATTCCTTCAACACCGGGAAACGAGCGGACTTGATGCGCCGCGCGATGAGGTTGCGCTCTCGCTGGGCCACCTCTTGCTCGGCCAGCGCCAACAGGAACCGAGCGTAGGTGTGATCGGCCTGGGCAGCTTCCTTGGCGAACTTGGAGTAGTTCTTCAAGAAGGTCGGGAGCCGCAGTGCTTTGAGATGGGCCTCCAGAAGCAGATTCGTTTCCATCGCTCACACCCCTCCCAGCAATTGGTCATAGCAAGCCAGGTCAGGTTCTTGGATACCCACAGCCATCAATTCAGGCCAACTGACCAAATCCATCGGGGAGACAGGCAACTCCGGATTCGCCAACTGGCGCAGGCAGAGTTGGATACCGTCGAAGTGGGCACAACCATATTCCAGGGCCTGCGTCACCGCCTTGGCTACCAGATCGGCGGGATGATCATGATGGAGCTTCAGGACGCGGATAAACTCTCGCACGCCTTTGCCATCCGCCCATTTCTTCCGCAGATGAGCCAGTAGACGCTCGTACACCGGAGGCCAGTTCTCCCGCCAGCGGCGAATTGGCTTGGCATGGTCAAACGCACCCGGTCGCTGTTCCAGGATGGGAAGATAATGTAGGGGGTCGAGGATATCCTGCTTTCGGTCGTAGCATCGCGAATGGCTGGCGATGACGCCGTTCAAGTGGAGAATGTTGATGCGGAAGGGATAGGCCTTGACCATCAGGTTCCGATACGCCTGATCCGTGGGTACTGAATAACGATTGGTGTCATATTCCACCTGGCTGTAGCCGTTGAGAACGACCGGTTTGCTGACGCAGCACTCAAAGTCCTTCTCCGGCAAAGGCAACAGATATGGTTTCTCCATCTCCCACGCCTCGCCAATGGTCACGGTTTGGCGATCCACCTGTCGCGCACCATCTGCCAGGCAGGCGCTCAGCAGGTGCTCGTTCAGTTCTTGAAACGAAGCAAACTCGGGAACCGCTGCCAGAAAGTT
>JAAERE010000577.1 GCA_024230675.1 bacterium | reverse complement strand
TTTTTGCCTTAGGGTTCGCATCATTCAATCAACACGCCGGATAACTGGACAGATCGCCGGATAGAGCGCAGATGTATGCCCGCCCCAGGCTTCCCACTTCTACCTGCGCCACCTTTCCCCCTGCAGACGTGAACTGCACAGTGAATGTCGCCAGTGAACCGGAACCGTCCACCCCATTCCATGTCATGCCCCGGTCCGGATCAAAAAATGCGGAACGAATGGAGCTGTCACCCGAGACCTGCACCCCGGGAAAGCTTGTATAATCGACCACCCGGTTCAGGAGGTCCACTTGGCAGTCATTGTCACTGAAATCCCCATCACTGTTCGGATCGCAATTACAGGCCGCCTCACTATCGCTCACGCCGTAACACCATACGCCGTTGTTTATCTTGTTGAGCGACACCACCATCCACTGGTTTCGTTTAATGGACTCAGAGCGCGCCACCAGCAACTCCTGGAAAAGCCCCCCGGCCACACCGCGGAGGCGGTCATCGTCGATCCGGCCAGTGAACGCCGGGACAGCAATGACGAGCAGGATGGCAACTA
>JAAERE010000576.1 GCA_024230675.1 bacterium | reverse complement strand
GGCCCCGGGGTCGCTGAAGTATAGACCACCTGGTTGAGCCGCGCTTCGAATTCCTCAAAGTTCAATGGGCGGTTGTCCATTGCTGATGGTAGGCGGAAACCATAGCCCACCAGCACTTCTTTACGGGCCCGGTCGCCGTGATACATGCCCCGAACCTGCGGGATCGACATGTGGGACTCATCGATGATGAGCAAAAAGTCATTGGGGAAATAATCGATCAGTGTCCACGGCGGGCTGCCTGCCGATCTTTGCGACAGGTGACGGGAGTAATTCTCGATACCGTTGCAGTACCCGGCCTCCCGGAGCATCTCCATATCATAATTGGTTCTGGCATCCAGTCGTTGCGCCTCAACGAGCTTCTCCTGAGCCTTCAGCTCGGTAACGCGCTGTTCAAGTTCTATTTTAATATCATCGATGGCGGCCATTATCTTGTCCTGTGTCGTGACGAAATGCTTGGCCGGATAGATTTCGACCTCGTTTGACTGCGAAAGAATCTCGCCGGTCAGCGGATCGATAGTACTGATGCGTTCTACCTCATCGCCCCAGAATTCGATGCGAAGGGCGAGGTCTTCATAAGCTGGCTGAATTTCTAGCGTATCGCCCCGGATGCGGAACCGCCCTCGAGTGAAGCCGATATCGTTGCGTTCGTACTGCATCTCCACAAGT
>JAAERE010000575.1 GCA_024230675.1 bacterium | reverse complement strand
GGGGCGACATAATTCCCGAACGTCCTCGCCCTGCCGTATGCCGCCCCTCTCGGGGCTTTGAAATTTCGGGGGGGGGTGGCCTCATTCCTGGGGTTCGGCAGACCTCACCCCAGGCTATCTCATGCCGCCCGCAGACGGGCTCAGATCTCGCTACGGCAAGGTCCGAGCCTCCGTTCCCCAGCCCGGGTCAAGGCTGCGTAGGGCAGGAAAACACCGACGTATCGAGCTCAGGCCACCATACGCCCCCGAAAAACGCCTCCTCTCAGCGCCTGGCCTGGCCTGACCTGTTGAAAATAGAGGGGATCGGAGCTGTTCCAAAAGAGCCGCACCCATATGATTACACTCCCTCAGCCAGGATCGGTGTTGGCCAGACCAGGAGATGGGCGAGAGCGACTGCGGCAAGCGTGCGCATCCCACAACGTGAGGTATTCATGCTCAGTTTTCCTCCAATTCCGCATAGGCTGTACCAGACATCATCGGGACCTGTACTTCGAGCAGAAACAAGCGGAAGCGGTCCCAATCGTTTGGTCCCAGGACCTCCTTGAGCAGGGGAAGAGCCTGGGCCGCGAAATCGTCAACCCGTGTCGTTTCCCAGATCTCCAAGATCTTTTCGACCTCCTCGACGCTGTAGCCGGTCGCATTTGCCAGCATGGTTGTATCTCTG
>JAAERE010000574.1 GCA_024230675.1 bacterium | reverse complement strand
CATAACGTAAAATATGGAGGGTAAATGGTGAGAATTTCGAGTAAACTGGGAATCTTTGTTATGGCACTTCTATTGATGGTATTACCTCTGGTGGCTGCCTGTGGTGGTGGGGATGACACGAAAGATCCAACACCTATTGCTACCGCAGATCCGTCACCTACGGTTGAACCTGATCCGACAGATGAACCTCCGCCTCCACCAGATACCGATGAAGACGGAATTCCTGATGCGGAAGACAACTGTCCCGATGTTGCCAATGCAGATCAAATGGATAGCGATGAAGACAATATTGGTGATGAATGCGATGCATGTCCCAATGATCAGGCTAACGACTATGATGGCGATGGATTTTGCAGTCCCGAGGACAATTGCGGTGCAGTAGCCAATGAAGACCAGACAGATACCGATGGTGATGGCGATGGCGATGCCTGTGATGACTGCGCCAACGATGCCGATAACGATGCAGACGGAGATGGTGTCTGTGGCGATGTGGACCCTTGTCCCAACGATGCCACTGACGACACAGATGGAGACGGTGTCTGTGACAGTGACGACAACTGCCCCAACACCGCCAATGCTGATCAAGACATAGCCGCCTGCGAAGGTG
>JAAERE010000573.1 GCA_024230675.1 bacterium | reverse complement strand
TGCCGCTGAATACCAGATAGCGATCATAAGCCGCCGCCGCCAAGAACCGGGACTTCTCGTGTCCCTTATTTGCGGCCTGAACGGCCAGATAATGGCCCAGAAGACAGCTTTCGGCACCGGTAGCTTCACCGGCAGCCTGCATAATCAGGGCCGCCTGGTATTGATCCTCGGGCTCCCGCACCAGAGCTTGGGAAATCAGTTCCATTGCCTGGCGGCGGAAAGAGAGCATGGAATCAAGCTTTATCTGGGGGTTGATATTCGCATTCAGGAGCATTTCATCCTGAAGCGCCACCATCTCCTTGAGCTGGGTGGAGACGGGCGACTCCTGACGGGCGAGGCGTTCCGGCTTGCGCTCTACACAGGAGCAAGCGACAGTTACTATGATTATAAGGGACAGAAAAGCGGTCAGGCAACGGTAGTTGTTCATATCAGGTCCGGGTTAAGGAGTTCTCATAACTTGAATGCGTGGAAGGAAACAAGAAACGGCACTGCCGTCAAGTGTTGCAGCGCGGGAAAATTCGCCCCCGGCGCGCCTTGGCGGGCGAAGCGTCTCTGCAACATTAGACAGGGCTTATCGTTCTGATCTAATGAGACAACCTTAAAGAAGGTAGGATTGTATGGAAAACAAAACTGGTTCTCTTGGCATGTCTGGTTCGACCTGGGGTATTGTTGGCATCGCGGCAGCGGTGATAGTCGTGATTGTGCTCGGTGTCCTGGTGGCCGCAATGTTTGGCCTCGACGTGGGCGAAGTCTTCAATTAGGCTGTAGCGGGAACCAGGCTCTAACCCGCGTATAGCAGGCTGAACAGCTGTGGTTCAGCTAATCGACTTACGCTCGCCCCTCAAGGTAGCGGTTGATATATTTCAGGCCCAACTCCTGCCATTCCATGAGTTGCTCTCGGCGTGGATTGGCATGGGTGTGCAATAGGGCAGTTTCCCAGAGCCCCATATACACGTAAAAAGCTGACAGAAACAACTCCAGACTACTTTGCTGCTCGTCAGGCATAGA
>JAAERE010000572.1 GCA_024230675.1 bacterium | reverse complement strand
CTCCAGACAGCTCCCGCTCAGTTTGAACAACATGCTGCTGTTGGGGCTGGTCTGTCCCAGCCGCGTCCGCAGCCAGGCCGAGTTGAAATACTCTCGTTCCAACGTACTTGGGGTACAGGGAAGCGCCAGATTTTCTTCGCTGAGGAAGAAATCTTGGATGCTAAAATCATACGTGGTCTGGGCCGTGCTGCTGATGCCCTCGTGCTGCGCGCTGAGGCTGATGCGCGGCGCGGTGTTATCGACCGTACCCGCCCACACCAAACGGCTGCCCAGGGTGTTGCTAAACATATCGGCCCCGCGCAAACTGACCTGATACAAGCCCTCCAGCCCGTCAGGAACCGGATACGACCAGGTGCTAAAGTTATCGCCGCTCGTCCCTTGCAGCGTTACCTCATCCCAACCAGAACGGGCATAAATGCTCTGAATTTCAACCGCATCCAGCGCGCGCCGGTAGATGCGCAGGTCATCCAACTGCCCCTGGAAAAAGTTGAGCAGTCCGCTGCTGGCATCCGCACCCAGCCCGATCACAAACTCTTCGGTGTCAAAGGGCGACTGCCCGGCCAGGCCGGGGTCTGAATAGACATCAACGCCGTTGACGAAAAAGTGATAGCTTGTCCCGTCAAAGGTGGCTGCCACGTGGTTCCAGGCATCAGGGGTCAGCACGTCGGGGGTGGTAAAGGTTGTCAGGCCGATACCGTGGTCAAAACCGGCCCGCAGCTTGGTGCCATCGACCACTTCCAGCAAGGGATAGCTGGTTCCGGTGATGCGTTTGGGGTAATAGGCCAGCATAGACACCTCGGACGGAGAGAGGGCGCGGTTAAAGACAAACATATTGTCCAACCATCCCTCGTGATCTCCCTCACCGGGGTCGCCCAGATAATAGACGTCATCTGCGGCCGGGCGGTGTGTGGTGCTAAACGTGGCCTCACTCTGGCCGTTGACATAGAGCGTGCCATTGTTGCTGCCGTCAATGACCAGCACCACGTGATACCATTGCTCCAGGCCAAAGCCACTGCTGCTCAAGGCCGGGGTGATGGTGGGGTCGGCATAGCCAAATTGAGCAGCGCCAAAATCGTAATAGAGTTGCATATCAGCAAACTGAGCAAAGGCCCAGGTTTCGCTATCCAGCGCAGAATCGGCATAAACCCAGCCGCCAAAGGCCAACGCCCCGCTGTCGAGGGCCGCCGCCACCGTATTGTTACTTAGATATTCATTGCCTGTGAAACTCTTGG
>JAAERE010000571.1 GCA_024230675.1 bacterium | reverse complement strand
TCAGTCACCGCCTCGGGGATGTCTTTGGGTTCCCGGAAGGGGCCAACGGCGTAGATGCCCGGCTTACTGGTTTCCAGGGGCTGGAATTGAACCGTGTGACAGAAGCCGTAATCATCCAACTCTATCCCCAGTCGCCGGCCCAATTCTTGCACCTCTGGGGAAATTTCCATGCCCACCGATAACACTACCATATCAAAAGGATCTTCGGCCATATCATGGTCAGTGGCGTAACGCACGGTCAGGTCATTGGTGTGAGGATTTTCCTTGACCGAAGAAACACGGCAGCGGATGTAACGAACATCGTACTGCTGTTGGGCGCGGTTGTAATAGGCTTCGTAACCCTTGCTAAAGGCCCGCATATCCATAAAGAAAATGGTGATTTCCGCTTCGGGGTCGTGTTCCCGGGCCATAACCGCTTCTTTGGTCGCGTACATACAACAAACCGCGGAGCAGTAGTCGTGAGACTGGTCACGGGAGCCAACACACTGCAAAAAGGCAATTTTACGGGCCGGCTCACCATCCGAGGGACGCATAACGTGGCCGTGGGTGGGGCCAGAGGCGCTCAACAATCGCTCAAACTGGAGGGCGGTGACTACGTTGGGATAGCGACCCCAGCCGTATTCCTCGGATAACTCGGCCTGGTAAATCTGGTAGCCAGGGGCCAAAACAAGGCCGCCAACCTCAATTTCTTCGGTGCGAGGGGCTTCGTCGTGGTCAATCGCGTCCGCCTTGCACTCGTACCAGCAACTCATACATTCAGAGCAGATGCCACAAGCCAGACAACGAGCGGCTTCTTCGCGGGCCTGATCTTCAGTGTATCCTTTTTCCACCTCGACAAAGCTTTGCTTACGCTCCTCAACCGGCGTCATTGGCATTGGCGTCCGGGGCGTAATCTTGACCTCGCCCTGCTGGACGCGCTCATCAATTTCGGTCTGGGTCAATTGGACCACCGGCAATTCTGGTTTGGGTTCCGGCTCCAACTCCTCGCCTCTCAGATAGCGGCGGATAGATTGGGCAGCGTCGTGCCCGCTGGCCACGGCTTCGATGACAAAGGCGGTGCCCGTAGTGGCGTCTCCGGCGGCAAAAACGCCGGGCCGGGTGGCCGCCATTGTGTTGGGGTTGACGGCGATAGTCGCCCGCCGGGTGACGCCCACCCCGCTGCTGTCGGGGATAAAGGCCAAACCGGCTCGCTGGCCAATGGAAAAGATAACGATGTCGCAGGGAATGATGTGTTCGGAGTCAGGCTCTGTTTCCAGATTCAGCCGTCCATCCGGGTCAAATTCCATAAAGGTAACGTTGATACACTCCAGGCCGGCCACTTGCCCTAGCCCGTTGTCCACAATTCGCTTAAAAGAACGCGCTGGATGTAGGATGACTCCCTCTTCCTCGGTTTCTTCAATTTCCCAGGAGTGGGCCGGCATTGTCTCTCGCTTCTCCAGGCAAGCCATACGAACCTCGGCCGCGCCCAGCCGGACGGAGGTGCGGGCCACGTCAATGGCCACGTTTCCGCCGCCCAATACCATAACCCGCTTGCCGGAGAAATCGGGCGGGTTGCCCAGGCGTGCATCCCGTAAGAAAACGGTGTTGACCATCACTCCCTCCAGGTCAACGCCTCCGATGGGCAATTTTATCCCCTCGTGGGCTCCAACGGCAATTAGCACCGCCTTGAAGCCCTCGTCAAAAACATCATCCAGATTATCGACCCGGGTATTCAATCGCAATTCCACGCCCAGGTCTACAATATCCTGAACCTCTCGGTCTACTATTTCACCGGGCAGGCGAAACTCCGGCACGCCTACCCGCAACATTCCCCCGGCCACGGGCAGGG
>JAAERE010000570.1 GCA_024230675.1 bacterium | reverse complement strand
GCTGGGATTTTCATTAATTTTCAGAAAAATGCACAATTGTTCACGAAAACCTGATAAAAATACGTAAAAATGCGTAAAGGAACGCCCCAAGTGGCAAAAGTGCTTCCAAAGTGGGCAAAAGTGGCTCCAGGTGGGCCCATTTTGGTCCATCCGGGCTCACTTTTAACGCCGGTTGGGCCATTTTTGGCCGCCCTTGGCGCATTTTTGCCCACTTTTAAGGACTTTTTGTGTCCTTTTCTGCAATATTCATGGTCTCTAAGGCAATTTGCTTGATTTTTCTGGGATTTTCATGAATTTTCAGAAAAATGCACAATTGTTCACGAAAACGTCATAAAAATGCATAAAAATGCGTAAAGGAACGCCCCAAGTGGCCAAAAGTGCTTCCAAAGTGGGCAAAAGTGGGTTCAGGTGGGCACATTTTGGTACATCTGGGCTCACTTTTAACGCCGGTTGGGCCATTTTTGAACACCCTTGGTGCATTTTTGCCCACTTTTAAGGATCTCTTGTGTCCTTTTCTGCAATATT
>JAAERE010000569.1 GCA_024230675.1 bacterium | reverse complement strand
CTGGTGCTGATCATCACCTTGGCGGTCAGTCTGGTCGAGGCCTTTTTAATTCTGCCCAGCCATATGGCGCATTCCCTGGAACATACGGATCCATCGGCATCCAATCGTTTCAGGACGGCTTTCGAACGGGGATTCGAATGGACAAGGGATAGGGCTTTCGGCCCGCTGATCGACTGGGCCGTTTCCTGGCGCTACCTGTTTTCCGGCATTCTGGTAGGGCTGCTGTTGATCTCCCTCAGCCTGGTGCTGAGCGGTACCGTCAAACTGGCTGTGTTTCCGGACACCGAAGGCGACACCATCGAAGCGCGCATCCTGCTGCCCCAAGGGACCCCGCTCTCCTATTCCGAAGCCATCGTCCAACGCCTTGCCGATTCTCTGAAAAAGGTCGACGACAAGTTTTCGTCCCTGCAACCGCAGGGCAGGCGGCTGGTCCAAAACACCATGGTTCAATACGCCACCAACGTCGATTCCCATGAATCCGGGCCGCATGTGGCCACGGTAACCGCCGACCTGCTGACGGCGGAGCTGCGCCGCGGGAAAGTGGACGACTTCCTGCAGTACTGGCGGGAGGAAACCGGCGACATAGCCGACGTAATTACCGTCAATTTCACGGAACTGACGGGGAATCCCGCCGGAGCCGCCATCGACATGCGGCTGCAGGGGCCGGATTTGGTTCAGTTGAAGGCCGCCTCGCTGGACCTTCAAAACCATCTCAATTCCTACGACGGCGTTCTGGATCTTTCCGACGATCTCAGGCCCGGCAAACTGGAAATGCGGCTGAAGCTGAAGGAAGGCGCGCTGGCTTTGGGCTTCGACGCCTCCAGCATCGCCAACCAACTGCGGGCCTCCTATTTCGGCTCCACCGCCGGCGAAATTCAGGTGGGCCGGGAATCCTACGAGGTGGACGTCCGCCTGGATATCGGAGACCGATCCAGTCTGGCGGATTTGGAGCGTTTCACCCTGGCCGCGCCCGACGGTCCGAACATCCCCCTGAGCGCGGTGGCCAAACTCGAAACCGGCCGGGGCT
>JAAERE010000568.1 GCA_024230675.1 bacterium | reverse complement strand
TCGCCTAGTCTTTAGGAAGCCGCGAACTGCCACTACACATCTACCATAAGGTTGACCCAATGAGCAACGCTCTTCTACTATTTCTACCTCTCCCCACTGGCTCAGTTTCTCAAGGGCCTCTTCGTGTGTTAGCTCCTTCAGTTCTTTGGTTATGAAAGCTATGACTTCTTCATCACTGTTACCAATTCCCAGCCTCTCCTGATAGACCTGTTCCTCTACTTGATGCCTGATACGCGAACTGACCATATCGCCCACGATTGTTGATGAAGGCATGGTTCACTAGCGAAGCAAAGGCACCTTGACAATTTAGGTTAACAAAGGTAATACCTCTTTGAGATTAGGTTAAAAATACCAAAGGAGGTTACCTTCAATGTTACTAGCTTATCAGCAAACAGCAGCACCAGATGTCTTGTGGCCTGAGCCAATGGAATCGGTCTGGCAAATGCAGCCCGGTGGATACGAGGCCGATACCAATTGGAAGCGCCCCGACATTACCTTGTCAGATCGCTTGTTCATTGGCGGCGTCGTCAACATCCCCAGTGAGCAACGACCTTGGGGCAGCATCACTTGGCTGTCCAACGTCTACCAGACCAGCCGCGAGACGATCTACGCTATTGGGGCACGAACGCAAGTAGGACTCCTATCACCAATGATCGAGTCCTCGGACTTGGTAGATTCCGTGGTCCAAGCGCTGGCAGCGGATTCAGTGGCTGCGCCTAGCATAACCGTCACCGACAAGCGGATGAAGCGCACAACTCTGACCGCTCTCTTGCCTGGAGGCTCGGCTCTACGGCCAATGCAAGACCTGCTTGGTGTCGCTTTTGACCAGAGTCGCTCGATAGGCTTCCTATCGGAGTTGGTCAACGAAGCGGGTTCTCGTGCTGGAGTGGTCTTGGATCAGGTCGACTTTTCTCCCCTGGGCGACGTCGTTTTGGCTCGCGACGAGACCTACTTCTGCGACTGGCCCTTTCTACTCTCGGTCGAGCCTAACTCATATACCATCGTCAGTGGCTACGTGGAAGATGTTTGTGACGGTGAAACTTGGGGCGTGAGCCTGGCCATCGACGAGGAAACACGCGGGTTGCACATAGTGGGACTCGCCGAAGACGGTGCTCGCTGTTACCCGAAATCCTTGAAAGATGCGGGAAAGCTACTGGGCGTCGAGTTCTCCGTGCCAATCCAGAAGGATGTTTGGCACGTAATGAACAAGGCTCACCAAAAGGTCATCGACCTGGAGCGCATTGGACTCAACCAAGTGAAGACGTCCGACGCGATATACGAGAAACTGGCCGACGAGCCTTGGGACGAAGCAGGCTTTGAGAAGTGGGCAGACGCCGATGAGGCTGCCGATGAGCTACTAGAAATGAGCGACCAACTTCGCTTCTGGTACGGCTGCTTGTGCGATGCCCTGGAAATCGTGGATTGGCGTTCGGGAGAGATCCGTGATCGCGAAATCAACCAGTGGCTGCTCGACGAGACGCTCAAGGGACTGCGTCAGCTAGACCATCCCTGCGCGAAAAAGGTAGTGACCAGCCTGGAGAACCAGTACGCTGAGCTGCTGACTTTTTTGGATTGGCTCGAGGTACAACTCGTCCCCTGGCAACGCCGACTGGCTCGTGCCTTCTCCAACCTGGCAGACCGCGAGTTCTTTCAGGCCACAGTAGCCCGGACTTGGCGTCTCAACCGTGCTCTGGTCAACGGGCACAAACAATTCAGCGACCAGGCAGTGTATGCCCAAGCATTGCTGTCCGAACTCGTTGCCGACGGCGAAGTAGCCCGCAAGTTGGCCGAGGAGTTACTCACCATCTTGGAGGGAACGATTCGTACCAGTTGCGCTGCCGAGACGATCAACAGTATACTCAAGCCCTACTTGCGGGTTAAGCGCAGTTTCCAGAGCAAGAAGACGGCGCAAAACTTTCTCAACCTGTTCATCTTGTGGTTCAATATGCACGTTTTCAAGAGAAAGAAACGAGCAGGCAAGAGTCCCTTCCAATGGGCCGGCATAAAGGTCTACGCGCCAGACGGACGCGAAACGGATGACTGGCTGGAAGCGCTCGGCTATCCCGCTGACGCCTAGAGCCGAGATTGCCTAGAGGTTAACTGAATAGCTATAGAACAACCGTTCTGTATCTTTGCCTCACGACCGGAGGTTTGGGTCAAATTGTCAAGGTACTTTTAGCTCAAAAACGTTGTCTTGTGAACCATGCCGAAATTTGGTTTAGTATCCTGCAACGAAAGCTCCTGCAACCGAATCATTTTGAGAGACTGGCCAATCTGAAACTGGATATTATGCAGTTCATTGATTACTGCAACCAGACTGCAAAGCCCATTCAATG
>JAAERE010000567.1 GCA_024230675.1 bacterium | reverse complement strand
TATGGAAGCGCCTTTTATGATTCTACGTCTGGCGGTCATCTATTCACACTTATCAGCAAAACGGTCCATATTAAGATAAGGTAGAATAGGGGTAGGCCTTAGGCAAAGGCAAGCGGAATATCGGCAGTGGGTCAGTTTGGCCCTTCATTGTTGCAGACGGGGTTGTGACCAATGCGCTCGCGTACGGTTACAAGTCGATGAATTAGGCCAGCGCCAAAAAGTCTTGCAGGATAAAGTCCTTGCGACAGTAACCAAGGGCATGATCCGATGGGGCCTGACAGGCGTTCACCTAGAGACTTTCGTAGGGCACCTGGCAGAGTTGTTTATGATTGGCTGCAAATGGAGCCAATGCCTCAGAGGAAGAAGAGAATCAAAGCCTCCGAAAACCGGACTTGTCTGAAGGGGCCATCCCGAAGGTCATTTTGGCGTATTTTGAATCTGCACAACCTGCTGAGCCTTCACAAATGCAACGCCATTGTGATTCTCAATTACCTTGAAGGCACTCGTGTTCATAAGTGTGTGCATATAGCAGTGGTGAACCGTGAGAATAGCGTCCTGTAGTCTATTGGAGTCTTCAATCCGTTCAATCTTAAGTCCAATGTCTTGACAATCCTGCAGATGCAGGTGCTTGTCATGCGATTTGTTTCTTTGGTAGGACAGAAGAGCCCTGGTGATTTTCTCTGCCTTCCTCTTGGCGTCCGGATCGCCTGCGAACATCTGCGTTTCTAGGTGGCTTTGCACAAACCCCTTTGACCATTGTATAACGCTCTCGCATTGGGATAGGAACGTAGGGCGGTACTGCTTGATAATTGGCTCCCAGACAGTAAATTTATTCGGGTCCTTAACGACTTCACGGTACACTCTCTTGAATTCCTTGATGACCGCGACTGCCGGTATGCCCCTTAGGTGAGGGTCAATTGGGCCCAAATTCGAGTGTTCAGCCATGAGAATCGACTTACAGCAGCAGGCCATCATCGTGCCAGCCGACATAGCTATCTGCGGCACGATTGCTCGTATATCGCCATTAAACATCTTCAAAAGGTAATCTACGATGGATTCCGTAGCGGCAATACCACCGCCAGGCGTATGAAGAAGCAAGTCTAGTCCTTTGCTGCGGTCTAGCCTATGAATAACGGCCATGAAGCCGTTCTTGTCTTCATCATTTATGTCTGTTTGGCTGATTTCCGGTTTGGACAAGAAGCCAGAATAGTATGCAATGACATTGCGGCCAACCGTCTGCCTCAGTTTCCTCAGGTACTTATGCCGGACGAAATCAATGGCGTGGGGCGCATTCGGCCCGCCACTAGATTGGACCTTCTGAATTTCTGAAAGTATATCCCGCCAATTTGGCACGGACTGGGCCCCCCCGTGGATCGGTCTTCTACTAGGTCGTGGTGTGAGTGCTCGTGATCGACGGAACTATCTTACCCCAGAGAGGCTGGCGCAGATCGGCTTCTTCATCGGTCTCATCTGAGAGAATTACCTGTCCTGCAAACAGCTCCAAGTATTCCTTTTCCAACTCAGACAATTTCCGTGTTTCTTGTTCCACAATCATATTCCTTCCTGTTACGTAATTATACGCAAAAAACGCCATCACAAAAGGACTTTATTCGTAATTATCGGGAAAACGAGGTCAAAACTGTAGGTGCGATCTAGTTCCAACTCAGGCACAGGGTTATGGCGCTAGGTTGGGCGGTCCTTCGAAATAAGCTCACTCCCTGTCCATGGTGAGCTCCGATGATGGGAACTCAATAGGTTGCAGGGTGTTAGTGACAAGAGTTGCACTGGATACCATGCCCGAGTGGCTCCTCGGAATAATCACTCCATCTCCCCGAAGCCGGTCTTGATGACCTCCACGACCGCCTCCAGGGCGGCTTCCTCGTCCGGACCGTCGACTTCCACAAGCAAAGTAGAGCCCATTTCGGCGGCCAGCATCATGACGCCCATGATAGATTTGCCGTTGACGCGGAGATCGTTTTTGGTGAAAAACACCTGTGATTTGAACTTGCTGGCGGCGGAAACCAGCATTGCGGACGGCCGTGCGTGCAATCCGAGTTTGTTGACTATCCTGGC
Source organism: bacterium (assembly GCA_024230675.1). Taxonomy (GTDB): domain Bacteria; phylum Zixibacteria; class MSB-5A5; order GN15; family FEB-12; genus JAAERE01. The sequence continues at coordinate 4,475 of JAAERE010000567.1, read as the reverse complement.
CTTCTGAGTAATCATAATACCTATTGTTCGGTCAAAACGAATCTTTTGCCTGGCAGTTCCTGAACCACGCCCTTCAATTCCAACGCTAGAAGGAATTCCATCGCTTCAGAGACCGGCAAGGCGGCCTCGCGGCTGAGGTTGTCTATCTGGAGCGGGCCGGAGGAAAGCAGATCCACCATGCGTACTTCTGTCTCTGTTAGTTCGGGCATTTGCCGAAACTTTCGCGCGGAGACTTCCCCCTTCAGGCGCGGGAGTTCCTCGAAAATGTCCTCGATTCCGGTTAGCAGCCGGGCGCCCGATTTGATCAGCTCGTTGGCGCCAAAGCTCCTTCCCGCGTCGGGCGGTCCCGGAACGGCAAACAGCTCGCGCTCCTGGTCGAGAGCGCACCGGGCGGTAATCAGGGCGCCGGACTTTTTTCCGGCCTCTATAACAACGACGCCCTCGGACAGCCCCGATATTATCCGATTCCTCTCCGGGAAATGCGCCGGGTTGGGCTCTGTGTCTGGGAGATACTCCGAGTATACGGCCCCCTGCGCCTTGATCTGCTCGGCCAATTCCCGGTTGGTTTTGGGATATACTTGATCCAGCGGCGTTCCCCAGACGGCAATAGTAGCACCTCCGGCGTCAAGGGCTCCCTTGTGGGCGGCGGAGTCGATCCCTTCCGCCATTCCCGAGACAACCGTGATCCCTTCGCGGGCCAGATCACCAGCCAACCGATAGGCGAACCTCCGCCCTCCTTCGCTTGCGTGCCGGGTTCCCACAATGCCTATCATGGGGCTGTCGCTAGCTGGAACTTCACCAACTCGGAAAAGCATCGGCGGCGCGTCGGACACCGGGGCGAGCTTCTGCGGATATTCCGGCTGATCGGAGAAAAGGACGGTCCAGCCAAGTTGGATTATCCGGGCGGCCGTCTGCCGCGCTCTTTCGCCGTCGCCGTGCTCTTTGACAGCCGAGGCCAGCGACCGCGAGATACCGGAAACTCTTTCAAGCTGGGAAATCTTGGCGGCGAGCGCCGCTTTTGGTGAGCCGAACGCGCTAACCAACTTGCCGAACCGCCCGCCGCCGATGCCCGGGACGTTCAGCAGCGCGATGCTGTCTATCAGGCGTTCTTTAAGCTCGGAGTTGGTCAAGTTTCCCCTCAATCGACTGCAGGAATTGCGCGTCGCCTTTGTGAGCCACGGCCGAAATGTAAATATAATCTGACGGCAGGAGCTTGGAAATGTCTTTTAAGTCACTTTCAGGCAGGAGGTCTATTTTGGTGATCACGGTTACCGAAGGTTTCCCGATCAAACTCGGGTCGAACTCCTCCAGTTCGCGCTGAAGGACCCGGCGGGTCTCATCTATGTCCAATTCGTTGATGTCGATCACGTACACCAGCAACCGAGTTCTCTGGATGTGTCTCAGGAATTGGTGGCCGAGGCCCTTGCCTTCCGAGGCGCCTTCGATCAAACCCGGAATGTCGGCCATCACGCAGGTTTTGTACTCGCGCAGCGGGACAATGCCCAGGTTGGGGATCAGCGTCGTGAAAGGGTAGTCGGCGATTTTGGGTCGAGCGGCGGAAAAGGTGGCCAGGATAGTCGATTTGCCGGCGTTGGGCAGACCCACCAGCCCGACGTCGGCCAGAAGTTTGAGCTCCAGCGAGAGCTTCTTCTTTTCGCCGGGGAAACCGTCCTGGGCCTTGCGGGGTGTTTGGTTTACGGCCGTTTTGTAGTAGTCGTTGCCGTGGCCGCCTTTGCCTCCCCGGGCCAACACCACGCGGCCGTCGGGGGCGTCCAGATCGGCTATAATCTGTCCGGTTTCCTTTTCCTTGATTAGCGTCCCGACCGGGACACGCAGAATCTCAGGATCGGCCGAACGACCGGTCTTGAGAGCCCCGCCCCCGGGATTACCGCTTTCGGCGCGATAGGACCGGTGATAGCGGAAATCAAGCAGGGTCGAGAGGTTGCTGTCGGCGACGGCTATGACATCGCCGCCCCGTCCGCCATCGCCTCCGTCCGGCCCCCCTTTGGGCACGAATTTCTCCCGGTGGAAAGAAATACAGCCGTGGCCGCCGTTGCCGGCAGCGACATCTATTTCGACATAATCTATAAACACCGGGACAATATCCCTAACTGAAGGGTAAAAGTCAATTGGGAGCCAAAAGACCGTTGTTGGTGCGCCGGAAATAATAATTAGTCACTAAGATTGACGCCGGTTTGAGGGCCGCTTATATTGATGACGGAATTATGAGTAAAGGGACTTCAGAAGTGAGCAAAGGGACTTCCGAAGCGCAGGGCATAAACCAGCGCAAGCGGCAGCTCTACGAGGAATCCTCGTTAGTGCTGGGCAGACTGTGTCTCAAACTGGGGCTCAAACCAAACTTCATTACAGCCGTCTCTTTCTGCTGCGCTATCGTCTCCGGAATTCACTTCTGGCGGGGCGAGATGCTCTGGGGTGTGTTCTGGATGATCCTGACTTCGTTCACGGACATGCTCGACGGTTCCACGGCGCGGGCCGGAAACATGGGCACCGTTTTCGGCGGTATCCTCGATCATGTGGCCGATCGCTACGGCGAGTTTTTCATCCTGGCCGGCATCACGCTCTCGGGTGCGGTGCATGCGGGTTGGGGACTGTTTGCCCTCTTCGGAATGCTGATCGCCAGCTACACGCGGGCGGCGGCGGAGTCGATGGGGAAGATCGAGAACTGCGCTGTGGGGATCATGGGTCGGCTCGAGAAATTTCTGCTCATAATCGGCGGCTCGGTGGTGGAGTTTTTCTATCCGATAGGTACTTGGCCCAAAGGGGGATGGCTTGAGTTTGCGCTCATTATCGTGGGGTTCACGTCTCTTATCACAGCGATTCAGCGACTTATTTATACAAAAAAGATTCTCGGCAATCGCCGGGAGGTATGAACCCGTCAGCGCCCCGATCCGTATCAGGAGGCAAAACACTCACTCAACTCATAGTTGTACTTTCGTGAGGTAATACAAAAAGAATGATTATTGCTATCGGTAACCCGGTTTACGACTACATCAAAACGCAGGTGCTGGCAACCGACGGTCGGGTGCTGTCGGGATGTTCCACCAACGCCGCGCTCGCTCTGGCCAAGCTGGGCAAATCGGTCAAGCTGATCGGCGCCCTGGCCAAAGAGTCCGAAAACAAATTCGTCGGCGATCTGGATCGCCATCGGATTGATTGCGAGATATTCCCCTCCAAGGAAACGGGCGGCTTCTCGCTGGTGTATTACGATGATTTTGGCAACCGCACCCTTGACCTTCTCGGCCGCGCCGATCCTATCGGCGATCTTGACCCGCGATGGTACCACGACGCCGAGGCGGTCCTGATCGCTCCGATTCTTCGCGAGGTTTCTTTCGACATGATCCAGTCGATCCGCGACAACTACAACGGCCTCTTTTTCTGCGACCCCCAGGGGTTGCTGAGAGGCGCGCACGACGACGATCGCATTTACCACGAAAAGCCGGAGGGTATAGAAGACATTCTGGGGATGTTTGATATCGTCAAACCAAACGAACTTGAGGGCAAAGTCCTGACCGGGATAGACTGCCGCGAGGATCCTTACGAGGCCGCCCGCATTATCAAATCGTGGGGACCGAAACTGGTGATTGTGACGCTGGCCGAACTGGGGTCGGTGATTTACGACGGCGAGCAGTTTATCGATATCCCGGCGCACCCGGTCAAGTTGATCGACTCCACCGGCGCGGGGGATACCTACATGGCCGGTTTCACATACGAATATCTCAACACCGACGGCGACCTGAAGAAGTCAGGCTGCTTTGCCTCGTGTGTTTCCTCGTATATGATTGAACAGGTCGGGCCGGAGTTCACGATGGTCGAAGCTGAAGTTCGCGAACGTCAGGCAACACTGCTGGCTCAGACCGATTTCAAAGTCCCGGTGGCGGTTAACAGTTAGGAGACATAAATGGACGACTCCATTTTCTTCCAACGACAGAGCAAGCGTTCATATCTGGACAGAGAGATTGACGAAGACGTGATGAATCGGCTGCTGGAGAAAGTGCGCTGGTCGCCCTCGTGCGCCAACAAACAGCCCTGGCGGTTTGTTTTTGTCTCCGACCCTGCACAAAAACTGAGAATGGCCGGGGCGCTGGCCAAAGGCAACCATTGGGCGCTCAAAGCGCCGGTGTTGGTAGCCGTTTGCGCTCGCGAGGCCGATGATTACACGCGCGAAGACGACCCCGTGGCGTACTACCAGTTCGACTGCGGTCTGGGTACGATGGGGCTGTTGCTGGCGGCTACCCACGAAGGTCTCATGGCGCACACCATGGCCGGCTATGATGCCCCCAAAGTCCACGAGGTTCTGGACATTCCCGAAGAGTACCACGTCTTATGTATGATCTCGCTGGGATACCAGGGGGGGATGGATCTTTTGGATGACGAAACGCGCAAGAAGGACGAAGCGACCGGCACGCGCAAGGAGCTGAACGAGATCTTTTCGTTCGACCGGTTCGAATTCTGAG
>JAAERE010000566.1 GCA_024230675.1 bacterium | reverse complement strand
GACAAATAATGATACCGCAAGAAGCTTATAAAGCCATCGAACAGATCGTCGGTTCGAAATACATTTCTCAGGAACCAGAGATTTGCCGGGCCTATACCCTCAAGGACCGGGGATTCTACACCTCCGAAGCGCGAGTTTTGGGAAGGGACCCTGCCTGCGTGGTCCTGCCCGGCACCACCGAGGAAGTGCAGCAGATCGTCAAAATAGCCAATCGATACAAAATAGGATACACACCATCAAGCACTTTGTGGTTCCCACAGGCGGGCCCACGGTTCGATGATTGTCTCTTCCTAGATCTCAAACGCTTCCAGCAACTGGATGTCGATCCCAAGAACATGAACGCCACAGTCGGCACGGGCGTCATCTTCGCCCAGCTACAGGCCGAGGCGCTCAAATACGGTCTCTACACCATGGTTCCCGGCGGCGGCTCCCAGGTGGGCGTAGTACCTAATCACCTGATCTGGAGCTTCTCTCCGTTGACCTACCGTGTCGGCATGGCCAATCGCCGAATCATGGGATGCGAGTGGATTCTCCCGAGTGGAGAGATCGTCCGAATGGGTTCGCTGGCCAGCGGTGATGACGCTTTCTGGGGCGAGGGCATCGGTTCCGATTTACGCGGAGTCCTGAGAGGTAGCATCGGTTGGTTCGG
>JAAERE010000565.1 GCA_024230675.1 bacterium | reverse complement strand
TGAGCCTCACCCGTTTACGGTACCGGCCAAAAGCAGATATTTCCGGCTTTTGCAGGCCCTTTCGGCGAACTCATCCGGGGCCAAATTCCCCAGGGCCGAATGGGGCCTGAAACTATTGTAGTCCCGACGCCAATCTTCAATCTTCTGTCGCGCGTCGTCAAGCGATAAGAACCAATGAGTGTTAAGACACTCGTCCCTGAAGCTTCCGTTGAACGACTCTATTAGGGCGTTATCAGTTGGTTTTCCGGGCCTGGAGAAGTCCAGGGTGACCTTGTTTTCATAGGCCCATTTGTCCAGCGCCTTGGAGATGAATTCGCTCCCGTTGTCAACTTGGATCCTCTGGGGAGTCCGGCCGGCAAACAAACGCAAACCCTCCATGGTGGACACCACCTGCTCGGCCTTGATGGAATGATCCACCTGGATCGCCAGGCATTGGCGACTAAAATTATCCACTACAGTTAAGGCCCTGATCCGGCGCCCGTTGAACAGGTTGTCAGCCACGAAATCCATGGACCAGCACTGGTCGGCTCTCTCCACTTGGGGCCGCTTAAGCCGGTGGGCCGCCGAGACCCGCCTCTTGGGCCTTTTGCGCCGCAGACTAAGGCCTTCCTCGCAATAGATCCGATAAACACGCTTGTGATTGACTAGCCAGCCCTCACGCCGCAAGAGCACATGGATGCGCTGGTAACCGTACCTGACCCTGACCTCCGCAATCTGGCGAATCCGTTGCCTCAGGGCCTTGTCATCAATTCTGATCGAACGATAGTAATAGCTGGTACGGCTGAACTCCAACACTCCGCATGCCCGGCGTACCCCTACCCGGTAGGCCAGCTCCAGGATGTCCACCAGGCGGCGCTTGAGGGCTGGCTTCATAATTTTCTTGAAAGCACATCCTGCAGCATTTGTTTGTCAAGGCTCAGGTCGGCCACCATGCGCTTCAATCGGCGGTTTTCCTCCTCCAACTGTTTCAGGCGCCGCACCTCGGCAACGCCCAGCCCCCCAAACTTCTTCTTCCAAATGTAAAAGGTAGCTTCCGATATGCCCATCTTGCGGCACACTTCGTTGACCCGGGTGCCGGTCTCGGCCTGGCGTAAGGCAAACGCTATCTGCTCATCACTGAATTTCGATCTCTTCACGGCAAAACACCTCCTACTCAGGAAAGGTCATTATGCCGGATTTCTCTAATTTTAACTGGTACCGTTTTCAGGGAGGAGGTCA
>JAAERE010000564.1 GCA_024230675.1 bacterium | reverse complement strand
GACAGGACGGCGCCCGCGATATCGTATTCGTAGCTTTTGCGATGGGTTCCGTTCAGGGTGGATTCTTCCACGACGCGGCCCATTACATCGTATTTTATATCCCGGGTGAATGTGGGATAATCGATTCGAACGGGAAGGCGGGAGGAGACATGGGAGGCCTGGTCGTCGTCGTAATGGTATACGATCTTGTTGCCGGCGCCATCCACGGATGTTGTCAGTCGAGTAAACTCATCATATTCAAAGGAGGAGGTCCGGCCCATCGCATCCTTCACCCGGGTGGGCTGGCCCTCGAAGTTGTAGGATATATTTGTTTCGTTCCGGTAGGGATCCAGAGCCCGGATCAGGTTGTTGTGGTCGTCGTACTCGTATTCGAAACGTTTGAGAGCGGCGTTGACGACGGCGGTGAGATTGCCCACGCCGTCATATTCATAGGAGGTTTTGTGCTCCAGGGGATCGGTGCTGGAGGTGAGATTGCCCAACTCGTCGTATTGAAAACGCCAGATGTTTTCACGGGCGTCCGTCACCTCGTGGGGGTTGCCCATGGCGTCGTGGCCGGCGAACAGGGTGACGGCGCCCAGGGGGTCGGTGATGGAGGCGACTACTCCCGTGACGTCGTCGTAGGTGAACACCACCTCGGCCCCGGGGGTGCGGTCGTCTCCTGACGTCGAGGCCTTGAGAAGCTGATCGTAATCCCCGTACGTGTAGTTGGTTATTCGCTCCGAATCGGTTTCCGCCGCTTCGGTTTTTTTGAGCAAATTGCCCCTGTCGTCATATTCGTAGCGCGTTTCCACTCCCCGTTGATCCGTCATCGAGGCGGGCTCGTCATAGTACTGGCCGTCATATTCGAAGGAGACCATGGAGCCGTCCGGGTATTCAATGCTTTTGGGGAATTCCCTGGCATGGTACTTTTTGGTGGTGACATTTCCTTTTTCGTCTTCGATTTCCAGATAGTAGTTGTTGCCGGTGATCTCCTTTACGAGGCGTCCGTTCACCTCCACCCGTTTGGTGCGCCCATTCTTTAAATCGTATGTGATCTTCTTGACCTTCCCGGATGTGGTTTCGATTTCGGAATAAATTTCCTCTTTTGGTTCATATTCGGCGGTGCTGAATGAATACCCTTCGCCTTTCGAGTCCACCACCTTCCGCGCCTGATAGTCGAAGAGCGTGACCTCTGTTTTTCTTCCCGCGGCGTCGATGGTGACGAGGGGTTTTTGCCCCTCTTCTTCTTCGCGTCGATACTCGGTTGTATTTCCGGCGGCGTCCACTACCGTCAGATTCCTGTCGTTCCGGTGGTATTCCACCCGCCGGCCGGTAAGGTCCCGCGCCGCTTGCAGACTGTTGTCGTCGCCATATTCATACCAGATCACCTGCCGGTCGTTCCTGTCGGCGACGCCTGCGCTTCGCTTCCCCCAG
>JAAERE010000563.1 GCA_024230675.1 bacterium | reverse complement strand
TATGACAGTTACTTACTCCCCAAGTTCCCATTTACGGAGCCGGCAAAGTAAAACTGACCACCGTACCCTGTCCCTCCTGGCTTTCCAGCCACAACCGGCCGCCGTGAGCCGAAACCAGGGCCTGGGCGATAGCCAACCCCAGACCGCTGCCGCCTTCGGTTCGGGAGCGGGCCTTGTCTGTTCGGTAGAATCGCTGGCCGATGCGGGGCAACTCTGCCGCCGGAATGCCGATGCCCTGGTCGTGAACCTGCATCAGGGCCGATTGGTCTGGCCCGGCAGTCACCTTGACCGTCACAGCGCCTCCGGGCCGGGAGAATTTGATCGCATTATCCAGGAGGTTGACCAAAATCTGTTCGATTCGGTCGGGGTCGGCCCAGGCCAACGGCGCATCGGGGTCGATTTCTACCTTCAAGACCACTTCCCTGGCCTCGGCCCGATGCGCCAGCCGGTCTATGCAGGGTTGGGCCATTTCCGCCAGCTTACTCGGCCGGCGGCGTAGATTCAGGGCCTCGGAGTCGGTCCGCGACAAGAGTAATAAGTCGTTGACCAGCCTGATGAGACGGTCGGTTTCACTCTCGACTGTCTCCAGAAAACGGTCGCGCACCTCGAAGTCGTCCACTGCCCCATCACGCAAGGTTTCCACCATGCCTTTGATGGCTGTCAAGGGGGTGCGTAATTCGTGAGACACGTTGGCCACAAAGTCGACTTGCATTTGGCGAGCGGCTCGCAGCCGGGCGGTCATATCGTTAAAAACCCGGTTCAGGCGGCCGAGTTCGTCCCGGGAGCGAACCGGCACTTGCTGGTCGAATTGTCCTTGAGCCACGGCGGCGGCGGCCTCTGTCAAGCGGCGCAAGGGGCTGGCGATGGCCCGCGACAACAGCAGCCCGGCCGCGCCCGACAGGAGCAGCGCAATAGCCGTCGACAATAGCCAGCGAGTACGCAGGTCGTGCAGTACGGTTGTCACGTCGTCCAGAGGTTGGCTTAGATAGGCTACTCCCACCAGTTGATTGTCGACCAAAATCGGGAGAGCCAGGTACATTACGGCCTCCTCGCCGCTTTGGTCGGTGCGACTGGTGTATTGTCCGGCCAGGGCCTGGGCTACCAGCGGGTCGGCTTGCAGGTCTGCACCTTGCGCCTCCTGGCGAGAGTCTACCAACACCACTCCCTGGGTATCCAGGATGCGGATGCGGGTTTCCAGTTGAGCGCTAAATTGAAGTGAGGCGTCGGTCAAGTAGGTCAAATCCAGGTCGCCCG
>JAAERE010000562.1 GCA_024230675.1 bacterium | reverse complement strand
CTTATTCCGTAATATCCGCGATAACGCCGGCGCCGATCGTACGGCCGCCCTCACGTATCGCAAAACGCAACTCTTTTTCCATCGCTATCGGGGTGATCAAGACCACGTCCATCGTGATGTTGTCACCCGGCATTACCATCTCAATCCCTTCCGGCAACGTCGCCACACCCGTGACGTCAGTCGTGCGGAAATAGAACTGGGGACGATAACCCGTGAAGAACGGAGTGTGACGACCACCCTCCTCCTTCGTCAATACATATACCTCGGCCTTGAACTTCGTGTGAGGCTTGACCGATCCCGGCTTCGCCAGAACCATGCCGCGCTCCAAAGATTCTTTGTCTACACCACGAAGCAACAAACCGACGTTGTCTCCGGCTTCTGCCCGATCAAGAAGCTTGCGGAACATCTCAACACCCGTGACCACCGTCTTGCGGGTCTCACGAATACCAAGAATCTCAACCTCTTCACCCTGCTTGATGATGCCGCGCTCAACACGACCGGTACCTACAGTACCGCGACCCGTGATCGAAAACACGTCTTCTACCGGCATCAAAAACGGCTTGTCCATCTCACGCTTCGGCTCAGGAATGTACTCGTCACAGGCGTCCAGAAGTTCCATCACCGACTTGAAAGCCGGATCGTCCAAAGGTGCCTGGTTAGTACCCGCGGCCAAAGCCTGAAGAGCCGAACCGCGAATCACCGGTATGTCGTCGCCCGGAAACTTATACTGAGACAGAAGATCCCGAACCTCGAGCTCCACCAGATCCAAAAGTTCCGGGTCGTCCACCATGTCCGTCTTGTTCATATAAACGATGATGAACGGAACACCCACCTGACGAGCCAAAAGAATATGCTCGCGAGTCTGAGGCATCGGACCGTCGGCCGCCGACACCACCAGGATCGCGCCGTCCATCTGAGCCGCACCGGTGATCATGTTCTTTACGTAATCCGCGTGACCCGGACAATCTACGTGGGCGTAGTGACGCTTTTCCGTCTGGTACTCCACGTGAGCTGTCGCGATCGTTATTCCACGCTCGCGCTCTTCCGGAGCGTTGTCAATTGAATCAAAAGTTCTGATCTCGGTCTTGAACTTCTGAGCCATCGCCATCGTGATCGCCGCCGTCAACGTTGTCTTACCGTGATCCACGTGACCGATCGTGCCTACATTAACATGCGGCTTACTGCGATCAAATTTCTCCTTCGCCATCTGTCCGGACCCTCCAGATTTATGCCGTGACCTTGTCAATCATTTTCTTCGATACTTCTTCCGGGACTACCGCAAACCGCGAGAACTCCATGGAATACACGGCCCGTCCCTGTGAGATATTGCGCAACGTGCTAACGTAACCAAACATCTCTGAGAGGGGCACGTTGACGGCGATAACTGTCACGCCGTCGCGCGGCAACATGCCGTTGATTTTTCCGCGCCGGGAATTAAGATCCCCGACCACCGAGCCCATGTAAGCTTCGGGCACTACCACTTCAACATCCATAATCGGTTCCAGCAATTTCACGCCGGCCTTGCGGGCTCCGTTCTGGAACGCCATTGACCCGGCCACGCGAAACGCCATTTCATTCGAATCCACCTCGTGATAGCTGCCGTCGTAAACTTCACAATGAACGCCGGTGATAGGATAACCTGCCAGGACGCCGTTGTCCATAGCTTCTTTTACACCGCGTTCGATCGAGGGAATATACTCACGCGGAACGTTTCCGCCAATGACCTTATTTTCAAAAATGAAGTGTGAATCGTCCGTAGTCGGTCGAATTCTCATCTTTACATGCCCATACTGACCCTTGCCGCCTGTTTGACGGACAAATCGGCCCTCGCACTCTACTTCGCGAGAGATCGTTTCCTTGTAGGAGACCGACGGGCGACCAACCGAGGCCTGAACGTTGAACTCACGCATCAAACGGTCGATTAGGATTTCGAGGTGCAGTTCGCCCATACCCGAGATAATGGTCTGGCCGGTATCGTCGTCCTGGCGCACCACAAATGTGGGGTCTTCCTCGGCCAGCTTCACCAGAGCGTCGCTGAGCTTCTCCTGATCCGCCTGGGTTTTGGGCTCGATGGACACCATCACCACCGGTTCGGGGAAAGACATGCTTTCCAGGATAATCGGATGCTTAACATCGCACAGCGTATCACCGGTAGTCGTCTTGCGGAAGCCGATAGCAGCTATAATGTCGCCTGCGAAAGCACTCTTGATATCTTCGCGTTTGTTGGAGTGCATTCGCAGAAGCCGCGCCACCCGTTCTTTGATCCCGCTGTTGGGATTGGCAAGATACGACCCGGCCTTTACTTCGCCGGAATAGACGCGAATATATGTCAGCCGCCCCACGTAGGGGTCGGTAACTATCTTGAACGCCAACGCTGAGGCCGGCTCTGTAATGTCGGGCTTGCGGAATAGCTCCTTTTCCGTCCGGCCCGCCGCATGGCCTTTGACAGCCGGCATATCGGTAGGGGACGGAAGAAAATCAACAACGGCGTCCAGAAGTTTCTGGATGCCTTTATTCTTGAAAGAGGACCCGCACAGAACGGGCACCATCTTAGCTTCGATAGTCGCCTGACGAACGGCCGCCATGACCCGAACCGGGTCCAGAGGCTCATCGTGCAGGAATTGCTCCAGGAGGTGATCGTCGATGTCCGCCACAGCTTCGAGCAGCTTCTCGCGATATTCATTGGCGGTGTCGATCATATCGTCCGGGACCGGCAGATCGTCAAAAGTGGTCCCCTGGGAATCCTCGTGGAAAACGCGGAACTTCATCGTCAACAGATCGACGATGCCGCTGAACATCTCGCCTTCGCCGGCGGGAATGGCAATAGCCACGCAGTTGCTGGCAAAACGATCGTTCATGGTATCGAGCGTACTAGAGAAACTGGCCCCGGTGCGATCCATCTTATTGATGTAAGCGATCCGGGGGACGCCGTACTTGTCGGCCTGACGCCAGACTGTCTCAGATTGCGGCTCCACGCCGCCAACAGCGCAGAACAGCGCCACGGCTCCGTCGAGTACCCGGAGTGAGCGTTCAACTTCGACTGTGAAGTCGACATGTCCGGGAGTATCAATAATGTTGATCGTGTGATCGCGCCAGAAAGTGGTGGTAGCAGCCGAGGTAATAGTTATACCGCGCTCTTTCTCCTGCTCCATCCAGTCCATCGTAGCGGCGCCGTCGTCTACCTCGCCGATCCGATGGGTCCGCCCAGTATAGAACAGAATACGCTCGGTAGTGGTAGTCTTACCGGCGTCAATATGGGCCATGATCCCAATATTTCTGATCTTTTCCAAACTCTGTTGAGCGGACATAAGAAAACCCTGACTGATCCTCAAAAAGTAGCTTGTGCTTGCGGCGCCACAAGCGACAATTCAGGTTGTTCCATCAGCAGGGTAGGAAAAACCGGGTTGTCAACTTATCAGCGTCACTTAGTGTGAGCTAACAATGATCAAACCTCGTGGTCAAATAAGCTCAGTTACAATAAGCGGCCGGCCTTCGGCTTGCCGAAGAAACAGGCCTTACCATCTAAAGTGCGCAAAGGCCTTGTTTGCCTCGGCCATTTTGTGCGTGTCTTCCTTTTTCTTAATTGATCCCCCCTCGTTCTTGGACGCGGCGAGGAATTCCGAGGCCAGTTTGTCGGCCATGGATTTCTCGTTGCGAGCCAATGAGTAGGTGATCAGCCAACGGATCGCGAGGGCCGTCCGACGATCGGCTCGGACCTCGACCGGGACTTGGTAGGTGGCGCCGCCAACTCTACGGGACCGCACTTCAAGCACCGGTTTCACATTGTTCATAGCTTTATGGAAAACGTCCAGACCTTCCTGGCCGGATTTACTCTCCAACATATCCAGAGCAGAATAGAACACGCGCTCTGACGTAGATCTTTTGCCGCGTTTCAGAAGATTCGAGACGAACTGGGCCACCAGTTTATCGTTGTACTTGTAATCGAGCTTCCGCTCACGCCGCGCCGGCTTTATTCTTCTTGACATGCTTCTGCCTTATTGCCTACGATTTCGGTCTTTTGGCCCCGTACTTGGAGCGACTCTGTCTGCGTTCCGAGACACCTGAGGTGTCCATCGTTCCGCGAATAACGTGATAGCGAACGCCCGGGAGATCTTTGACTCGGCCGCCCCTGATCAGGACAATCGAGTGTTCCTGAAGGTTATGGCCTTCGCCGGGAATATAAGCCGTCACTTCAATCTTATTTGTCAGCCTGACCCTGGCTACTTTTCGGAGAGCCGAATTGGGCTTCTTGGGCGTTGACGTATACACCCTCGTGCAGACCCCGCGCTTCTGTGGGCATCCGCCCATAGCCGGCGCTTTGGTCTTCTCGATTATTCTCTTGCGACCCTTGCGGATCAATTGGTTTATGGTCGGCACTAAAGCTCCTACTCAGCAGTATCTTACATTCAAATCACAAAGGACTCGAAATTTATCCAAAACCTCTGAAATGTCAAGACAAATCAGGCATTTTCCTTAAAAATATCGGCCACGCTCGTCGGCGCTGCGTCTGAGGCCTCTTCCGGCTGCTCTTCTTCCGCGTGAACAACCTTCACACCCCGGTATTTCTCGATCCCGGTACCGGCCGGAATGAGGTGACCAATGATGACGTTCTCCTTCAGACCAAGCAGACCGTCCACTTTTCCGGAGATAGCCGCCTCGGTCAACACCCGCGTCGTCTCCTGGAATGAAGCCGCGGAGATGAAGCTCTCTGTGGAAAGCGAAGCCCGGGTGATTCCGAGCAGGAGCGGTTCGGCCGTAGCCGGCTCGCCGCCCTCGGCGATCACGCGAGAGTTCTCTTCAAGGAACTTGATCTTGTCGACCTTCTCCCCTTCCAGGAAGTTGGTGTCGCCGGAATACTCGATCATTACCTTCTGCAGCATCTGGCGGACAATAATCTCGATATGTTTGTCGTTGATTCTCACGCCCTGGAGGCGGTAGACCTCCTGGATTTCGTTCACGAGATAAGCCTGCACTTCGAACACGCCGAGAATTCTCAGGATGTCGTGAGGATCCACCGAGCCTTCGCACAATCTGTCACCGGCAAAAACCTGATCGTTCGAGTGAACCATGAGGTGCTTACCGTGAGGCACCAGATACTCCTTGGTGTCACCGGCGTCGTCACGGACGATGATCTGCTGCTGACCGCGTACGATCTTGCCGAATTCGATCTCGCCTTCGACCTCGGAGATCACAGCCGGATCGTGCGGACGGCGAGCCTCGAACAGCTCGGCGACACGCGGGAGACCGCCGGTGATATCTCGCGACTTGGAGATCATTCTGGGCATCTTCACCAACTGATCGCCGGGCTCTACCTTCTGATCTTCCTGGACCTGCAGCTGGGCGTCGGTCGGCACTCGATACTGGGCCACGGTTTTGCCGCCGGCCCCCTGAATAACAATGGTCGGGAACAGGGTTTTGTCGCGATGCTCTATAATCTTCAACTGGCGCAGACCGGTCTGGTCGTCGATCTCCTCGCGGACGGTAACGTCCTTGATAATATCCTTGAAGTGGACCGTACCGGCGCGTTCACAGACGATCGTGCCGGTGTAGGGATCCCACTCGAAAATGATATCCGTCTTCTTCAGCTTCTGACCGTCTTCAACCAATAGATGCGCACCATAGGGCAGTTTTAATCTGGCCCGGACGCGATCCTTGTCATCAGTGATATGTCCCTCACCGACGCCGTCGCGGCTGGTGATCACCACCGTGCCGTCCTCGCGGTCGACCGACGTGACGTTGATCAGTGAGACGGTACCATCGTACTTGGCCTCCACCTGGGACTGCTCCGCAATACGGGCGGCGGTACCACCAATATGGAAAGTACGCAGGGTTAGCTGTGTGCCTGGCTCACCGATCGACTGGGCGGCAATGACGCCCACGGCCTCACCGATATGGACCACCTTCATGGTCGCCAGGTTACGGCCGTAACACTTGATGCAGACACCGTACTTGGACTCACAGGTCAGCACGGAACGAATCCGTATGGTTTCTATAGCCGCTTCTTCGACAGCCTCAGCTTCGGCTTCCTTGATTTCGTCGCCGGCGGCGACAATCAGGTCTTCAGTAACGGGGTCGAAAACGTCTTCAAGCGCCACGCGGCCAAGGATACGGTCGCGTAACGACTCGATGACCTCTTCGCCCTCTTTAAGAGCGGAAACGTCGAGACCAAGAATAGTCCCGCAATCGTTTTCTCGAACGATAACGTCCTGGGCGACGTCGACTAGTCGCCTCGTCAGATAACCGGCGTCGGCCGTTTTTAGCGCCGTGTCAGCAAGACCTTTGCGAGCGCCGTGCGTGGAAATGAAGTACTCCTGTACGCTGAGGCCCTCGCGGAAGTTCGAGGTCACGGGCGTCTCGATGATCTCACCAACACCACCGGTGATCTTCTTCTGCGGCTTGGCCATCAGGCCGCGCATACCAGCCAACTGACGGATCTGTTCCTTGGAGCCACGAGACCCGGAGTCGGCCATCATGAAGATCGGGTTGAAACCCTGTTTCTGGGCGGCCAGGTTGGAGAACATCTCCTCGGCCACCTCGGAGGTCGTCCGGGTCCAGGTATCAATAACCTGGTTATATCTCTCACTGAACGTGATAAACCCACGCTCGTACTGTTTCTGAATCTTGCCGACCTGCTTCTCGGCTACGGAGAGCAGTTTATTCTTCTCTTCCGGCACCACCAGGTCGTCGATAGAAACCGTCACGCCGGCCAGAGTGGCATATTCAAAGCCCATGGCCTTCAGGCGATCAAGAAAATCGACACATTCAGTATTGCCGCACAGCCAGAAAGTACTGTGCACCAATTCCTCCAACTGCTTCTTTTTGGCGACATCGTTGAAGAACGGAATGTCGTTCGGCAGACAGTTGTTGAAGATGATGCGGCCGGCCGTCGTATCGACCAGCTGTCCGTCCATCCGGACCTTAACCATTGAGTGGAGCGAGACAAAACCGAAATCCAGGGCCGAGAGAGCTTCGTCGGCAGAGTGAAACACCATGCCTTCGCCCTTCTCTCCCTTGCGGGTCTTGGTCAGGTAGTAACAGCCCAGAACCATGTCCTGCGAAGGAATGGCGATAGGACGCCCTGACGAAGGCACCAGGATGTTGTTGGTGGAGAGCATGAGCACCCGGGCCTCGAGTTGAGCTTCGAAGCTCAGGGGCACGTGCACGGCCATCTGGTCACCGTCGAAGTCAGCGTTGAACGCGGCACAGACGAGCGGGTGAAGGCGAATAGCCTTGCCCTCGACCAGCACCGGGTAAAAGGCCTGGATGCCCAGGCGGTGAAGCGTGGGGGCGCGGTTGAGCATCACCGGGTGATCTTCGATTATCTCCTCGAGAATATCCCAGACCTCGGGACGCTCTTTTTCAACCAGTTTCTTGGCCGACTTAACCGTCTGGACATAACCCTTTTCTTCGAGCTTCATGATAATGAAGGGCTTGAACAGCTCCAGAGCCATGTTCTTGGGAAGTCCGCACTGGTGGAGTTTCAGCTCCGGGCCAACGACGATAACCGAACGACCGGAATAGTCAACGCGCTTGCCAAGCAGATTCTGACGGAACCGGCCCTGCTTGCCCTTTAGCAGATCGGACAGGGACTTGAGCGGCCGCTTGGAATCGCCGCGAACCGAATGGGTCCTGCGACCGTTGTCGAACAGGGCGTCGACCGCTTCCTGCAGCATGCGCTTTTCGTTGCGAAGAATGACGTCGGGAGCCTGAATATCTATTAGCTTTTTCAGTCGGTTGTTGCGGTTGATGACCCGCCGATAGAGATCGTTCAGATCAGAGGTAGCAAACCTACCGCCTTCCAGCGGTACCAGCGGGCGAAGATCCGGCGGAATAACCGGGATGACGTTCATGATCATCCATTCCGGACGGTTCTGAGACTGTCGGAACGATTCGTATATACGCAACCGTTTGAGAGTGTCTTTCTTGCGCTGCACAGAGGTCTCGACCTTCACCTGCGCCCTGAGCGTGGCTACGGTCTCGTCGATATCGGTCTGACGCAGCATTTCGTGGACAGCTTCGGCTCCCATGCGGGCGTCGAACTGCTTGCCGGCCTCTTCGAGTTCGTTGAATTCTTCCTCGGTGATCACCTCGCCCTTTTCGAAAGAGGAATTACCGGGATCGATCATGAAGTAGGCTTCGTAATAGAGAATCTTCTCCAACTCGCGCATGGAGAGATCGAGCATGTGGCCGATCCGAGACGGCAGCGACTTGAAGTACCAGATGTGCGAAACGGGGACGGCCAGTTCGATATGGCCCATGCGTTCCCGGCGCACCTTGGACTGGGTCACCTCGACTCCGCAGCGGTCGCATACGATACCGCGAAAACGAATCCTCTTGTACTTTCCACAATTGCATTCCCAGTCCTTGACGGGTCCGAAAATCCGCTCGCAGAAAAGACCGTCCCGCTCCGGCTTGAACGACCGGTAATTGATAGTCTCGGGCTTGGTCACTTCGCCGAACGACCAGGAGAGGATCGTCTCCGGCGAGGCGATTTGAATCTGAATGGCCGCAAAATCAGACGGCTTCTTCTGCTGGGCCTGAGCTCTGCTGGTGAAATCAACCACGGCTTACTCCTTTATCTCCCCGATCCGTCGGGATGACTATCTGTGTCATCGGGATCGCTCACTTCTCAATTAGTTTGACATCCAGACCCAACGCCTGCAATTCCTTGACCAGAACGTTGAAAGCTTCCGGATAGCCCGGTTCGGGCGGATTCTCGCCCTTGACAATTGCTTCGTAGATGCGGCTGCGTCCGACAACGTCGTCGGACTTCACCGTCAGCATCTCCTGAAGAGTATAGGCGGCGCCATAAGCTTCAAGCGCCCATACTTCCATCTCGCCGAACCTCTGACCGCCGAACTGGGCTTTACCGCCGAGCGGCTGCTGAGTCACCAGCGAGTATGGGCCAATGGAACGGGCGTGAATCTTGTCATCGACCAGGTGCGACAACTTGAGCATATATATGTAACCCACCGTGATGGGACTGCCAAACTGGTCGCCGGTCCGGCCGTCGAACAGCGTCATCTTGCCGTTGGTCGGCAGTTCCGCCTCGGCCAGTTTATCGTGGATGTCCTGCAGCGAGGCGCCGTCGAAAACCGGCGTGGCAATCTTCTGCCCCAGCCGTTTAGCCGCCCAGCCCAGGTGCGTCTCCAGAACCTGGCCGATGTTCATCCGTGAAGGTACACCCAGCGGATTGAGAATGATGTCGATCGGGGTACCATCTTCCATATAGGGCATGTCCTCAATCGGAACGATCTTGGAAACGACACCCTTGTTGCCGTGCCGCCCGGCCATCTTGTCACCCACCGAGATTTTCCGGCGAATGGCCACGGTGACCTTGACGAGCTGCTTGACTCCCGGCGGGAGCTCAGCGCCCCGAACAACCTTGTCTATTTCGATCTCTTTCTTGACCTTCTTTTCGTTCAACAGCCCGGCCGCCTCGGCGATAACGCTCTCCACCTGCGAATTGACGGCGTCATCGCTGCACCATCCATTGGCGGCAACGGCGTTGTCGACTTCGAAGCCCATGAAGAACTCGGTAGAGTACTTGTGACCCGAACGAACCATGACGGAATCATCAAGCGCCGACCGAACCAGACGCGAGGTTTTGCCCTGAAGCAGTTCAGCCAGCCTTTGATTGCGCAGCTTAACTATGTCGAACATGACCTTGTTGAAAGTCTTCTCGATCGAGGCGCGATCTTTCTTCTCGGCCTTCTTGGCTTCTTCGGTCTTCTCTTTGCGCGTGAAGACCCGGGTCTTGATGACCACTCCTCGCATCCCCGGCGGCGCCTTGAGCGAGGCGTCACGGACATCACCGGCCTTCTCACCGAAGATAGCTCTGAGCAACCTCTCTTCCGGTGACAGCTCGGTTTCGCCTTTCGGCGTCACCTTACCGACCATGATGTCGCCGGCCTCAACCTCGGCCCCTTCCCGAATTATACCCATCTCGTCCAAATCGAGGAGGGCTTCCTCGGACACGTTGGGGATTTCACGAGTGATCTCCTCAGCGCCGCGTTTGGTGTCGCGAACCTGAAGCTCATATTCTTCAATATGTATCGATGTAAACACGTCCTGGTGTACCAGACGCTCGGAGAGGATAATAGCGTCTTCGTAGTTGTAACCGCGCCAGGGCATGAACGCCACCAGCGTGTTGTTGCCGAGCGCCAGTTCACCGTCATCAACCGAGGGACCGTCAGCCAGAATATCCCCGGCCTTGATGGCGTCCCCTTCTTTTACGACGGGTTTATAGTTTATGCAGGTATCCTGATTGGACCTGCGGTACTTCGTCAGGCCATAAACCTGATCTTCGCTGTACCCCAGAGAGTCCGGCCTGGTTTTCAGTTTGGGGCGGACAACCACCTTATTGGCGTCGACGTATACAACCGTCCCGGTCGTGCGGGCCCGTACCACCACGCCGGCGTCGTAGGCTACTTTCCTCTCCATGCCGGTACCAACCACCGGCGCCTCGGTGCGCAGGAGAGGCACCGCCTGCCGCTGCATGTTCGATCCCATCAGAGCGCGGTTGGCGTCGTCGTGCTCGAGGAACGGAATCAGAGAAGCCGCCACGGACACGATCTGTCGCGTTGAAACATCCATGTACTGGATCTCTTCTCTGGTGACGGTAGGATAGTCACTCCGGCACCGGGCCGTAAGGACTTCTTCCACAAACTTGCCGTCTTTGCCCAGAGGCTCATTGGCCTGGGCAATATGATAACGGTCCTCTTCGCCGGCCGAAAGGTACTGAATTTCGTCGGTTACTTTCCCCTTTTTGACCTTGCGATAAGGCGTTTCCAGGAAGCCGTGCCGGTTGATACGAGCAAAAGTAGCCATCGATGTAATCAAGCCAATATTCGGCCCTTCCGGCGTCTCAATCGGGCACATGCGGCCGTAGTGGGTATGGTGCACATCGCGCACCTCAAAACCGGCCCGCTCGCGCGTGAGACCTCCCGGTCCCAGGGCCGAAAGACGCCGCTTGTTGGTCAGTTCGGCCAGAGGGTTGGTCTGGTCCATAAACTGCGAAAGTTGGGAGGAACCGAAAAAGCTCTCAACCACTGAAGACACCGTGCGCGCGTTGACCAGCAACTGCGGCGTAACGTTGTCCTGATCCTTTAGCGAAAGACGCTCGCGGATCGTACGCGCAACGCGGGAGAGTCCAACCGAAAACAGGTTGGACAGCAATTCACCGACCGTCCGCACGCGTCTGTTACCGAGATGGTCAATATCGTCAGTAAAACCGACGTCGTTGCACAGTCCGATAAGATATTTGGTGATTGAGACAAAATCTTTGTTGTCGAAAACCGTATAGTCGAGCGGGACATCCAGGCTCAACCGCTGATTGATCATATACCGACCGACCTCACCGAGGTCATAACGCTTGTTGCTGAAGAACAGTTTCTCAAGAAGACCCTCTGCCATTTCAATGGTGGGCGGTTCGCCCGGTCGCATAAGTGAGTAGATCTTTACGAGAGCTTCCTCACGCGACTTGGTGGGGTCCTTCTTGATGGTGTTAAGAACAACGTACGCATTGCGCTTTTCGTCTTTCTGGATGTACCGAATCGACTTAATGCCGTTCTCTTTGATCTTTTCGATCACGTCCTCGGTCAGAGGCGTTCCGACCGGAAAGATCACTTCGCCGGTTTCCTTGTCGATAATCGTCTCGGCCACAAAACTGCCTTCGCAATCTGCGGCTTTCTTTCCGGACAGGCTTAACTTGGAGACATCGTAGTAGAGGTCGACCAGATCTTCGTCGCTGGAATACCCGATCGCGCGCATAAGGGCGGTGGCCGGAAGTTTGCGCTTGGAGTCAATGTAGACCCACATGATGTCGTTGATGTCGAGATTAAACTCGACCCAGCTGCCGCGATAAGGGATCACGCGGGCGGAATGGAGCTTTTTGCCGTTCGGATGAATAGACTCGTCGAAGAAAACGCCGGGGCTGCGGTGCAACTGGCTGACGATCACACGCTCGGCACCGTTGATGATAAACGTACCCCATTCGGTGATAATCGGCAGTTCGCCCAGATAGACGTCCTGCTCAATAATGTCCTTAACTTCCTTCTCTTCCCCCTCACCCTGGCGGGAGATGAGCCGCATAGTCACTTTTAGTGGAGCGGCAAAGCTCATGTTCCGCTCGCGACACTCGTCAATGGTGTAGCGGGTAGGTCCCAGGTGGTAGCTGACGTACTCCAGCGAGTAATTCGCATGGACGTCGGTCACCGGAAAAATCTCCGTGAAGATATGGTGAAGCCCGGCCATGTCCCGCTTGGTGGGAGCTTTGTCAAGCTGCAGAAAACCGTTGTAGGAATCTAACTGGACATCCAGAAAATGGGGCATGTCGCAGGCATCAGCGATCTTAGCGTAGCTGCTGCGGCTGATCGTTGACTGGGTCAAAGTACTATCCTCCTACCTATAATCGAGAAGACCCTTCGAGGACGTACCTGTCCCGGGAGGGTTGTAATTGACATTGAGGGCGTTTCTATCGACTTTGGTGATCCTGCCATTTATTTCATTCTGCTCCCCGCTATCGCACCCGATTCGGGGAGCCGCGTTTGCAGTTCGTTCACCAGCACACAATACAGACGGGCCGTGATTAGGCCCGGCCTGCTGATATGTAACCGACCGGGATAGTGAAAGTTCCCGGCCGGGAAAAACTGTCTTACCTACTTCAACTCAATCTGAGCGCCAACTTCTTCGAGCTTGGCCTTGGCGTCATCAGCCTCTTCCTTCGGAATGGCTTCTTTGACGTTGCAGGGAGCCGACTCAACCAGATCCTTGGCTTCTTTGAGACCGAGGGAGGTGAGCTGGCGAACGACCTTGATCACCTGGATCTTCTTGTCGCCAACCGAGTTAAGCACTACGTTGAATTCCGTCTGTTCCTCGGCGGCCTCAGCGGCAGCGCCCGGAACCATACCGGCCATCATCGCCATCGGGGCGGCGGCGGTCACACCGAACTTGTCCTGGATCGCCTTGGACAGGTCGGCCAGATCCATTGCGGTCAAACCGGAGATCTTTTCTACAATCTCGTCAATCACTTCATTAGCCACGATCATATCCTCACAAACTAAAACAAGTATTATTCTTCTTCGTTATCTATCAGCGCCTTCCCTATCCCAAACGGTGAGACAAAACCGCTTAGAAGCATGGGTGGAAAAACCCCGCCAAGTCTCAGCTATCTACTGCGCTATTCCGCCTCAGTCTTTCTCTTGTCCGCCAGGGCGTCAATAGAACCTACCAGGTCCCTGAAGAAACCGTCGAGACTGCCCACGAGTTCCGAGAACGGCGATTCAACCGCGGCCACCAGCTGTGACAACAGGACCTCACGCGGCGGAAGTTCGGCCAGTCGCTTGACCTGGTCGGCGCCGTGCACCTGCTGCTCAAGGTAGAACGCCTTAAAGGTGGGCAGTTCTTTCTCTTTATAAGAATCGTATAGAATCTTAGCGGCCACCGAAGGATCGTCCATGGCAAAAGCGATGGCGGTCGGGCCGTTGAAATGCTCATCGACCCCTTCAACTCCGGCGTCTTTGGCAGCCAGGCGGAACAGACTGTTCTTGGCTACAAGATACTTGACGTTGTTTTCCCTGAGGTTCTTCCTCAGAACGGTAATATCAGCAACATTGAGTCCCTGGTAATCGGTAATAAAGAAAGCCCCGGCGTCCTCAAAGAGCTGTTTCAATCCGGCGACGGATTCTGCTTTTTCTTGTCTCAACATCTGGCTACGCTCCTACTTCTTTACAGCCGCCACCAGCTCGGTGTGGTCCAATTTGATTCCCGGTGACATAGTACTGCAAAGGGAAGCTCCCAGGAAGTAAGCACCCTTGGCGGCCGCCGGCTTGGCCCGATTGACCGCGTCTATAAAAGCCAGGATATTGTCGACCAGCTTGTCCTCTTCGAAAGAAACCTTACCAACTGAAACCGCGATATTGGCCTGACGGTCAACTCGGAATTCGATTCGGCCGGTCATAACCTCTTTCACCGTCCGTCCGACGTCCATCGTAACGGTACCGGTCTTGGGATTCGGCATCAGGCCGCGCGGCCCGAGAATCTTACCCAGACGACCGACCACCTTCATCTGATCCGGTGTGGCGATAGCGACGTCGAAGTCCGTCCAGCCTTCCTGAATCTTCTTGGCCATGTCGTCGGTACCGACAAACTCGGCCCCGGCTTCGGTAGCCTCGGTCGCTTTGTCACCTTGCGCGAATACGAGCACTCGCACCGTCCGGCCATCGCCGTGCGGCAGCGAGACGGTCGATCGCACCATCTGATCGGCGTGCTTGGGGTTGACGCCCAACCGGACGGCGACCTCCACCGATTCATCGAATTTTGAGGTCTTGTGTTCTTTGAGAACCTTGACGGCTTCGGCCAGGGGATATCTCCTGGAGCGGTCAATAGCCTCGCGGAACGACTTGTACTTCTTGGAACGTTTCATTTGTGGTAATTCTCCCTCCCGGCAAACAACGCTGCCGAGGTCCAAACGAATTTCACAGTTTGTTGACTGTCTTACTCGGCTACTTCGATGCCCATCGAACGGGCGGTGCCTTCTACCATCTTCACAGCAGTCTCCAGGGAGGCTGCATTGAGATCTTCCATCTTCTGAGACGCGATGTCCTTGACCTGGGCCGAAGACACGGTTCCGACCTTATCTTTATTGGGAACGCCGGACCCCTTCTTGATCTTGGCGGCCAAACGCAGCAGGGTTGAAGCCGGCGGCGTCTTGGTCTCGAACAAAAATGACTTGTCTTCAAAAACGGTAATCGTAACCGGGGTCAGGATGCCCTTGCCGCTCTGCGTGCGAGCGTTGAAGGCTTTGCAGAATTCCATGATGTTGACGCCGCGCTGACCCAGCGCAGGCCCCACCGGGGGGGCGGGATTGGCCTGTCCGGCCGGGATCTGCAGTTTTATGTAGGCTGCTACTTTTTTTGCCACGGTTTTCTATCTCTCCAGGAACAAACTATTTAACGGGTTACAATTTGGCCTTCATCATGTCAACCTGCAGGAAATCCAGCTCCACCGGAGTCGGACGCCCGAAGATCGAGACCATCACTTTTACTTTCCTACGCTCCATATTGACTTCGCTCACGGTACCGGAGAAGTCCATAAAAGGACCGTCGTTGACTTTCACGGGATCGCCGGCCTGGAACGGGACGTCCGTCACTTCCTCGGTACGACTCTTGTCGATCTGACCGGTTATGCGCCGAACCTCATCCTCTTTGAGAGGCGTGGGCTGGCCGCCGGCACCGACAAAGTTGGTGATGCCCGTGGTCGAAACCACCAGGTTCTGGGTCCCTTTATCCAGATCCATCTGGATCAGGATATAGCTGGGCAGGAACTTCTTAGTACTGGTAGAACGCTTGCCCTGCCGCATTTCTATAACCTGCTCCGTCGGCACAAGGATTTCGCCAAACCTTTCCTGCACACCGGCGTTTTCGATCGCCGACTCCAGGTAAGTTTTGGCCTTCTGTTCATGCCCGGCGTAGGTGTGGGCGACGTACCACTTTAGAGCCATCTGAACCTCAAGCCCCACCGCTGAAAACAAAAGTTATAGCTCTCACGAGCATCCAGTCGACTATGCCGATGAATATGGCGACGATCAGCGAAACCACCACCGTTACGATCGTGGAGCCGACCAACTCATCTTTCGTCGGCCATGTCATCCGCCGCAATTCAGCGGCAGTTTCTTTTAGGTATTTCTCGATCTTCTTAAACACTATATCATCACAGCTATCTTGCAGGCCAGGAGGGACTCGAACCCCCAGCATCCGGTTTTGGAGACCGGCGCTCTACCAATTGGAGCTACTGGCCTAGGTTTAGGAGCTTACCTTGTCTCCTTGTGCGGCGTATGCTTGTTGCAGAAGGGACAATACTTTCTAAATTCGACCCGCTCCGGGTGGAGCTTTTTATTTTTCTTCGAATCGTAATTGCGCCGCTTGCATTCGCCGCAGGCCAGGGTAATTCTGTCTCTTGGCACTTGACCTTACCGTCACTTTCCGAACCGAGGTCCGCTTATTCCGTAATATCCGCGATAACGCCGGCGCCGATCGTACGGCCGCCCTCACGTATCGCAAAACGCAACTCTTTTTCCATCGCTATCGGGGTGATCAAGACCACGTCCATCGTGATGTTGTCACCCGGCATTACCATCT
>JAAERE010000561.1 GCA_024230675.1 bacterium | reverse complement strand
GGGACTGGCAACGCTCGGAGCCGTTATCGCTATGGCCGTAACCGCCGTCATAAACATGTATCTCCAGAGAGACTTCGCCCACGAATGGGTCGACAGCCTTCGCATAAAAAACCGGGCGCCGCTCGGCGAGGACGAAATCAAGAAGATGTGGCGAGACAAAAGAGCCAAAGATTGACCGGGGACAAAATCTCTTGCCCGAAGTTGGTCCGTTGAGTAATCTTCAGGGTGTAAGAGCGAAAGGTCGCTTTCCATTTTGCAGCAAGAGTTCATGCATGTATACACTACAAGAATTTCTCGACAGTGATCTCAGTCTGGTCATATATGTGGCCGACAAAGAAGAATTCCGCTCCCGGGCCTCCGATCTGGAGCCGCTGGTGAAGTTTCTGGACGATTCGACGCCTTCGAACGAGCGCCCGGTTGTTTTCGACCGCTATGTCGGTCGGGCGGCGGCGTTGCTTGTATCCACGCTGAAGCCGGAAAAAGTCCACACGGGCGTCATCAGCGAGGCCGGGGCGCAGGTGTTAGACGATGCGAGGATACCGTACGAAGCTCGAGAACAGGCGAGGTACCTCATGGGTGTAGCTTCCGAAGACATGTGTCGTTGGGAGAAGCTGTCAATGGGCAAAAGCCCCGAGGAATTGTTGAGCGAACTGAGGAAAACGAGGGAGAGGTAAGCGTGCGATCATTGGTCCCCCTATTATTGCTGTTTGTGTTCTCGTTGGCGGTCCTGGCCGGCTGCGGCGAGGAAGCCGAAGCTCCGGCTGTTGAACCCGCCGCGCCCTATCTGGCGGCTACGATCAACGGCGTCGACAGGTCATCCGAACCGAAGACTTTCGTAGGTGAAGATCTCTACGAGCACATCAACGGCGGCGCGGAGCTGTATCATCTATACGATTTTGTTGAAGTAGCCACGGCCCTTTACGCCCGGGACAGCGTCGAAGTCTCGGTCGACATATATGAATTCGCTGACGCCGACAACGCATTCGGCCTGTATTCGTCGTTACGTCCGGATGAGCCCGAATTCTCGCCCCTTGGCGTGGAAGGTTTCGCGGCCGGCAACAGTGCTGTGTTCGTCAAGGGGCCGTTTGTGGTCAGTATCACGGGCTACGATGAATCCGATCAGACGAAAGCGTTGATTGCGTTGATAGCGCCCGCCATTGAGGATGAACTGTCGGGCACAGCCGATCTGCCGGAGACTTTCGGATTGTTTCCGGGCATGTTCGGAGTAGACCAGTCGGAGCGGATAATTGCCGGATCGTTCATGGGGCGGCAGTTTCTTACGGATGTGTACAGTCAGGATTTTGTGCTCGACGGCGACACTTTGCGTCTGCTCCTGACTGAAGATCGAGGCGGGGCGAAGTACCTTCAATGGTCAACATCGGTAGAGGCGGATTCGGCCGCGGCCGGTTCGCTGGCGGAGCTTCCGTTCGACGACGGCAACGTCTTTGCCTTCCGGAGCGACTATTATGGCACCATCGTCGCCGGCCTCAACAGCGGCTATCTTGCAGGCGTGATAAACTACAGCGACAAGCACGAGGATTTCCTTCTGGCCTGGCTGGAAGAAATGCCTCATC
>JAAERE010000560.1 GCA_024230675.1 bacterium | reverse complement strand
CTCAGTGCCGGCGATGAGGCGGCCAATATTCCTCACGTGGGTCAGGATTACCAACAGCGCCACGGCCGTCCCGAAGTACAGGTAAACTTCCGGAACTTGTCTGTTGTCCAGAAGATAGTGTTCCCCGAGGAGCGTGGCCGGCAGGCACAAGGCCGCGGAGATTGAGCCCAGCGAGATATATCGAAAGAGCGCGGTCATTATCGCAAAAACAACCAGACAGCCCAGCATCTCCAGAGGCATTATGACAAGCAATCCGCCCAGAGCGGTGTTGACGCCCTTGCCACCCCGGAATTTCAGATAGACCGGAAAGATATGGCCTATCACCGCTGCCATGGCGACGGCCAGAAGAAACACATCCTGGGGCCACCATCCCGGCGAAAGCTGTCGCGCCAGCAAAACCGGCAGGACGCCTTTCCCTATGTCCAGCAGAAACACCCAGGCGGCAGCCCCGGGGCCGGAAGTACGATAAACGTTGGTGGCGCCGGTATTCCCGGAACCAACTTTGCGAATATCCGGTACGCCGTAGAATCTGGCTACGAGCAGACCAAACGGCACGGCCCCGATCAAGTAGGCGACAAGAACAAGAATGAGGGTAGCTGCCATATAACTGTCGGGTATCTGACATCGGTGCATCCGTCTCCGGTCGCCCGGAGACGAATTCAGCCAATACTATTCTGTAACTAAAGAGTCTTCGGTTTCAGCGTCGACCGGCACGTAAGGACGCCAGATGGTGTCCAGTTCGGGATAGACGTCGATCATAGCGTCCATGGTCAGCTCCACCTCTTCGGCGTCGACTTCACGATCGGACACGACGGTCTGCACCGTCTGCATGAAGGCGCTGAGGGTTACCAGGTTGTCCTCCTCGGCTGCGTTGACCTTCTCCACAAACGCGTCGATCATGGCGTTAACTCGAACCGTATCCACGCCCTCGGGCGGATTTTCTGCAACTCCGGCCTTGACTCCATCGGCAAGGGTCACGACCCCGAATTTGCCAATATCATCCATATAGAAATAGATGAGGGCCACTCCAATGGCGGCGATCACCACCAGAACAGCGGCGATGATAATACCTACGAGGCACCCCTTTGACATTCCCTTTTTCTGGGTGTTTTCCATCCTACTCCCCTCTGGTCTTTAGCGGTCATTATGCTTGAGACTGGCGGGCAACACCTTCCCTATCATGCGGTTGCTGGCAAAGGTTAATGTTGCAGCTTAATCCCTATATAACAAGCCCCAGGAGGAATATCAAGCGATTTGCGGAAATATAGAAAGACCCGCTCCTGGGCGGAACGGGTCCACGGGCGTCAAACAGACGCCTATCCTAAGACCGCCGAGAGGCTTACTTTGCCTTGGCAGCCTTCTTGGCTTTTTTGCCTTTAGCCTCGGCTTTTTCCTCGGGCTTGGCCGTCAGAAGCTCCACCACCGACATCGGAGCGCCGTCGCCGCGCCGGACCCCAAGCTTCATCACGCGCGTGAAGCCGGAGTTGCGTTCGCTGAATTGTGGCACGATCTCAGCAAAGAACTTCTTGAAGACTTCCTTGACGTGAATCGTTTTGGCGACCTGTCGCTTGGACGCCAGGGTATCCTTCTTGGCGGTCGTGATCAGGCGATCGACCACCGGTCGAAGGGCCTTGGCTTTGGCATCTGTCGTCTTAATCATCCGGTGGGTAAACAACGACATCGCCATATTAGCCAGCATTGCCTCCCGGTGCGGTTTAGTCCGGCCGAGTTTCTTTACTTTATCCTGGTGTCCCATTTCAATCTCTCAATAGCTACTTCGTCTGAGGTTCCACGTACTTGGAGATGTCCATTCCGAAAGACAAGTTCATCTGCTCCAGCAACGTTCCGATTTCGTTCAGCGACTTACGCCCAAAGTTACGATATTTGAGCATCTCCGCTTCGGTCTTGGTGACCAGCTCTTCCAATGTCTGTATGTTTGCTGCCCGCAGGCAGTTAGAGGAACGAACGGACAGCTCCAGCTCCTCGACACGAGTCTTGAGCAGGTTGCGGACCTGGACGACCTCTTCATCCTCTTCCGGCTCCTCTTCAACCATGACCTCTTCATCGAGGTGGATGAACAGCTGAAGGTGATCCTTGAGCAGTTTGGCGCCGTAACCCAGCGCATCCTCCGGCGTTATAGAACCGTCGGTGTTCAACTCAAGAATCAGCCGGTCAAAATCGGTCTTCTGTCCGACCCGGGTATTTTCCACCTGATAGGAAACCTTGGTGACGGGTGAGAAGAGCGAATCGACGTAGATGGTCCCGGCGGGAGCATCTTCGCGCTCGTTCAACTCGGCCGTATGGTATCCGCGGCCGGACTCGATATCGATTTCCATCTCCAGTTCGACGTCGTCGGTCAGCTCACAGATATGGAGATCGGTGTTGAGGATCTCAACCTCGGTGTCACCGCCGAAATCGCCGGCCGTGACTTTCCCCTTCTTTGTGACCTTCAGATGCAGCGTCCGGGTGCCCTCTCCGTGCAGCAGGATGATGATCTTCTTGACGTTGAGCACGATGTTGGTGACGTCTTCATAGACGCCTTCGATAGTCGAAAACTCATGCAGGCAGCCCTTGATACGCATCGACGCTACTGCGGCGCCCTGGATCGATGAGATCAGAACCCGTCGCAGCGAGTTCCCGAGCGTAACGCCGTAGCCCCTCTCCAGGGGTTCGATAATAAAGCGAGAGTAATTGTCCGTAGCCGATGATTGATCGTTTACGATCTCCTTGGGCATAGTCAAAGGCTTCCACTTCATAATTCCACGCACCTCCCAGTGCCGAAGTTTCCTTATTTCGAGTACAGCTCGACAATGAGCTGCTCGTTGGCGGTCAACGGTATATCAGAGCGTTTCGGGATTTCCAAAAGCTCACCTTCCAAAGCCGCCTTGTTCAGCCGCAGCCAGGGTAATTCCTCGCCGCGTCCCATTTTGAGCGCAGAGTGAATCAGATCGAGATTCTTGGACTTGTCCTTGACCCGAACGACTTGTCCCGGCTTGAGCAGGAATGAGGGAATGTCAACAATCCGGCCGCCCACAAGAATGTGGCGATGGCGGATCAACTGACGGGCCGCTTTGCGCGAGGGTGCAAAGCCCAGGCGGTAGACCATGTTGTCAAGGCGGCGTTCCAGGAACTGGACCAGGTTTTCGCCGGTAATACCGGTTTTGGCGTCCGCCTTTTTGAAATAGTTGCGGAACTGACGTTCCAACACACCATAAGTACGGCGGACTTTTTGCTTTTCGCGCAACTGCAGGCCGTAGGCCGAAACTTTCCGGCGCAGGTTCTGACCGTGCTGACCGGGGGCGTACTGACGGCGCTCAATAGCACACTTGTCGCTCATGCAGCGAGCGCCCTTGAGAAAGAGCTTCTCCCCTTCACGGCGGCACAGTTTGCAGTTGGCTTCACGATATCGAGCCATCTATTCTCCAGTAAATATCCAAAGTAACGTTTCGTTCTTAATCATACGCGACGACGCTTGGGCGGACGGCAGCCATTGTGCGGGATCGGAGTCACGTCTTTGATCATAGTGATCTCCAGACCGGCAGCGGCGAGAGAGCGAATAGCCGCCTCGCGTCCCGAACCGGGACCTTTGACCCATACCTCCACCTTGCGCAGGCCCAGGCTTATCGCCTCTTTGGCGGCGGTCGTTGCGGCCATCTGCGCGGCAAACGGGGTGGACTTCTTGGAACCCTTGAAACCGACTTTGCCGGCCGAGCCCCAGGAGATGGTCTTGCCGTTAGTATCAGCGACCGTCACGATAGTATTGTTGAAGGTCGCCTTGACGTGTACCACGCCGTGCGAATCAACGCGTCCGGCTCTCTTCTTGGTTTTTTTCTTCTTAGGATCTGCCACTTTGTGTAATCTCTATAATCAGAAGTTTATTTCGCACCGGCCGGCTTCTTCTTGAGACCGCCGACAGCGCGCCGCGGCCCCTTGCGAGTGCGAGCGTTGGTTTTGGTGCGCTGGCCACGGACCGGGAGACCGCGACGATGGCGCAGTCCACGATAAGAGCCGATATCTATCAAGCGCTTGATGTTCATCGATATTTCCGAGCGAAGGTTACCTTCGACGGAATAGTCGTTCTCGATCACAGAGCGCAGCTTGGCTACATCCCCATCCGAGAGTTTGTTAACCCGGGTATCTTCTTTGACACCGGTTTTCTTGAGGATCTGAGCCGCGGTATAGGGTCCTATACCGAAGATGTAGGTCAGCCCAACCTCAATCCGTTTTTCTTTCGGCAAATCAACGCCGGCAATACGAGCCAAACTTCATACCTCCTTAAAAAGACTCCGGCCCTATCAGCCCTGACGCTGCTTGTGGCTGGGTTTTTTCTTGCAGATTACCCTGAGCACTCCGCGCCTGCGGATAATCTTGCAGTGCTCGCAACGCTTTCTGACAGAAGACTTTACTTTCATGACAGTACCTTAATTCTCTCAACCGGCTTCACTTGTACCGGTAAGTAATGCGTCCCCGCGAGAGATCGTAGGGGGACAGCTCCATTGTGACTTTGTCGCCGGGCAGTATCTTGATGAAGTGCATCCGCATCTTGCCCGAGATATGCGCCAGGACTACATGGCCGTTATCCAATTCTACTCGAAACATGGCATTCGGCAAGGGCTCGATGACCTTGCCTTCAACGGTGATTGTCTCTTCTTTGGCCATACTTCCTTTCAGGCTAGCGACAAAATATCGGGGCCGTTTTCAGTCACAGCCACGGTATGTTCGAAATGCGCCGACGGCTGTCCGTCAGCCGTGACCACGGTCCACCCATCCGGCATCGTAACGACGTCGTGGGTACCCATATTTACCATAGGCTCAATTGCCACTACCATACCGACCTCAAGTACCGGCCCCTCATGAGCAGAACCAAAATTAGGCACTTGGGGTTCCTCGTGCATAGCCCGACCGATACCGTGGCCAACCAGTTGGCGTACAACGCCGTACCCATGGGCTTCGGCAACGCTCTGGACGGTGGCGGAAATCTCACCCAATTTATTACCTTTTTGCACTTTGTCAATAGCCGTCATCAGCGAATTGAGCGTGCAATCCATCAACTGCTTGCGATCAGGCGCTATATCACCGACCGCAAAAGTCCGGGCCGAGTCGCCGTAATAGTCCTCTATAAGGCTGCCGACGTCGACAGAAACGATGTCGCCGTCTTCGATGACCCGGTCACCGGGAATGCCGTGAACCACTTCTTCATTGATCGAGATACAGGCCGCCGCCGGAAAGCCCTGGTAGCCTTTGAAAGCCGGAAGGGCCCCGCGAGAGCGGATATAATCTTCGATCAACCGGTCGAGGTCGCGCGTTGTCATGCCGGCCTTGATCTCCCTGGAGACCATATCCAGCGTACCACCGACAATACTGCCGGCAAGACGCATTGTCTCAACCTGGTCTTTGTTCTTAAGCGGTATCACGTCGTTCAATTCTTCTTATCTCTTAACCGGCAACCTTGAGTATTCTCTCGAAGATAGCGTCCGGAGTACCTTCACCTTCGATCGCCACCAGAATAGACTGTCCCCGGTAGTAATCTTCGATCGGCTGGGTCTGCTTGCGATAGACCTCCAGGCGATTCTTGATCACGTCCTCGGTATCATCCGCGCGGCCTTCGATCTCCGCACGGCCCTTGAGGCGTTTCAGGATCTCAGCGTCGCCGACATCCAGAAGGATCGCCTTGTCGAGGCCGATCTTGTTCTTGGTAAACATGTCGGTGAGGCTTTCGGCCTGCGGCATCGTCCTCGGAAAACCGTCGAGAATGAAGCCGCTCTTCAGATCGCCCGAGGCGACTTTCTCTTCGATGAGACAAATAATCAGATCATCCGGAACCAGCTCGCCGCGGGTCATGAACCCCTCGGCCTTTTTGCCCAGCTCGGTGCCGACCTTGACGGCGGCGCGGAGGACATCACCGGTTGACAGATGGACCAATCCAACTTTTTCAGCCAGGCGTATAGCCTGCGTACCTTTACCCGATCCCGGAGGGCCTAGAAACACTAAATTCATAATTACATTGACCTCCCACGAATTCTGCCGCTCTTCAAGAAGCCATCATAGTGGCGCATAACCAGGTGCGATTCAATCTGTTGCAGGGTATCAAGAGCAACACCCACGACGATCAGCAGGCCGGTACCGCCAAAGAAGTAATTCACTTCCAACTGGCCTATCAACACCCACGGCAGGACGGCAATGGCGGCGAAGAAAAGCGCGCCGGGAAGCGTGATGCGCGTGAGCACTTTTTCAATGTACTGGGCGGTATTCTTGCCCGGCCTGATACCCGGGATGTAGCCGCCGTTCTTTCGCATATTGTCCGCCATCTCCATCGGATTGAATACAATGGCCGTATAGAAGAAGGCGAAAAAGACAATGATCAAACCGTATATCATCGAGTACCAGAAGCCGCCCGGCGCCAGAGACTGGGCTACCAGGTTCTGCAGCCATTCCACGGAGGGGAACAGCTGGGCGACGGTCGACGGCAGGAACATGATCGACTGGGCGAAAATGATCGGGATAACACCGGCTGAGTTTACCGACAACGGCAGGTGCGTAGTAGCGCCGCCGAATACGCGACGACCGATCACCTTGCGCGGATACTGTACCGGAATCTTACGCTGAGCGCGCGTCATGAGAACCACCGCCGCAATAACGGCCAGCATCATGGCGACCATTACAGCAGAAACTACCAGATCACGCGTACCTGCGAAGATGAGCTGGATCTCCATTACCACGGCCTCGGGGAAGCGAGCGATAATGCCGATGAAGATAATCAGCGAGATACCGTTACCAATGCCTCGTTCCGTTATCTGCTCACCCAACCACATTATAAAGATTGTTCCGCAAGTGAACGTCAGGATAGTCAGAGGGATAAACGCGCCCGTGCTCATATGCACCGCCGACACCCCAGACGGGCTAACGATTGTCGTCAGGAAGCCGGCCGTACCCCAAGCCTGAAGGGCGGCGATACCGACCGTCAGGTAACGGGTATACTGAGTGATCTTGCGACGTCCTTCTTCGCCCTCACGCTGCAGGCGCTGCAGGTAGGGCACCACGGCGCCCAGGAGCTGCAACATAATCGAAGCGGAGATGTAGGGCATAATGCCCATGGCGAAAATTGTCGCCTTGGCAAAAGCGCCGCCGGCGAACAAATCGAGGAGGCCAAAAATCGACTGCGAGGAAAGCACCTCGCTGATAATGGCGCCGTCGACACCCGGGGTCGGGATGTGCCCGCCGATGCGGTAGACAACCAGAATTCCGAGCGTAAAGAGAATACGTTTTCTTAGTTCTTCGACTTTAAAAATAGACGCGAAGGTATCTAACACCCGACCACCTCAGCTTTTCCGCCGGCTGCCTCCAGCTTGGTGACGGCCGTCTTGGTGAAAGCTGCCGCTTTGACCGTGAAAACCTTGTCAACACTGCCGTTTCCGAGAACCTTAACGGGGACGGTTGTTTTCTTTATCAGACCGGCGGACTTGAGCGTCTCCGGGGAGACTTCGCCGGCTTCACAGCGGGCGAGATCGGCCACGTTTACGATCTGATATTCTTTCCTGAATATGTTGGTGAATCCGAACTTCGGAAGCCGACGATGCAGGGGCATCTGCCCGCCCTCGAAGCCGCGTCTTTTCTTGGATCCACTCCGAGACAGCTGGCCCTTATGGCCGCGCCCGGAAGTTTTGCCGGTACCGCTGCCGGTTCCACGACCGACTCGCTTACGGTCTTTTTTGGAACCCTTGGGCGGTTTCAAGTTCTCTAAATTCATCTCACGCCTCTATTACTTCAGACCAGATGTCTTATTCTACCGTTTCCACCTTGACCAAATGGCCCACGGTGTTAATCATGCCCCGGATCTCAGGAGTATCGTTGTGCACCACCGAGTGATGCAGCTTGCGGAGCCCCAGGGCCACCATAGTCCGCTTCTGTGCTTCCTTGCGGTCAATGGTACTCTTCAACTGTGTAATCTTCAGTCTTGCCATGAATCTGCTTCCTCCTCTCCGCTCAGGCCTTCTCGCGGAAGCTGGTTTCCTGTTCGCGGGTGCGAAGGTTTATCAAGCCGTCCATCGTCGCTTTCACGACGTTGTTGGGATTGCGACTTCCGAGAACCTTGGCCAGGATATCCTGAACCCCGGCTGCCTCGAGAATAACGCGAACCGCGCCACCGGCAATAACGCCGGTACCGGGCGAGGCCGGGCGCATTACCACGGTGGTAGCGCCAAACTTGCCGTCGATCCGATGGGGGATGGTTCCCTCGACCAGGTTAACGTCTGTCATAGCCTTCCGGGCGGCCTCGGTGCCTTTGCGTATGGCATCGGCGACCTCACGACCCTTCCCGAGACCAACGCCAACTTTGTTGCGTTTGTCGCCAACAGAGACCAGCGCGGTAAAGCTGAAACGCCTTCCGCCCTTGACCACTTTGGCTACACGGTTGACCGTGATTACTTTTTCTTCGAATTCGAAGTTATCCAGTTCGTACTTAGCCAACGCCTACCTCTTGAGTAATCTTAAGTAAAGACAATCGTATTTTCACCTATAAAGTCAGGCCACCCTCACGGGCGCCCTCGGCCACAGCCTTCACCCGGCCGTGATACCGGCACCGACTGCGGTCGAAAACCACCTGCTCGATCCCTTTTTCCTTGGCCAGTTCGGCGATCTTCTTGCCGACTTTTTTGGCCTTGGCCGTCTTGTTGTCGTCGTCCTCAAAAACGCCTTGCATGGCTTTCGAGTTGGAAGCCAGGCCGACCAGGGTCATCCGACTGGAATCGTCGATGATCTGGACAAAGACGTTTTTCAGCGACTTGCGCACGGTCATCCGGGGACGTTCGGGGGAGCCGACTACTTTGCCGCGAATGCGCCGGCGACGACGCTCTGCTATGCGATTCTTAGTTACGTTCTTGTCTGCCATTTTAGTTCACATCCAACAATAGTTTATGCCCCGGCGGTCTTACCGGCCTTGATGGTCACATGCTCGTCCACGTATCGGATACCTTTGCCTTTGTAGGGTTCCGGCTTGCGGAAGGAGCGTATTTTAGCGGCCGTTTCGCCGACCAGTTCCTTGTCCACGCCTTTGACGAAGACCTTGTTTTCTTTGGGCAGCACTTCGAAGGTGATGCCGTCGGGCGGAATCATGATAATCGGATGGGAGTAGCCCACGTTGACGATCAGCGTGTTACCCCTCAACTCCGCCCGATATCCCACCCCGATGATTTTCAGTTCGCGAGTGAATCCCCTGGAAACGCCCTCGACCATGTTGTTGATCAACGCCCTGGTCAGGCCGTGCAGAGACCGATGCTTTTTCTGATCGGACGGACGAGTTACCAGGACCTCGGCCCCCTCCACGGTGGCCGTCATGTCCGGGTGAATTTCCCGCTCGAGCTTGCCCATCGGTCCGGTCACGGATACTCTGGAGCCGTCGATTTCAACTTTGGTTTTATCCGGTATCGCTACCGGGTTTTTGCCTACGCGCGACATTTGGCTTATCCTCTCTCTACCAGCACCTGAGCATTACTTCGCCGCCGACCTTCTTCTTGGCCGCCTCGACGTTTGTCATCACCCCGTTGGAAGTGGATATCAAGGAGATACCGCGGGTATTGAACGTCGAGAGACGGACTTCTTCGGAGCTCGCATACTTTCGCAGCCCCGGCCGAGAGATTCTATCCAGGCCAAGGATGACCGGCTCATCTCCCCTGCTGTAGCGCAGGTATATCCGGATAATTCCCTGTTTGTTGTCGGGAATGTCGACTGAATCTCTGAGAAAGTGGTTCTCCTTAAGGATGCGCACGATCTCTTTCTTGAGATTCGAGGCCGGGACGTCAACGGCGTGCTTCCTGGCGTGCGAGGCGTTTCTAATCCTCGTCAGCAGATCAGCGACCGGGTCAGTCATACTCATAAACTAATTCTCCCGAATGCTTTCACTATCAGGTTCGTGTTACCAACTGGCCTTCGTCACGCCGGGCAGTTCGCCGGCAAGAGCCATGTCACGGAAACAAATGCGACAGAGACCAAAGCGACGCATATAGGCGCGGGGCCGACCACAACACCGGCAGCGGCTGTATGCGCGGACCTGGAATTTCGGTTTCCGCTTCTGTTTTTCAACCAGACATTTCTTGGCCATTGTACTCCTACTTACGGAACGGCAGCCCCATCTCAGCCAGTAGCTGACGGGCTTCGTCGTCGGTTTTCGCAGTTGTCGTGATCGACACGGTCATCCCGCGAACTTTGTCTATTTTGTCATAGTCGATTTCCGGAAAAACCAACTGCTCTTTCAATCCCAGGTTGTAGTTGCCACGACCGTCGAAAGACTTCGAGCTGATCCCGCGGAAGTCGCGGATACGCGGCATAGCCACATTGACCAGGCGATCGAGGAATTCGTACATGCGGGCGCGACGCAGCGTCACGGCGCAGCCAATAGGCACGCCCTGGCGCAGCTTGAAGTTGGAGATGCTCTTGCGAGCTTTCGTCACCAGCGGCTTCTGTCCCGTAATCTGGGTCATGTCGCTGACCGCCGCCTCAAGCACCTTGGCGTTCTGGGTGGCCTCACCGACCCCCATATTCACCGTGATCTTGGTCACGCGCGGTACTTCCATAGTGGAGCCGTACTTGTTCTCTTTGAACAGCTTGGGACTAATTTCGTTATCGTACTTGTCTTTCAACGTGGGCATAGATCACTCTACCTTAGATTTCTTCTCCGGTCCGACGGCTGACGCGAACGCGGACCTTTTTGCCGCCGTCTTCGATTACCTTCTTCTTAATACGCGTGGGCCTCTGCCCTTCCTCGGTCTTCACTGCCAGCGCCACGTTGCTCAGATGGATCGGCTGTTCAACTGTGATGATGCCACCTTTGGGAGCCTTCTGAGTGCCACGCTGATGTTTCTTACGATTGTTGACGCCCTCGACCAGGATGGTCCTCTTCTTGGTATCAACGTTAAGAACTCGCCCGGTTTTGCCCTTGTCGGCGCCGGTCCGAATGTATACGGTATCACCTTTTTTTATCATCTGATCATACCACCCTGCTAAAGGACCTCAGGCGCGAGGGAGACAATCTTCATAAATTGCTTGTCGCGCAATTCCCGAGCCACCGGACCGAAAATACGGGTCCCGCGCGGCTCCTTCTGATCGTTAATAATCACCGCCGCGTTGTCGGAGAATCGGATCAGAGATCCGTCCTTGCGCCGAAGCGGTGAACTTGTCCGTACGATGACGGCCTTGCAAACTTCTGACTTCTTAACGGTGCCGCCCGGGATGGCTTCCTTGACCGTCACGACGACGATATCGCCGATCGAGGCACTCTTCTTCTTGCTGCCACCCAGAATACGAAAACACATGGCACGCTTAGCGCCGGAGTTGTCAGCCACCGAAAGAACTGTAAATTCCTGAATCATTATCAGACACCCTTCTTAGCCCGAAAGACCCGACGGTCTATTTGGCTTTCTCCACGATTTCCAGCAAACGCCAGCGCTTGGTCTTCGACAAAGGTTTGGTCTCCATCAACCGTACCAGGTCACCAACATTGGCCTCATTCTTCTCGTCGTGGGCGTACAGCTTCGACGACGCCTTCACCGTTTTCTTGTACAGGGGGTGCAGCATCTGCCGGTCAACCCGTACGATGATACTCTTGTCCATGGTGCTTGAAACCACGGTCCCGGTCCGTACTTTTCTTCGATTTCTCTCTGCCGCCTGGGTCATTTATATCTCCCTGATCACTCTTTCGCCTTCTTGTCGGCGTCAGCCTCAGACAAGATTGATGTTTTGGCTTGCGCCAGTCTGCGAATCCCCAGTTCGTCTTCACGCAGCACAGTATTTATCATAGCCAGCTCCCGTCGTATATGACGGAGGCGAAGGGGATTATCCAATGCCTTGAAGGACTTGCGCATATTCAAGTTGAAGCGCTCGTCTTCGAGGTCGCGTTGTTTCTGGACCAGCTCCTCGCCGGTCATCTCGCGCAGTTCCTGTACTCTCATGCCTACACAGCCTCAGTTTCGGCTCGGGTTATAAACTTCGTCTTCATCGGCAGCTTGTTGGCCGCCAGTCGGAGCGCTTCACGCGCCAGCGCCTCGGAAACGCCTTGGATCTCAAAGAGGACCCGTCCCGGCTTGATAACGGCCACCCAGTATTCCGGAGCGCCCTTACCCTTCCCCATGCGTGTTTCCGCCGGTTTTTTCGTTACCGGCTTGTCCGGGAAAACCCGAATCCAGATCTTGCCGCCGCGCTTGATATGGCGCGTCATCGCCACACGAGCAGCTTCAATCTGTCGGTTGGTGAGCCAGCAGGGATCAAGTGCCTTTAGGCCGAATTCTCCGAAATCCACCGCCGTGCCGCCCCTGGCCTTACCGGTCAGCCGACCCCGGTGCGTCTTACGATATTTTGTCCTCTTGGGCATCAACATTGGCTATATCTCCACGCTCTCTAATCTTGCGCTATTCTTTGGCGTCGCCCTTATCGGCCGGCTTGCTCGGTGCGCTTTCGGTTTTAGCTGCCGGCTTTGTCGGCGCATTGTCTTTTTTTACGGCCGGTGTGGCCTGCGGCCCGGCGGGTCCTCCCGACGGCGGGCGGTTTTCCGGGCGACGTCCTCTAGGGGCCGGGCCCTTCTGGCCGGTCCGACGCAGACGACCGCGCGGACGCTTGCCGCCGCGACCCTTGTCGCGACCACCGTCGCGGGGGCGTCGGTCACGGGAACTGGGAGGACCGGCATCGCGGCCACCGCCATGCCTGTTCTCTTCCTCGGTCCCGTAGAATTGGCCCCTCTCCATAATCTCACCCCGGCAGATCCATACCTTCACGCCGATCGTACCGTAGGTAGTGTTGGCCGTGGAAGTAGCGTAGTCGATATCCGCGCGTATAGTATGGAGCGGCACCCGGCCGTCCATGTACTTCTCGGTACGTGCGATTTCCGCGCCGCCGAGACGTCCGCCGCATTGGATCTTGATTCCCTGGGCACCCATTTTCATGGTCGCGGCCAGAGATTTCTTCATAGCGCGGCGGAAGGATATGCGACCTTCCAGCTGGCGAGCTACGGAATCGGCCACCAGTTGAGCATCAAGTTCCGGCTTCCTGACTTCCACGATGTTAAGCAGGATGTCCTTCGAGGTCAGAAGCTGGAGCTCCTCGCGCAGCTTGTCGACCTCGGCTCCACGGCGCCCGATAACAATTCCCGGACGGGAAGTGAGAATGTCGACGGTTACTTTTTTAGGCGCGCGAGAGATCACAACGTTGGCAATGCCCGCATTGTCCAGACGCTTCCGAATGTAGCGCTTGACCATCATGTCTTCGTGGACGAGATCGGCAAACTTCCGATCCGGGGCGTACCACCGGCTGTTCCAAGGTTTGATAATCCCTAACCGGAAACCTATGGGGTGAGTCTTCTGTCCCAATTATATCTCCTCGAGAATCCTAACTATTTCTTCTTCGTATCAGCTTTGGGCTTGGAGGCCTTCGCTGTTTTCTTGGCGGTCGTTGTCGTCTTGGTCGCCGTTTTCTTCGTGCCGGCCTTGGCCGTCGTTTTCTTCGCGGTCTTCTTGGCCGCCGGCTTGGCCGCGCTCTTGGCTTTTTTGGCCTTGGTCGCGGGCTTATCCGTCTTGGTCGATTTGGCAGCCTTGGTCGGCTCAGACTGAGTCACGACGGCTTTCGCAGTATCTGACTTCTCCGCAAGGTAGATTGCCAGATGGCAATAGCGCTTACGGATCCGATAGACGCGACCCATCGAGCGATACTGGATGCGCTTGGCGATAGGGCCGGCGCTGACCACTATCTGCTTGACGTGCAGATCTTCGGGGTTCAGACTGTCTGTGCCTTCGACCGACAGCACATTGGCTACTGCCGCCTTGAGCGTCCGAGCCATATGCTCGGCTGCAATCTTGGGCGTGAAATTGAGAATTCCGAGCGCCTTCTCCGCCGGCAGACCTTTGATAAGGGAAGCCACCTGACGCATCTTGCGCGGCGGGATGCTCAGAAACTTAGCCTGAGCGGTCGGCGAGATTCTCGGCGCTACTTTGGCCAGCGTACGACCTTCCATCTCCGAAGTGATGTGCACCCGGGTATAGTCCTGACCGTTGAACACTGCCAGGGTATGGCCGACAAATTCCTTGCGAATCTTCGTACGACGAGCGCGGGTTTTGATAACCTTTTTGTCGTCGGCTTCGTTGAGAGCCATAATCTGCGCCAGAAGTTTGTCTTTGACCGGACGCTCCTGTTTTTCCTGGGCCATGATTATCATTAACCTTTCAACTGCGAAGTACGTTCAACCAGTTTGCCGCCGTGGCCGCGGTAGGTGCGGGTCGGGGAAAATTCGCCCAACTTGTGCCCCACCATGTTCTCCGTCACGTAAATCGGGATAAACTTGTTCCCGTTGTGCACGGCAAAAGTGTGCCCCACGAAATCCGGGCTGATAGTCGACCGGCGAGACCAGGTCTTTATGACCTTCTTGTCACCGCTCTGCATGAGCTTATCGACTTTGGCCTGAAGTTTCGCATCGATATAAGGGCCTTTTTTCAGCGATCGTGGCATATACAGACTCCCAACTACTTACCTTTTTTGCGGCTCTCAACAAGGTGGTCGAGTGATTTGCGTTTGCTTCTAGTTTTATAACCTTTGGTCGGCTTCCCCCAAGGGGTACAGGGGTGACGCCCACCGGACGAACGGCCCTCGCCGCCACCCATCGGGTGATCAACCGGGTTCATAGCTACACCGCGAACATTGGGTCGCCAGCCGCGCCAGCGAGCGGCGCCGGCCTTACCCCAGATCACGTTTTTGTGAAAGAGGTTGCCGACCTGGCCTATGGTCGCGTAGCAGACTCCCGGGACGGTCCGAACTTCGCTCGACGGCATTTTGAGAGTAACTTTTTTGCCCTCTTTTGCCACCAACTGGGCCAGAGATCCGGCCGAGCGAACCATCTGCGCACCCTTACCGGGCCGCATTTCGATGTTGTGCACCTGGGTACCCAGCGGCATGCGCGCAAGCGGCATGGCGTTGCCCACCTGGATTTCGGCCTTCTCGCCCGACATCAGCTGATCCCCGACGTTGAGACCGTCGGCCGCCAGGATATAGCGCTTCTCGCCGTCCGCATAATGCAGCAGGGCAATGCGAGCGGAACGATTGGGATCATATTCGATCGAGGCGACACGCGCCGGAATATCGTGCTTGTTGCGCTTGAAGTCGATAATTCGATAGAAGCGCTTGTGACCGCCGCCACGCTGATAGGCAGTGATGCGCCCCTTGTTGTTGCGCCCGCCGGTTTTCTTCAGCGGCCTCAACAGGGACTTCTCCGGGACAGTCGAGGTAATCTCCTCAAAAGTCGGGACGGTGCGGAACCGGAGCGACGGCGTCATCGGTCGAAATTTCTTGATTGCCATATCTATTCACCAATCCTACATGTTCTCAAACATGCCAATAGTCTGCTTGTCTTTGAGCCGGACAACAGCTTTTTTCCACGTCGGGGTCTTGCCCTCATTTCGGCCCATACGCTTGATCTTGCCGGGCATGATCATCGTCCGGACCTCTTCTACCTTCACCTTGAAGGCCTTCTCGACGGCCACCTTGATAACGTGCTTGTTGGCGCGCCTATCGACCTCGAACACGTACTCGCCGTTGGCTTCCTTAAGCTGCGTCGTGCGTTCCGTCACGATGTGCGCCTTAATAATGTGCCGGGGATCGTGGCTCATGAGAACACCTCCTCGACCTCTTTCAGGCCGGGCTTGGTCAGCAGAAGGTACTCGGCGTCGAGCAAATCGTAGCCGTTGGCCAGCGAAGCCCGCGAGTATCTGACACCCGGAATGTTACGACAGGAGAGCGCGAGGTTGTCATTCTTGCCCTCGTCCAGGATGAGACACTTCTTGCCGTTCAATTCCAGTTTGCTGAGCATTGTCACGACCGACCGGGTTTTGACCTCCGACAACTGAATGCTGTCGATCACCTTGATCTTTTCGGCTTGAGCTTTGTCGGAGAAAACCGACTGCAAAGCCAGTCGCTTCATCTTCTTCGGCAGCTTGGATCCGTAGTTGCGGGGGTGCGGACCAAACACGGTGCCGCCGCCACGCCATATCGGGGAGCTGCTGGTACCGGAGCGAGCGTGCCCTGTACCCTTCTGTCGCCACGGTTTCTTGCCGCCGCCGGCCACATCCGAGCGCGTCTTGGTCGAG
This sequence comes from bacterium, assembly GCA_024230675.1. Taxonomy (GTDB): domain Bacteria; phylum Zixibacteria; class MSB-5A5; order GN15; family FEB-12; genus JAAERE01. The sequence goes on along the minus strand of JAAERE010000560.1, from coordinate 1,265 downwards.
GCGTTCCCCTGCCGCTGACGGGCCAGATAGTTGGTCACATACTGATGCACCACGGCCTCGTTAGGCTCGATGCCGAAGACTTTCGAGTTCAGATCTACCGATCCGACCTCGGAGCCTTCCTGATTATATACTTTCACAGTCATGTTCTTCACTCACTAACGGCTGCGATTGGATTTACGAACTTTCACCAGCGCCCCGCGAACTCCGGGCACGGCACCCTTAACCAGCATCAAGTTCTCATCGGCGATGATCCTGACGATCCTCAGATTGAGAACCGTCACCTTGTCGTTGCCCATGCGGCCGGACATGCGCGTGCCTTTGAAGACTCGCGACGGATACGACGACTGACCGATTGAACCCGGCGCGCGCCAGCGATCCGACTGACCGTGCGTCTTATTGCCGCCCGAGAAGCCGTGACGCTTCATGGTACCGGCGAAGCCAAGGCCTCTGGAAGTACCGGTCACATCAACGCGCTCGCCGCTTTTAAAAATGTCGACCTTGAGTTCGGCGCCAATTTCCAGCTCCGCGTCGTCGTAACGAATCTCGCGAAGGTACTGGGTGGGCTCGACCTTGGCCTTGTTGAAGTGGCCTACCATCGGCTTGTTGGTCCGCGATTTCTTGCGCACCCCAAAACCGGCCTGATAGGCGTCGTGACCGTTCTTCTCAACGGTCATGCGAGCTATGATCGGACACGGGCCGGCCTCGATAACGGTGCACGGCACAGCGTCCCCGCTCTCCTCGAAGATCCGGGTCATGCCCAGTTTTCTGCCTAGTATCTCTTTCATATCGCTCAACCTATCAGGTTTTGATCTCCACGTCCACGCCGGCCGGCAGATCCAGCTTCATCAGGGCGTCGACCGTCTGCGGTGTAGATTCGTAAATGTCGATCAGGCGCTTGTGCACGCGGGTCTCGAACTGCTCACGCGACTTTTTATCAACGTGAGGCGAGCGCAATACCGTGTACACCGTGCGCGAGGTTGGCAACGGCACCGGCCCCACTATCCGGGCACCGGTCCGGAGCACCGTATTGGCGATCTCCTTGGTGGACCGATCCAGAGAATAGTGATCGTACGCCTTGAGCCGAATTCTGATTTTCTGAATATCCATAACAGCCTTACGCGTTACTTATTCCGTAATATCCGCGATAACGCCGGCGCCGATCGTACGGCCGCCCTCACGTATCGCAAAACGCAACTCTTTTTCCATCGCTATCGGGGTGATCAAGACCACGTCCATCGTGATGTTGTCACCCGGCATTACCATCT
>JAAERE010000559.1 GCA_024230675.1 bacterium | reverse complement strand
GTCCGACAGATAGGGCCGCATGTCCAGCAACTGGCCACGGTAGGCCCCAAAGTTGGTGATGCGGGCCAGGTCTGGCCCTTCGCCGGTCTCTACCTGTATCGGCAACTGGGTGTCGATGGTTTCATAGGGCACAATGTCCAACACGACCGTGAGGCCGGGGTAGGCCGCCTCAAACTTGTCCAGGATGCCCTGCATGGCCTCGGCCTCGTTGCCGTCGGCATAGTAGGTAAAGCGCAGTTCCGCCGCTTCAACAACAGGCGCTTCTGGAGCCTGGCCCGTCGCCTCGGCGATGGCGTCGTCGATGTCTTGTTGCAGGCGTTCCATAGTGTCGTCGAGTGACAACTCGCCGGTGAGATATTGGCCCAGGCGGTTGGCGCTGTTGCGATAATAGGCAAAGGCAAAGGGGTGTACGTTTAGGCCCACTGCCTGGTCTTGCAGCTTGGGGATCTCGGCCGTAAAGGCCGAGAGCGCGCCCAAGACAGAAGCATTGTCGGTCTGAAAATCAACGCCGCCAGACGCAACGTCGGTCTGGGCGGGCAGAGACAGCGTGTTGGCCGAAAACTCGCCATAGTTTTCGGGCTGGATGATAAACTCCATCAGCAGGGCTACCGCTTCGGGATGATGGGTGTCGGCAAAGGCTACCACGCCCGCGCCGCCGGCCACGCCCGTGCTGCCGCCCGCGCCCGTGGGGTTGGGGACCACGACCCAGTCAAAGGCGTCGCCCACGTCGTTGGCCAGACCGTTGATCTGCCAACTGCCCGACATGCACATCACCAGGCTGGCGCTCTTGAAAAAGTCCACGCAACTGTTCATGCTGTCGCCCACCATCCACACCTCAGCAGGCGTGATGCCCTCATCGTGCCAACCCATCAGCACCTCGGCAAAGGCTCGAAAGCCAGCGGTGTCCACAGTAAAGTTCCCAGCAGCGTCGATCAGGGTCGCGCCCATACTCATCGCCGGTCCGGCAAAGCGGTGCCCGGTGCGGTCGATAGAGATGGCATACTCTACGCCCGTCGCCTCGGCGACCTGCCTGGTCAGTTCGGTCCATTCTTCCCAGGTGGCGTCTGCGCCCGGCAGTTCTACGCCCGCTTGCTCAAACAGGGTCTTGTTGACATAGGGACCCGTCACCGTCAGGCTGTCTGGAAAGCCGTGCAGGCCCTGGGTGTCGCCCTCGGCGCGCATGGCGGCCAACACCGCGTTTGGAAAGTTGGCCTCGTAATACGCGGCGTCCGACAGATAGGGCCGCATGTCCAGCAACTGGCCACGGTAGGCCCCAAAGTTGGTGATGCGGGCCAGGTCTGGCCCTTCGCCGGTCTCTACCTGTATCGGCAACTGGGTATCGATGGT
>JAAERE010000558.1 GCA_024230675.1 bacterium | reverse complement strand
GGAATATCGTAGAGGGTGTGACCGTTGTCGATCTCATCGACCTGGGCCTGAGTATTGGCAGCCAGACAAAGGCCTGCAGCGAATATGATAGATAGGGCGAAATTCCGTTTCATGGGCTCGTCTCCGATACAAGTATCATTGCGGCTTTCCATGCCGACGATGTGCGGGCACATATTGCCTCTTATACACAAGAGTATATCCGCGCGAGTGTTTTGAAGTCAAATTAAAAACCGACAGGGGGGCGCCGGTTTTGCGAGAGGCTACTTCGCGATCGATTCGTTCAGATGTTCTCTGAGCAGCGCCGTCACCTCACCCGGTTTGAATCGGTAGCGCTTTTTCGAATCGGCGATCTCGCTCACACCGATGACAAGTTTAAGCGAACTGGAGATGAATATCTCTTCGGAGCGCAACAGCGCCGCCAGCCTCTCCTTTTTCTCGACTACCGGCAGGCGCAGTCGGCGAACTTCCTTGAGCACCAGTTTGCGGGTGATACCCTCCAGGCAGCCGGCCGAGAGCGGCGGCGTGTATATCTTCCCCTTTTTGACCCAGAAGATGTTGGCCGAAGTAACCTCGGCAACCTGGTTGTTCTCGTTGATGAGCAGGGCGTCATCATAGCCGGCCGCCCGGGCCTGTTTGAGGGCGGCGGCGTGAATAGCGTAAGAGATGGTCTTGATGCGTCGGAAGATCGAATCCTGATCCACTTTCCAGTCGGATACCTTGAGGCGAAACGGTTCGGACGGAAGTTTGTGGGGGGAAGCCGAGAGGATCACCTG
>JAAERE010000557.1 GCA_024230675.1 bacterium | reverse complement strand
CTGGTGGACGTAAGCGTAGCCTGGCTCGACAACCAGCAGGTGCAGAGAACGTCCACGTACTCAACCTATCTATTGACTAATTGAGGCTGGAGGCCGGTAGAATGCAGAAACTACGCTCAAAATCCGGAATCACTCTCGTAGAGATATTGATTGCTCTCTTTCTCACGGGAGTGTTGTCTCTTTCCGCCCTGCGCTTCTACAGCGACATGCACAACCATGCCCTGACACAGGAAGAGATCTCAGATATGCAGCAGAATTCGCGGGCGACTCTGCAGGAGCTTTCCCGGACGCTCAGGATGGCCGGCTACAAGATCGGCGGACATACGCCGTTTCTGATAACCGGCGACAGCCTCTGGGTGTTCTACAACGACGTGACGCCGGTAGATTCGGTGTTGTACTATTTGGTAGACAACACGGGCGATGACGTTGTGGAGGCTCATTCCAAAAGTCTAATGAAGAAGGTGAACTCCGGTCCGGCGGCTCTTTTCTCGGAGCACATCCACGGCTTGTCATACAGAATGATTAACACCTCGACCGTTGAAATAAACCTTGAAGTTCATACCACCAAAGCGGATGAGACCTACGCCGAACACGAAGGTGTCCGCACTATCGAACTCGCCGAGCGGGTCCACCTCAGAAACGTCAGATACTAAGGAGGATGGGATGGACAAGAGAATTGACAATCAGAACGGGAATGCTCTACTTATAACGATCAGCCTGATCCTGATGTTAACGCTGGCGGGTATCATGGCGGTCAATACTTCGGTTACGGATATTGACCTGTCCTTCCACAAAATCCACAGCGAAAAAGCGTTTTACATCGCTGAGGCCGGGGCCAAGCGAGCCCTGGCGGAGCTGAAAAACGACCAGACATGGAACTCCGGTTTCTACCGGGTTGTCCTTAACGGCGGGGCCTACTCGGTCCAATTGGAGGACAGCTCTTCAAACTCCCTGTTGGGGGACACTATCGTCATTTCGTCTACTGCGTTCGAACGCGAGGGCAAGGCTACGGTCGAATTGATGGTTATCCCTGAAAAGGCCCGGCCCTTCCGACACGCCATGTTCGGCGATGATCTGGTGGACATTCGCAACAGTATGAACACCGATTCCTACAATTCCGACTCAGGGACCTATGCCGGAACCAAAGATACGCTCGGAGGCGATGTCGGCTCGAACGGCAACATCATCGTCAAAAACGGAGCTTCGGTCGGAGGCGATGTGGGTACTTCCACCACGGGCGGCGCCAGCGTTAATGGCGGCGCAACGGTCTACGGCGATATCTACGATGATGGCGAGGTTCAGGAGCTCCCTGAGATACCGCAATCCGAGTACGACTGGGCTGAGGCCAACAACGACGCCCTGACCAACATCTCGGGGAGCTACAGCTACAACTCCTCGACGAACGCCTTCACCAGTTCGGGAACGGTGACGCTGACCGAGGGGACGTATTTCTTCTCGAGCATCACTCTGAAAAACAGTGCCGATCTCTTGATTCCAGCCGGGGATCAGGTGACAATCTACATCACCGGCGACATAGAACTCAAACATGCGTCCGAAGTCAACGCCGGCGGTGATCCGGCGGGTCTGGTCATCTTCTCTCAGGGAGATTTCGTCCTCAAGAACAGCGGAGAGATATCAGCGGCTTTCTACAGCCCTGAGGGTTCAGCTGATCTTAGAAACTCAGGAGAATACTTTGGTTCGATTACGGCGAAGGACATCGTGGCTCACAACAGCGCCAAGTTCCATTACGATCGGAGCCTGGGCGAATACAGCGCCGGTGAGACGGGGGATATGGAGATTGTAGCCTGGAAAGAGTTGTAGCCCGGCCCGTGTCGAGTAACATTCGTGCGAACTCTGCCGATACACTTGACATAAACATGGTATTTATTATCTTTAAATAACGGCGAGTTTCTCGTCGTTATTTGCTATTTGACAGGACAGATCAACATCACCGCGGGAGGTAGACATGCGCGCCTTTCACAACAGACATCTCGGCAACCTGTTGTTATTGCTAATCATGATTGTCACTGGCCTGGCGAGTCTCAGCCTGGGGGATGTCCCCGGTAAGATCAGCTATCAGGGGAAACTGGTGGACGACGCCGGCAATCCGGTTCCGGACGATCAGTACGAAATGCTGTTCTACATTTACGATTCCCCGACCGGAGATATTCCTTCCTGGGGAGAGACGCAGAAGGTTGACGTGGTCGACGGCATGTTCAGCGTCTTGCTTGGGAGCGAGACCCCTATCGAAACCTGGGCGGCTAACTTCGGCATGTATCTGGGAATCTCGGTGAACGGTGGGGCTGAGATGTCCCCGCGCCCGCCGATCGTCACGGTGCCGTACGCCTTTATTGCCGATGTGGCGGATTCGGTCAGGGGAGAGCCTTACCTGAATGAGGAGGGGGATACACTTTCGGGAGGTCTGGTGCTTCATGACGGTACGGGAATGGGGGGAAGAGTCAGTTTGATTGACGGTGCCGCCAATCTGATTCTTGCAGACAACGGCGCTACCAGATCAAAGCTGTATGGACAGGAGTTCGGTACGCTGATTCTTTATGACACCGACGGGGACGTCACAGCGACATTGGACGCGCACAGAAGCTCAGGTGGCGAATTACGCCTGGAGGATTCAACCGGTATTATGACGTTTCAGTTGCGATCCCATGTTGCCGGTGATGACGGCACTATTCTGCCCTACAACGCCGTCAATTCCTATGAGATGCTTGACGAGCCGGGGATTGCGCACGCGGTACGAAGTGGAGCGAAGATCGCAGACGACGGGGCCATGCACACCCTCGTGGGGGTCTACTTAACAACGCCGGGACCGGGCTATGTGTACGCTAGAGGAGATTGTTACGCAGCGTTCTACGACCCTACAGGGCCGGTCGAGGCATACTTTCAGATTGACACCGCCGAAGGTGGAGGTCCTATTGGGCTGAGGCACGTAAGGGTGCATCATGATGACGACGATGCCATAGGTGCCGTCAGGCTGCCGGTGTCCGTGGGGCGAGTGTTTTACATCGATTCCGCAAGATCCGTGCCCTTCCATTTGGAGGCGTTGGTAAATCTGACCGAGAATTGCAGTGATCACACCATGTTCAACGTCCAAGTGACTGCGATGTTTTTCCCGACCTCCTACGGTCCGGTTATTGGTGCGGCCTCGCAAGCGGGCGATAACCCTGAGGCCGTTCCGATAACGTTTGTTGATGATGACGGCAATTCGCACCAGATGTACGAAGTGGACCTGCGCTACTACGAATTAAGAGCCAAAGAAGCCCGCGCACGTGCTCTTGAGGCGGAACTGGAACTCCACGAAGCCAGGGATAGGGCCGAAGGGATCAGAGACTAGAACATTGACCGACATTGGGGTGCGGTCCTATCAGGGCCGCGCCTCCAGCCGAGATCTGACGTCTTGTATGAGCGCCAGAGATGAATCGGCCTGCTTCCACTTCTCAACAAAGTGGCGTACTGCTCCGGCGGAGTGGATATCACCGATCTCTCGGTGCTGATCGACAACCAGTTTCTGACTCTCACCCCTTTGCCGGCCTGTCCGTAGAGGCTCAGTCCTCCAGCTCAGTTCACACGGCCGCCCTTCCACTTCAGGGCGGCCGTGTTGACGCCGGTCGGATAACCCACTCCCAAAATAGTCAAGGGCGCGTATTACCTTTAGGCAGTCCTTTTAGAGCAATCGAATCCAACTGTCCGACGGGATATCAGCGCCGACGCCCTATCAGAAGGCTGTCCGGATGTGACTCGTGGAACACTGAGAAGTTTTAGGATATTCCGGAACCAACCCGTATCAAGGGAGAAGTAACATGAGTATCGACAGGATTCTACGCGGGCACGATGTTTTTCAGTCGCTCAGCCTGGAGCAGGCGCATGCGCTAAGCGGTTTCTCGTCTCTGAAGCAGCTTGAGGCCGAAGAAACGGTCTTCACTTACAATGGGGCCGCAGGACATGTCTTTATGCTGATGAAGGGTGCGGTCGAACTTCGTTTGCCGGCAAGGCAGGACGATTTCAGCATGGTTATATCTAAGGTCGAGACGGGGGAGTTATTCGGGTTGTCACCTCTTTTGGATTCGCCGAGATACACCTCGACGGCTCAATGTCGCGAGGTGACGGAAGTTCTTTCTATCGAGGCCAAGCCGCTGCGGGAACT
>JAAERE010000556.1 GCA_024230675.1 bacterium | reverse complement strand
GGGCTTGGTCAAAGGACCGACAATGCTCTGACGCCGACCGCTCTGGACCGACACGTGCATATGTTCTCGATTTCCACGCCGCTGGTGGCGCTGACGATATCCCTGGCCATCTGGCCGCACACCAACGAAATTCTCTGGGGATGGATAACAGCCGGGGCAGCTCTCGTCTACGCCGGAACGTGCTACGGGTTGCGTCGCTGGGAATCCTTACGCGGCCTCGCCTATACACAGGGCGCCATGGCAGTGGTGTTGTTCACGCTCGCGCTCTGCATGTGGTTCGAAGAGGAAACCCTCCAACTCGCAATAACCGCCGAAGCCCTCGTGTTGCACTTGCTCGCACAGCGAAGATCCGACAAAATCATGGCGGCCGGCGGGCATGTGTTGTTTTTCGTTCTGGCGTGCTGGCTGATGCTTCGACTGGTGTTCGACTACAATTCATCCGGTCCCGCGTTTGATCTTCAGATAGCAATAGACCTCCTGACTATCGCAGCGGCCCTTGTGGTGTCGTGGATTTCGGGCAACGTGTACGTCAAGCGTGTCTATTTCCTGTTAGGGTATGTGGCGTTCGCGGGCTGGTTGGTCCAACAGTTCGACAGCATGGAGAACCTTCTGATTATCCTGCTGGCGGCCGAGGCTACGCTCCTTCACCTTGTCGCCCGTCGATGGACCGACGAAGCGCTCTACAACGCTGCTCATATTTCCTTCATCGTCATAGGCGGTTATCTGGGCAATCGCCTGGTGCAATCGCGGTTCGGCGCCGACGTACTCATCAACAACCAGGCTCTCGCCGATCTGGGCGTGACGGCCGTGGCGGTAGGGATCGGCCTGTGGATGAAGAATAAAGGGGTGCGGTTGATCTATCTTCTAGCCGCACACGCCGCCCTGCTGCTATGGCTGCTTCGGGAGTTGTCGAGCCTTACCGACGGTCAGGGATTTGTGACTATCGCCTGGGGCGTTTATGCTATAGCCCTGCTTGT
>JAAERE010000555.1 GCA_024230675.1 bacterium | reverse complement strand
TCTCTTATATTCGAGTAACGGCAAACTGCGAAATGCAAAGTTCACCTATTCTCAATTACAGCTAGTCTGGCGGGATTCGAACCCTGAGCTCATACATTCGCGGTCACACCGTTGGCAACGGCGTATTCAAATCTCACTGGAGTCGTCTTTTTTTTTTTTTAGTGAGTTCTGAAATCGTAAGATCGATTCCTGGCTAGACAGTGCAAATTCTGGTGTATTCGAGTAACGGCAAACTGAGAAATGCAAAGTTCACCTATTCTCAATTACAGCAGAAATAACGTTTCACCCCCTGAGAGAATAACTGACCCTCGGCAGTGGTTGGTTGACCGAACAGCTCGTGAGGCATCCGGGGGTGCGATACCCCCTTCAGAGGAGAAGCAGCGAATACATGTTTTCGCTGGTCCAAAAGCACCCACAACCCAATAAATCGGTAGGGCCTGGTACTCTGTCCCCAAAAAAAAAAAAAAAAAAAAAAAACGACTGCGGTCTCATGTAGTACAACTCGAGCCGTGTGTCCGAAGGGCCTAAAGAAGTTCCTTACCCACCGTGATCTCTCTTATATTCGAGTAACGGGGAACTGCGAAGTGCAACGTTCACCTATTCTCAATTCCAGCTAGTCTGGCGGGATTCGAACACGCAACCAACATA
>JAAERE010000554.1 GCA_024230675.1 bacterium | reverse complement strand
GCGGCCCGCCTCGTGCCCGCGCCAGAGGCAAAGGCGTCGAAAAAGTTCGCCTATCTCCGGGCGATGGCCCTGCGGCGCCCGCGATCGGCCACTTGGGGCCTGCTCCTGCCTGACGTCGTCCATGGCTTCGCATCCTACACCACCCTGTCGGGCCGCCGCAAGGACTTTTTCTGGGTCGGCCTTGGCTGCGTTCAGGACCAGGCCGACGAGTCCATTGCGGTTCAGGCCGTCGTTCCGACAGGGTCCCGGAGCCTCCAACGGCCCGTGTCTGAGGTCGGCTTCGTGGTCGCCACCGGCGCTGGGGCTGGCTGCGCCGAGCCGAGAACGATGGCCTGATTTGTTATGCGTCCGGCACCATATAGGGGCAGGGTCCGCAGTCGCCGATGACTCCCAGCAGGACCGGAGGCGGACTGGGACACAGCGGAGTCGGCCTACGGGCAGGCTGAGAACCTGCTGCGGATGACCGCCACCGGACCGGAAGACGGCCTGTCGAGTCTCGGCCGAAGAGAGGTCGGTTTTCGCCTGAAATAGAGCGAAAGAGCGGCTTGGCCTGGTGGCGCAGCCCGTCGAGATGTGGTACACTCGTGACATGTCCCACGCTATCCCGATGGCCCAACACGACACAGCCCGACGCTATACGGTCCCCCTCGGGGCCCGTGGCCGTTTCGTCCTCCCCGCCCCGGTGCGCAAGGCCCTGGATCTCCACGAGGGCGACCGGTTGATCGTGACCGT
>JAAERE010000553.1 GCA_024230675.1 bacterium | reverse complement strand
GGCCCCTGGGCGAGCCGAAGCGCCATCTTTCTGGCGGTACCTTCCAGGTCTTCGGGTGGGACTACTTGATTTATGAGCCCGATTCTCTCTGCTTCGATCGCTTCGATCATTTTACCGGTGAAGATCATCTCACAAGCCCGGGCAGTGCCTACTAACCGACTCAGCAGATACACTCCGCCGGTATCGGGATGTAGTCCCAGATTCATAAACGCCATGCTGAACATGGCATTTTGGGCCGCAATTATAATATCACAACCGAGGGCAAGATTACACCCGGCTCCTATCGCCGGGCCGTTAACCGCAGCTACCCAGGGCTTGGGCATGTTTCTCATACCGGAAATGATCCGTGCTCCCTCCAGGCTGTTGGCCATCAGTTCCACTGGGTTTTCGGTTTGAGAAAGCAGATCCTTAACATCTCCTCCCGCGCAGAACGCCCGACCGGCACCGGTGAGCAGGATGGCCCGAATTTCATTATCCTTCCCGATCTCTTCAATCGCATTGAGCAAGTCTGTGATCAGTTCGGGGCAAATCGCATTCAGTTTTTCG
>JAAERE010000552.1 GCA_024230675.1 bacterium | reverse complement strand
CGATGGTGTTGGATTTGCCGCTGCCGGCGGAGTGCTGGACGAGGTAGCGTTGTCCGGGTCCTTTCTCGCGCGCATCGGCGACCAGGCGGCGCACGGCGTCGCGCTGGTGGTAGCGCGGGAAGATGAGCTTGAGGACCTTCTTCTTGCGTCCTTTGTCGTCGACCTTCTCGTCCGGGACGACATGGACGAATTGCTTGACCAGCTCGAGGACGCTGTCCCGGGTCCAGACGTCCTCCCACATGTAGGCAACGGGGAAGTGGGTGCGCGAGGGCGGATTGCCGGCGCCCTGGTCGCGGCCCTGGTTGAACGGCAGGAAGCCGGTCGCCTTGCCGTCGAGCCGTGTCGTCAGGTAGACGAGGTCGGTATCCATGGCGAAGTGAGCCAGGCAGCGTTTGAAGGCGAAGAGGGGCTCTTTGGGATCGCGGTCGTTCTGGTACTGGACGATCGCGCTCCTGACGGTGGCGGGCGCCACCTTGAGCTCGACGGTGAAGAGGGGGAGGCCGT
>JAAERE010000551.1 GCA_024230675.1 bacterium | reverse complement strand
GTCCTGTTGAGCAAACGCGACAATCGCCAGGTATAAATGTAAACCCAGGATGAGGGCCCTCATTATCTTCATACTAACCATGACAATAATTCGGCTTTCCGTCACTCCTAATTCGCAGTCTCAAACACTTACAGCGAACGTGTACTGTCGCGGCTTTCGCAAGTGTGTGTGCACTCTGCGTGCTGTAACTGGTGTTCTGGCAGTCCGGTAGCGCGTCTCTATCCTTAGGAGAGCTGTGAGGGACTTTATCTGCTCTTGTAAGGCCTTACTCTTAGGATCAACAGGTACTTCTTTAATTCGTTGAAGAAGTGATTTTTATTTATTTATTACCGCTATATATTCAGTACAGAAAAATATATTCAGTACATAGGGAAATTATTTGGCGTATCTCTATCGTATTTCGTATCTTCAGCGTATTTTCACATAATCAGGATTACTTGTTTGCACACTCTATTAGTGTACTAGTATACTACACATACATGTACACCCTATCGGTGTACATTCTACTACACAAATATATGTACACCC
>JAAERE010000550.1 GCA_024230675.1 bacterium | reverse complement strand
CGTGCAGCGCGCGGCCAGTTCAACCCGTCACCGGATGCGGTTCATTGTTCCGGCGTTACGCATCCTGGCCGTAGTTCTCTTCACCGTGGCCCTGGCGCGTCCGCGGTCGGGCACTGAAGTGCGAGAAGTTACTTCGGAAGGCGTTGATATCATGATTGCGCTCGACGTGTCGTCGTCGATGCAGGCCGAGGATTTCAAACCGAACAACCGCCTCTTTGTTGCTAAAGAAGAAATCAAGAAGTTCGTGCAGAAACGGATGAACGACCGAATCGGGCTGGTGGTATTTGCCCGGCACTCTTTTACGCAATGTCCTCTGACTGTGGACTACGGCGTTCTGTTGCAGTTCGTAGATCGGGTTGACTTTGGCGTGATTGAAGACGGTACGGCAATCGGTATGGCCCTCGCCAACGGCGTAAACCGGCTCAGAGAGTCAGAGTCAAAATCGAAAATAATGGTGCTACTTACCGACGGCGACAACAACGCCGGAGAAATCGATCCCGTGACAGCGGCCGGTCTGGCGGAAGCTTTTGATATCAAAATCTACACGATAGGAGCGGGGAAGAGCGGCAATGCCATGTTCCCGACGGATCATCCGATCTTCGGCAAACGGTACGTGTACCGTCCCACCCAGATTAACGAGGAAGTTCTCAAGGAGATAGCTGAGACCACCGGCGGTAAGTACTACCGCGCCCGCTCCGGGGAAGAACTTGAGGAGATCTACTCGGAAATAGACGAGCTGGAAAAAACGGAGATCAAGGTCTCCGCCCACATACAATATACTGAGATGTTTCACTTTTTCGTCTACGCCGGCCTTCTGCTGTTGGTGCTTGAGTTGATTCTTGCCCACAGCGTCTTTCGGAAGCTGCCGTAGGTTGATTGAGTTTGGAAGGATATAGTAGATAAATGCGTTTTGCCGAGCCTTTTAACTTCATCCTGATTTTGGGCGTGTTGCTTCTGGCCGCTTTCGCTTTTTGGGCGATCGGACGCAAAAAGCGCCTTCTGGAGCTGTTTGGCGACCTGCCGTTGCTGGTCAAGAACGCCCCTTACATATCGTTCGCCCGGCAGCGTACCAAGGCAATCCTGGTGCTGGTCGGACTTATCTTTGTGAGCATTACGCTAGCCCGGTTACAGTTCGGCACTCATCTGGAGATGTTGGAACGTGAGGGCATTGACATCATTGTAGCAGTTGACCTTTCGAACTCAATGCTGGCCCGGGATATGAAGCCGAATCGGCTCGGTAAGGCGCGGCAGGAAATACGAAGCATCATCGAGCGTCTCAAGGGGGATCGTATCGGCCTGGTCGCCTTTGCAGGGGAGGCCTTTGTTCAATGCCCTCTCACGCTCGACTATGCCGCCGCCGAGATGCTACTCTCCGCGATGGATCAAAACAGCGTCTCGGTTCAGGGGACTTCCCTGTCTTCGGCTATCGAGGCCGCCCGTCGGGGCTTCAGCCAGCAGGAGAAAAAACACAAGGTGCTGCTTCTCCTGACCGATGGCGAGGATCAGGAAGGCTCCGCAGTTGCGGCGGCACAGGAAGCTCACAAGGACGGCGTCAAAATCTATACCGTTGGTATTGGCAGTCCGGTCGGTGAACCTATTCCGATTCTCAACCGTAATGGATATCAGGTAGGTTTCAAAAAGGACGAGAACGGCGAAGTGGTTGTATCCCGACTCGATGAAGCCACGCTGCAGAAAATCGCCCTGGAGACCGGCGGCAAATACTATCATGCGACGGCGCACGAGATTGAGCTTGATCGGATATTCGACGAAATCTCCAGGCTGGAGAAGAAGGAGCTTGAAGGTACGCTGGTTACGCGATTCGACGACCGTTTTCAATGGCCGTTACTGATTGCCCTGCTTTTTATCGTAGGCGAGTTTTTTGTCTCCGAGCGCAAGAAATCCAACGGGAGTGAGCTGGTATGAAGAAAACCTGCGGAATATATACGGTTCTGCTGATAGTGGCATTGTTGTCAGCAACTTCGGTGTTTGCCGATAAGGCGACGGACGCCGTGTCGCGGGGCAATGAGGCTTTCCGCAACGAAGAATTCAAGGACGCTCTGGAGCAGTACCAGATTGCCGAGACGGAGATGCCGGAATCGCCCAAGCTGGACTACAATATAGCGGGTGTGCATTTCAGCGAAGGCAAGTATGAGGACGCCGTGGAGAGATACACGCGCGCGCTGAACAGCACCGATATGGACATCGAAACCAGCGCCTACTACAACCTCGGCAATACGTACTACCGGATGGAGGATTACCAGAACGCCATCACCAGTTATCAGGAGGCGCTCGATAACGATCCCGACTTCACTGAGGCCAAGATAAATCTGGAGCTGGCTCGCAAGATGCTCAAAGAGCAGATGAAGCCGCAGGAGCAGGAGGAACAGGAACAACAGCAGCAGGAACAGCAGGAACAGGAGCAGGAGCAGGAAGAAAAGAAGGAAGAGGAGCAGCAGGAACAGGAAGAACAACAACAGCAGCAGAATCAGCAGCAGGACGACCAGGACAAGAAGGACCAGGAGCAGCAACAGCAGCAATCGCAACCTCAGGAACAGAAAATGTCCAAGGAGGATGCTGAGCGCATACTAAACGCCCTTCGCGACGATGAGCGGGATATACAGAAGAAGATAAAACGTCAGGTCGCCGTTGGCGACTATACGGGGAAGGACTGGTAGTATGAGGTCCTCGACCGGACTATCTCGCGGCGTATTGTTGATGTTCTCGTTCGTTCTGGGGCTGCTGGCCACGGCCGGTTCCTCCCGGGCTCAGAACACGCCTGACATCCAGGTCGGGGTAACCATCAGCCGCGATACTATCGGTCTCGATGAAACCGCTACGCTCCAAATCGTCGTCTCCGGCAACACCCAGGATCTTCCCGGTCCCAAAGTCCCGACGCTGCCAATGTTCGAAGTGTACTCGCAAGGTCGCTCAAGCAATTTCTCTTTGGTCAACGGTCGGATTGAATCCTCGGTCACGTATCGCTATCTGATTCTTCCCAAAAAAGAGGGATCCTATCCGATCGACAACATAGCGGTAGTGCACCAGAACAAGCGATACAAGGGCAACGCCGTATCCTTGACGGTTCTCGACCAGGGGACAACCTCGACGCCTTCGCTTGAGGCGAAAGCCAGCGACAAGACCGGACAGAGCAAAGATCTATTCCTTGAAGCGACCGTTGACAACGCCAATCCTTACGTTAACGAGCAGGTCACGCTGTCGCTGAAGTTTTACATAGCGGTGCAGTTCTATGGATCGCCTTCGCTCACCGGCCCCACGACCACCGGTTTCTGGACGGAAGTCCTTCGTAACACGGCCCCCTATCATCAGAAAGTCGGGGGGCGTACCTATCGAGTGCTGGAACGCAAGTACGCGCTGTTTCCGACCCAGACGGGCGTGCTTCAAATAGGCCGCGCGGCTATCACTACTACCGTGGCAACCCAGAGCCGACGTCGCGATCCGTTTGATGTTTTCGGCGGTATCGGACGCGGGAAGGACGTGACGGTCCGCTCCAATCCGATAAGAGTGGAAGTGAAGCCGTTGCCGGAGACAGGCCGGCCGGAGGGCTACACGGGGACTATAGGCAAATTTTCGATCACGGCCCAGGCCGACAAAACGACGGTCGAGGTGAATCAGCCGGTCACGGTGACTATCAACATTCGAGGCGTGGGAAATATCAAATCGGTTGCGGAGCCTACCATACCAGAGCTGGACGATTTCCGGGTCTACCGGGCTTCCAGCAGTGAGAGCGTCTCCAAGCCCAAGGACAGGATAGGCGGGACCAAGACTTTCGAAGAGGTTTTTATCCCAAAGCGGGCGGGTTCACTTGAGATCCCGGCTGTGCATATCAGTTTCTTTGATCCTGAGAAGAAGCGTTTTCAGACGGTAGAAACTCGACCTATCAAACTGGAAGCTACCAAAGCTTCCGGACCGGCGGCCGAATACGAAGTTCCTTACGCTGGTCCCGATATGACGCTGGGGGCGGAATCAAGGGAGATTCGCTTCATCAAGGAAGACCCCGGCGAACTTAGACCGGTCGGCCGCATCCTGGAGCACAGCGCCTTGTATGTGGCGGTCAACGCCGCGTCGGTACTGCTGTTGGTGGCGACCGTATTGGTGCGCGTGCGCCGTGAAAAACTGGCCGGAGACGTCGGCTACGCCCGGGCACGAGGTGCCTCGAAGCAGGCGCGCAAACGGTTGACGAAAGCCAAGGAGCTGGCCCGGTTGGAGTCCGCCGAGGAGTTCTATTCCGAGAGCTGTCAGGTAGTCGTTTCGTACATCGCAGATAAACTGAACGTTTCGCCTCACGGCCTCACCACCGACAAGGTCTCCGGTCTTCTGAGCCGGCGGGCCGCCGCGAAGGAACTGATCGAAGATACGACGGCGTTTCTCCATAATTGTGATTTTGCCCGTTTCGCTCCCTCGACCGTAAGCCAGGCGGACATTGACCAGACGTTGAAGCAGGCAGAGGACATCATGGTGCGAATGGAGGGGATCAAGTTTTGACAGTCAAGATAATTCTGTGCACAACCCTGCTTGTATTGATCTCCCTGGGATCGGCGACAGCTCAGTCGACCGACGAACTCTTTCGTCAGGGCAACGAACTGTTCGAGGCCAAACAGTACGACAGTGCCGTCGCCGTTTACGGTGATGTCGTCGGCAAGGGGCTGGAGTCGGCACCGCTGTATTTCAATCTTGGCAACGCCTATTTCCGTAACGGTGACCTGGGGCGGGCTATTCTGTACTACCACAAAGCTCGCCGGTTAGACCCGGACGATGAAGATATTGTCGGGAATCTGGAATTTGCTCGTCGCTTCACCTCGGTGCAGATGGAAGGCGTTAAACTCAACCCGATAAGCAGCCTGTTCGGGGCGATAGTTGAACCTTACGATCTCAACTTCCTTGCCTGGGTGACCTCAGGTTTTTTCATTCTGCTGTTCGTTCTGTTGACTATGCGTTTCGGGTTGAACGTTCGCGGCTTGGTGGTCCGGTCGGGTCTCACGGTGGCTCTCATTGTCGTCGTAACGCTTAGCCTTCTTACGACGGTCAAATACGATAACGACTATCGTACGCCTATGGCCGTAGTTATCGCTCAGGAGGCGGTAGTACGTACGGGACCCTCGCTGCTATCCGACAAGGAACTTGACGCCGTGCCCGGTCTGGTAGTGGAAATCCTGGACGAAACCGGTGAATTCTACAACGTGCTGTTTGAAAATAAGCGGCGCGGATGGATCGAGAAAGACCTAGTCGCTGTCATCTAACGACTTACGCGACTTGCCCCGATCTTATTTGATTGACACCTTCTTTGCAACCTTCTATCTTGGCAGATTAGTGTAAACTCGCGGAAGCGTTTATGGCCACGTTTTTGAAGAATAAACAGTTCTGGGGAGCGTTGATAGGCATAGCCCTGCTGGCCTTCTGCGTCAAGGACATCCGTTTGTCCGAACTCCAGACACTGGCCGAGCGAGTTAACCTGTACTATTTGCTGCCGGCCGTGGTCTCGGCGTTCATTTTCATGTATTTCAAGGGGCTGCGCTGGCGCACTATCATCTCCAAACAGAAGCGCATTACCAAAACACGTGCCGTCACGTTGTATTCCACCGGGACGGTTCTGAGCATCATCATGCCGGTCCTTACCGGTCAGGTAGGCCGAGTTATTCTGTTCTCCCGCAAGGAGGACCTCCGTAAGACGTTTGTCTTTTCGACAATCGTTCTCGAAGTCCTTTTTGACGCCATCAGCCTTGTTATTTTCATGTTCCTCACGTCCCTGGCATTTGTCTTTCCTGAGAACTATCGTTATCTCAGTTTCGTGGTTTCGGGCGTCACCCTGGGTGCCTTGCTGGGTTTTTACCTGATTCTCCATTTTCAGGAGAACGTCGAGGCCTGCAGCGAGCGCTGTTTCCGCAGGCGCTGGCCCGGTTTGTATATTACCATAAAGAAATTCATTCGCTCGTTTACCAAGGGTATCGATATGCTGCGCTCGAGCCAGCATATGCTCGGTACTATGGTATATTCGCTGTTGGCGTGGACCGCTCATATGCTGGTTGTCTGGTTCCTGATGCGTTCGTTTGGCCTGGAACTGCCGTTTGCGGCGGCGGCGGTGGTTATGATTGTCAACACGATTGTGCTGATGATTCCCATCACCCCCGGCAACGCCGGTACTTTCGAGTTTGCAGTATCAACTTCGTTGGCCGCATTTTCGGTCGGACGGTCCGATGCCGTCCTGTTTGCGCTGGCCCTTCACCTCATGGATCTTCTCCCGGTTTTCGTCTACGGCGCTTTTTTCCTGCGCCAGGAGAAGCTGTCCATCAGCGACATAAAAGCGGATCAGGCTGAAGATCTGATTATCGACAAGATCGATGAGGAAGGCGCTTACATCGAAGAGGAAGAGGAGAAACAGAAAGTATGATCAAGTCTTTCTACTTCCTTCCCGACGAAGGTGTCAAGGTCATCGAGGGCATCGCCGACTTTGACCGCATGATTGCCGCCGAGGGCTCGGTTCTCTGGGTCGATATGTGCAAGCCGACCGACGAAGAGTCTTACGTTCTGACCCACGATTTCAAGTTCCACCCTCTGGCAATCGAAGACGTTATTTCGGAAAAGTCGCAGACCAAGATAGACGACTACGAGCGCTACCTCTTTCTCGTATTCAACCTGGTGGATTACATCGGGCGCGAGGAAGGTCTCAAGATTTCCGAGCTGGATTTCTTCCTGAGCAAAAACGCGCTGGTGACCGTCCACTACGACGAGCATCGCATTTTCGACTTTCTGTACAGCCGGGTTCAGAGGGGAGATAAGGTTATTTCCCACGGCAGCGACTATTTGTTTCACGCCGTGATCGACGCTCTGGTAGACAATTATAACGCCACGATGGACATTTTTGAATACGAAAGCGATCAGATCGAAGAGGACGTCCTCGGCGATTTCGATCAGGACACGCTGAAGTCGATCTACACGCTGGGACGGGACATCGTTGAGTTGAAACGGATTGTAAGACCTCAGAGAGAAGTAGTATACAGACTGTCACGCCAGCGTTTTGATTTAGTCTCCGAGAGCCTGACGGCCTATTTCTCTGACATTCACGATCACCTCGTGAGGGTCAACGAAACCGCTGATACTCATCGGGAGATCGTGAACTCATCGCTGCAAGTGTATTATTCGAAAGTTTCGACCAAAACTAACGAAATCATAAAGGTCCTGACGCTGCTGACGGCGCTCTTCATTCCCCCGACTTTCCTGGTAGGCCTGTGGGGGATGAATTTCAAGTTTATGCCGGAATTGGGTCATGAGTACGCGTATTTTGTCGCTCTGGGTGTAATGCTCTGCATTATGATCGGAATGATTGTCTTCTTCAAAAAGAAAGACTGGCTCTGAACCCGTCCGCCGACCGTCTCGACAAGGGGAACCTGCCCGGCCGTCACGTAACCTTCGGAAACATCCTCGAAAGAGCCGTCGGACCGTGAAGATTGTCGGAAACCCTCCAGGGATAACAACGTTGCAGGGGATAATGTGATAGCGGAAATCCCTGTGATCGGCTAACCTGGAGTTGGACCCGGATGACAAAACTGATGATGGAAGAAACCACTACCGCACCAAACAAACTCGTGGCTGCCGGCAGCCATCTCGGTTACACGCGCATATATCTGGATGTGCTGGCCGGGCGTGGACCCGCTGCCGGGTATTTTGCTGCCCCTGACATCGAGCAGGCGGCCGCGGCCGTGGAGCGCCGTCGCTACGACCGGGAGAAGCTGGCCGGGATACTCCGCAAGCAGAACAGCCTTTACAACTCCTCGGCGGAGACTTTCGTAAACATCGACAAACTCCTGGACGAACGCACGCTGTGTGTTTTCGCCGGGCAGCAGGCAGGGCTGTATGGTGGCCCGCTGCTGACGCTCATAAAGGCCCTGGCGGTTGTGAAAGCCGCCGATCTATATTCCCGGCAATTGGCCCGGCCGGTCATACCGATTTTCTGGATTGCCGGCGACGATCACGATTTCGAGGAGGCTAACCACACGTTCGTGCTCAATCGTCAGGGTGAACCCTGTCGCATGGCTTATGAAACGACGCCCGACAAGGAATGGCCCACGGCCGAGACAAAATTCTCCGACCGGGATGAACTCAATCGCGTTCGTGAGCAACTGGGGGACTACCTGGGGCAGACGGACTTCACGGATCGTCTGTACGAATTGATAGATCGAGCTTATACGCCGGCGGATACGTTTGTCAGCGCTTTCGGACGTTTCATGGCGGGCATAACCGATCAAACCGGACTAATATTCTTCTCACCGGGGGACTCCGAGACAAAACAGCACGCCGCGCCGTTTTTCAGAGATCTGGTCGATAAGCAGGCGGACATGCACGACGCGCTGGTGGCTCGGAATCGGGAGATTGAAACCGCTGGCTATCACATCCAGGTGGAGAAGAAGGACGACTCCACGCACTTGTTTTATAACTCGGAAGGTCGGCGGCCCGTTGTCAGGCAAGGCGATTCCTTTATTGTAGGGGAGGAGACGCTGGACGCCGATCAGATTAAAGACCTCATTGACCGCCATCCGGAGAGATTTTCTCCCGATGTCATAACGCGGCCCGTGTTGCAGTCCTATCTGTTCCCGGTCGTTTCTCAGAAGTGCGGACCCGCGGAGATCGCCTATCTCGCTCAGCTCAACCCATTGTTTGGTCTGTTCAATGTTCCCGCTCCCTATCACAAGGCGCGGGCCACGCTGTCTATAGTCGAGAGCCGGTTCGAAAGACAGTTGGACGAGTATGCGATAGATTTCGAGGAGCTGGCCGGCGACATCGAACAGATCATCAACAGGGTGTTGGCGCGGACGTTTCCGGCCGAACTGGAGAAAGACTTTGGCGTGTTACGACGATCCATCGAGCGTCAGCTCAAGGCGTTTCGGGAGGAAGCTCTGGTTTTTGATCCTCAACTTGAGAAGTTCGGTCAGCAGATACAGGGTAAGATAGATTTCAATCTGAAAGCGTTTGAAGGCAAGGTCTTTTCCTCTCACAAGAAGAAGAGTCAGGCGACGCGCGATCGAATCTATCGCCTCTATCACTCGCTTTATACTAATCGCGGTTTTCAGGAGAGGGCGCTGAACATCACCTATTTCCTGTCGCGTTACGGAACCGGTATCGTGCCGTATCTTCTGGAACGGCTCGACAGCGAAGAAACCGCCCATCAACTCATCAGCCTTTCGGAGTACCCTTCATAAATGAATATCGGCATTACCTGTTATCCTGCGGCCGGGGGGTCGGGCATTGTGGCGACGGAGCTGGGACAGCAGTTGGCTGTGCGCGGCCATCAAGTGCATTTTATATCGTACGCCCTGCCGTTCCGCCTGGACAAGTATCAGGCCAACCTGATGTATCACGGCGTGGAGACAACAACATATCCTCTGTTTAAATTTCCGCCGTACACGTTGACCCTGGCCGCGAAGATGGCCGAGGTGACGCGTAACTCTGATCTGGATATCCTTCATGTGCACTATGCTATCCCGCACGCCACCTGTGCTTACCTGGCTCGCGAGATTCTCAAGGGTCGCAACGATAAGATCCCCAAAATTGTTACCACGTTGCACGGTACAGACATCACCCTGGTTGGCGCCGACCCTTCGTATTACGACATGACGCGCTTCTCTATCGATGCCTCGGACGGCATTACGGCGGTGTCGAATTACCTTGCCGATGAGACTCGCGAAGTTTTCGAGACGACAAAAGAAATCAAGGTGATTCACAATTTCTTCGACTCCGAGAGATTCAAACCGAGTACCAGGCAATGCTGTCGATCTGAGTTTGTCGGCGACGATGAATTCCTGATCACACACATTTCAAACTTCCGACCGGTCAAGCGGACGCTGGATGTGATAGACATTTTCGAGCGGATCTCGCTGGAGCTGCCGTCGCGGCTGTTGTTGGTCGGCGAAGGCCCCGACACGATTCTCGCGCGTCGGCAAATCAAGAAGAAGAAACTTGGCGACCGTGTGATATTTCTGGGCAACCAGACGCGGGTGGAAGCCGTCCTGCCGTGTTCCGATCTGTTTCTGATTCCTTCGGAAGAAGAGTCTTTCGGTCTGGCCGCGCTCGAGGCTCTGGCCTGCGGCGTACCGGTTGTCGGCTCTCTGGGCACCGGTCTGATGGAAGTCGTGGATGATTTCAAGAACGGCTATCTACTGCCGGTCGGCGATACTGCCAGCATGGCGAGGGCGGCCGTAGCTCTGTTGAAGGACAAGAGGCGGCTTGCGGAGTTCAAGAAAAACGCCGCCGCTTCAGCGCTGGAACGATTCAACGCCGAGAACATTGTCTCTGAGTACGAAAACTATTATGGAGAAGTTCTCAATGGCTGAATCCACCGATCTGGACGTTCTGGCGATTGCGGCTCATCCTGACGACGCTGAGATCACTTGCGGCGGGCTTCTCATCAAGATGGCTCGCCTGGGGCGAAGAACCGGCGTACTTGATCTGACGGTCGGGGAGATGGGGACGTACGGCAATGAGCAGGATCGTGCCCGCGAAGCTGCGGCGGCCGCCAAAGCGCTCGGACTCATTTACCGGGGGAATCTGGAGATTCCTGATTCGGCCGTTGAATACACTCACGAAAACAAGCTGAAGATCGCCGGAGTAATCAGGGAGGTGAGACCGGAACTTGTAATCCTGCCGCACTGGAAACAACGTCATCCGGATCATCTGGCGTGCAGCCGTCTGAGTTACGACGCCTGTTTCCTCGCGGGTTTGAAGAAGCTCGACGTTCCGGGGGAGCCGTTTCGACCCCGTAAGATCATCTATGTCTCGTACTTCCGCAATACGGACTATTCCTTCCTTGTGGACATCAGCGCGGAGTTTGAGCAGAAGATCGAGGCCATCGCAGCCTACGAGTCGCAGTTTGGCAACTCGCAGGAGCTGAAGGAGAAGATGAAGGCTGGATTCAGCCTCAACGATCTTACGGCGTCTACGGGGGACGGTGTCTTTTCGCCGGGCATCAACATCTATGACCTGATGTTTGCCCGTTCGCGGCATCTGGGCCAGATGGTCGGCGTGACGTTTGCCGAAGCTTATACGATCCGGGAACAGATACTTGTCGGCGATCCCCAGAAAATGCCTGTACAATCGATGTGAGCCGCACGCCTCCCTTCAATCCTTGATTTTTGATTTGCGATTGTTCATCATTCCAGCATGAGCGCTATGTCAGACGGCAATCTTAACAACAGCTCACAGGGCTTGGCCAACCTCAAGGCGGGTTTTCGCGTTACCTGGGTAGGGGTAGCCGTCAATATTATTCTCATAGTGTTCAAGCTGTGGGCGGGGCTGGCCAGCCGGTCGCAGGCGCTGATCGCCGATGGTATCCATTCGATATCTGACCTTTTTGGCGATTTCGTGGTCCTTCTGGGGCTGAGGTGGGGGCGGAAACGAGAGGACGAGGACCACCAATTCGGACACGCCCGCATCGAAACCATCTCCAGTATGATTGTCGGCTTGCTGCTTATCCTGGTTGGCATGGGGCTGGTATATAACGCCCTGAACGTTGTGTATTCCCAGGAGAGCTCCATCCCAAGCCTGTTTGCGGTTTATGCCGCGATTATAAGTATTGTCCTGAAAGAGGCCCTCTACTGGTACACCCTGGCGGTGGGAAAGCGCCTTCGGAGCCCGGCGCTTATTGGCAACGCCTGGCATCATCGAACCGACGCTCTCAGTTCGATAGCCGTGCTCGTTGGAGTTGGCTCCACGTACATCAATCCGGATTGGTACCTGGCAGACGCTTACGCGGCCATGCTGGTAACGATCTTCATTTTGAAAGTTGGTATCCGCTTGGTCTGGGAGGCGTTTAAGGAACTGTCCGACACCGCCCCCGACAAAGGTATCCTGGCCCAGATGCTGTCAAAGGCTCGCGAGGTCGACGGAGTCCTTCAGGTGCACGATCTTCGAGCGCGTCATTCCGGACCCCAGATTTTTGCCGAACTACATATTGTGGTTGAGCCGGATTTGACCGTTCGCGAAGGACACGATATTGCCCGCAACGTCAAGTATTCGCTTCTCGACAATTTCGCCGATATCACCCGTGTGATAATCCACGTCGATCCGGAACTCAAAGTCGATGACGCACCGCGCCGTTGACGCACCGCGCCGTTGACGCACCGCGCCGTTGACGCACCGCGCCGTTGACTAAATCTCTTTGGCCAACTCAATGATGCGTTTGTACGGTATAGCCGTCCAGCTTTCCGCCATAGCGGCGCCGTTGGCCCGGCTGATCATCGATACCTTGGCCGCCGTCTCCTCGTCGGGCGCCTCGTAGATATCCATGAAATCGAATGTGCCCAGAAGGCCGTAGTGGGCGATGAACTTGACCTCGGGGCACTTGCGGTGGACTTCCTCAAGCCATGCCGCCCCGAGTTCTTCGCGGTCTTTCAGCTTGGCCGACACCACCGGCGTCAGCTTGGTCATAAGGACGAAAGTTCTCATGTCGCTGCTCCTTTATCTTCAAGGACGTTCCTTTCTTAACTGAGCCCGACGGGAGCTCTGTCTGCAGGTGTGGGCGGCTGATACAGGTGGAAAGCGCGGTGAAAGTCCGATACAGCGACGGGCTCCATTATGGCGGAAGGGGTGGGAATCGAACCCACCGGGGACAATACAATTGCCCCCCACACGGCTTTGAAGGCCGGGACCGCCACCAGACGACATCCTCTTCCGCCCGAATAATACCACATCTCTCTCTGGTTGTAAATAGGCTTGCCGGGGTGGCTATGTGACTGTCGGGGGCCAGTTTGTAATTGACTCCGGTCCCAAAATCAGGCAGAATGAAAACGTGCCTGAACTCAAGCTAAATTCGCCCCTGCAGTACGTTAAAGGGGTTGGCCCGCGGAAAGCCGAAGTCCTCGCCAGTCACGGGTTAAGTGCGGTCGGTGATCTGCTCTATTACTTTCCGCGCCATTATCTCGACCGCACCAACGTCGTGCCTATCGGCCAGTTGAAAGTCGACCAGACGGCGACAATTGTAGGCGAGGTCAAGGCCCACGGGATTCTCTACGGCAAGGGACGGCGATATGAAGTTATCCTCGGAGATGACACCGGCAACATCATCCTGCTCTGGTTCGGCGGGGTGAAGTACTGGGAGCGGATGTTCAAGAAAGGGCAGAAGTTTGCCGCCACGGGCACGGTGGGATACTTTCAGGGTTTGCAGATCGTCCACCCGGATATGGAGCGGCTTGATGATTGCTCCGATCAAATGGTTCACGCCGGGCGCATCATTCCCGTTTATCCGCAGACTTCGGAGCTCAGCAAGGTCGGGTTGGGTAGCAAGGGAATGCGCCAGATCACGAGTTTCATATTCGAACACCTGACCGAGAGGATTGGCGATCACCTGCCCGCGACGGTCCGTCGTGAGCACGACCTTGCCGATCTCCATGAGGCCATCGCCAAGACACACTATCCGGACAATCGGGACCAGATTGAACAATGCCGCCGGCGCCTGGCTTTTGATGAACTCCTCGGGCTGCAATACCGGGTTTTCAGAAACAAGGGTAAGAAAGAAGCGACAACAAAGAAGCACTCGTATGATCCGCCGGGGCAGAGGCTGCGCGGTTTCCGAAAGGCGCTGCCGTTTGAGCTGACCGTAGATCAGAAGGCAACCACTAAGGAGATTTTGGAAGACCTCCAGGGGCAACATCCCATGTCTCGACTCCTCCACGGCGATGTCGGCTGTGGCAAAACGGTAGTAGCCGTTCTTGCGGCCCTCTGCGCCGCCGAGAATCAACTCCAAACCGCCTTCATGGCCCCGACCGAAATCCTGGCCGAACAACACTTTCGCAACTGGCAACCTCGACTGGCCGAGGTCGGCGTCGAGACCGCCCTGCTTACGGCAAGTCTGACGGCCGCCCAGAGGAAAAAGGTCGGCGAGCGCTGCGGTTCGGGAGAGATAGACATCGTGTTCGGGACCCACGCGTTGATCTACGATTATGTGTCGTTCGAGAGGCTGGGCCTCGTGATCATAGACGAACAGCACCGATTCGGAGTAGAGCAACGGGGCAAGCTGTACGCCAAGGGGGAGGACCCCGACCTGCTGGTCATGACGGCTACGCCGATCCCCCGGACTCTCACCCTGACGCTGTACGGTGATCTGGACATATCAACCATTAAGACGATGCCGCCGGGGAGAAAGCCGGTCAAGACCTACTGGCGGTCAAGCGATATCCAGGACCAATTGTTCACTTACTTGAGAGAGGAAGTGAAAAAGGGCGGGCAAGGGTATGTGATTTATCCGTTGATCGAAAAGTCCGACCAGGTTGAACTGGAGAACGTTGAGGACGCTTTTGCCGAACTGTCACAGGGCAGCCTCAAGGACGTTCGCCTCGCCATGGTCCACGGGCGGATCAAACCGAAAGAGCGCGACGCCATCCTGACCCGATTCAGGGAGGGCGAGATCGATCTCTTGTTGGCTACGACGGTGATCGAAGTTGGAATCGACAATCCCGAAGCCACGTTACTGGTGATCGAGCACGCCGAGAGATTCGGGCTGGCCCAACTGCACCAACTGAGAGGCAGAGTCGGGCGTGGCGGTAAACAGGCGACGGTGATAGCTGTTGCTCACACGCCCTTGTCGGAGATTGCTCGGCAGCGATTGGAGTATTTCGTAAGTCAGACGGACGGGTTCCAGATTGCCGAGGCCGATCTTCAGCTCAGAGGTCCGGGAGAGATTTTCGGCGTTCGTCAGTCAGGCTTGCCGGAGCTGCGAACGGCCAATCTCTGGCGCGATCGGGATCTACTGGAGGCCGGTCGAAAGCTGCTGGAGGAACTGTTCGCCGACAGGGACAGGCTTGACAACCAACACCGCGCCCTTTATAAATATCTGCGGGCTTCGGCTGAGGATCGCCGGGTTTACCTCGGTGGTGGCTGAAGCTTGAGGCTTATAACCGACATCCGCCAAACGGAGAGAATTCCATGACCGATCAAACCGATGCCTACGATATCAACTTCTACCAACTCGCTTTTTCGCTGCACAGCGCCGCCATGCAGCATATGGGGAAGACCATTTCGCAGCTGTCCGGAAAAATCGAGCGCAATCTGGATATGGCCAAAAACAGCATTGATATGCTGGAAATGCTCCAGAAGAAGACCGACGGTAATCTAACCGATGATGAAAAGAAGATGCTTGACCATTTTCTCTTTGACCTCCGGATGAACTACGTGGAAGAGGTCAAAAAAGAGGATGCACCGGCCGATCCCAAGCCCACCGAGGCCGCGAAGACAGAGGCCGAGAGCGAACCGGTTGCAGAAGAGAAGAAGGATGATCCGCCGGCGGATGAATCCGAGAAGTAGAAGCTCCATTGGTACAAAAAACTATCCGCCTAAACGGCTTCTGGATAGTATAATAGACAGAGGAAGAAGACCGGCGAAGTACGCCCCGGAGGATTGTTTTTGCCTTGATTTGGGCGCAGTTTCCGGTATATTTGATCCGATGAAAATGGCTGATCAATCACAAGTTAGCACCAATATACCTATGTCTGCCCTCTTGGAGGCTTTTGGCACCAATCTGGAGTTTTCTCGAGCTCTGGCTCCCCTTACCAGCTTCAAGACGGGCGGCCGTGCCAGGTATTTTGTGTCGGTAGGGTCGGCCGATGAAGCGGTGCGAGCGATCAAAGCCGTTAAGAGGCTCAAAATCCCCTGTTTTGTCATGGCCAGCGGTTCCAACCTGCTTGTTTCGGACGAAGGTTTCGACGGGATCGTAATCAAGATGGATGTCACCGGACTACAGAAAACCTCGGAGACCGAAGTCGATTCGGGTGCGGGAGAAGATCTGATGGCCCTGGTGGACCTTGCCACGGCCTCGTCGCTGACCGGTCTTGAGTTTGCGGCCGGCATCTGGGGGACCGTTGGAGGTGCTGTGTATGGCAACGCCGGCGCTTTTGGCGGGGAAATAGGGGCAATAGTTACCAGGATTACAGTTGTCGATGACTCCGGGCAGATCAAAACTATGACCGCCGATGACTGCGGTTTTGCGTATAGACACTCCGCCCTCAAGGATGACCGGTTTGTTATCATCTCTGCCCGTTTTGGGTTGACCGAAGGTGATTCTTCGGTCATACAAGCCCGTGTGGACGAGATACTTGCTGCTCGCGAGGGTAAACACCCCACCGGCGGGCGTTCGGCCGGCTGTTTTTTTAAGAATATCCCGGACCCGAAAGAGGAGCACGGCAAGCTTCCGGCGGGGCGTCTTCTCGAAGAAGCGGGCGCCAAGGAGCTCCGGGTCGGCGGCGCTTCGGTTTTCGACAAACACGCCAATATCATCGTCAACTCCGGGAACGCCAGTTCAAAGGATATCCGGCAACTGGCCGATATGATGAAAAAAAGAGTTTTCGATCGGTTTGGGATAGAACTCCAGGAAGAAGTCCGGCAACTCGGCAGTTTTTGAAAGGAGAACGCTTATCGATTGATTTCTAACGGTATCAACGTAACCGCCAATAGATGATTGGTTGTGAGCGTTCTGAAAAACAAAAAAAACCTGTTCCTGCTGGCACTACTGCTTCTGCCTTGCCTCTCGACGTCTGCCAAGTCGTCGGGGATAGGCTTTCAGGCCAGACTAGAAGACTCACCGTCGTCGGTGTCCCGTTTCACCGACCACCCGAACCGCTTATCGGCGGCTATGTACCCCATGTCCATGGCGGTGCTCAGTCCCTCTCTGCTCTTTAATCCGACTACAGGTGAGGGAGATCATGAGAATCGGGCCCTCCGGTTCCGCACCAGCTTCTACAAAGGCGACCACGAACTCGTGCCGGTCTCGGTGGATGTTGACGAATATCTCAAATTCCGCACACGGGCGCTGGAAGTGCAGCGCAAACAATCTCTTATGGCCCGGTCGCTCGAAACCGCGAGGACCGGGAATAGACGCTCGGGACTGTCTATCGGGGTGGCTCTTCCCAAACGATTTGACCGCGTGTTCGGCGAAGGCGGCGCCAACCTTCGCGTCTCCGGCTATCGCAGGATTACTTTCTCAGGTCGCTCACAATGGGACGATGCTTCGGGTTCAGGAATTGCCCAACAGAGCAAATTCCCGTCTCTCAACATGGAACAATTGTCGCGCTTTGAGATCACGGGGACGATCGGAAGTAAGATTACCGTTAAGGTGTCGCAGGACAACCAGACCGACATTCCGCTGGCCAACCGTTTGATACTCAGGTACAAAGGCGATGACGACGACATCCTTAAGACGATAGAAGCCGGGAATACTACGCTGAGTCTTCCGAATACCCGGTTTGTTGGCTACAGATCGAACATCAGGGGGTTGTTCGGCCTCAAGGCGCAGGCACAACTCGGCAATCTGAGCGTGACGGCCATTGCATCCCAGGAGAAGGGATCTTCGGAATCGGCCAAGATTTCGGCAACCGGCGAAGAGAATTCCCAGTTCACTCGCGATTACGGCTACGCTGAGGGGCGTATATTCGACCTGGGGTTGAACCCTGGTGACACCGTTACCAACATACTAGTCTGGGAACAGGAAAAAGACGTTACAGAGCAGGTGGCTGCGCGCAGCGTGAGAATGATACCCGATCCGCTGGACCCGACGGTGAATCCGGGGGCTCAGGATTCACTGAAAGTAAAGGCCGTTGAGCAGGGATTTGAATTGTACTACGGCGGACAGAGGGGCCCGGCCATTGTCTTCACCAGTCAAAAACGATACGCCATGGGCGTATACATGGAGATTACCACCGCCGCCGGTGTTGATCGCAAAATCGGTTCCAACGGAAACACGGTGGACACCCTCAAGTACCTTCGCGCCGTCGAGGATCATTGGAGACCGTCAGATCCGACCTGGGCTCTCATGTGGCGCAACTGCTATTCAATCCCCAAGGGTGTAGACATCAAGGACATAGATATCAATGTATTGAAAGGGCTGGATGGTAAGGAGGCCAGCTCTTCAAACCTCGATTACCAGGTTGCCTTGGGCGAGAGCCAGGGGCAATACATGGAGATTCTCGGGCTTGACCAGTATAAAAACGGTTCTGATATAAAGACTCCCGACAAGCTGCTGGACGATCGGGACGCAGTTTTCCGTTCGGACTGGGGCCTTGTGATTTTCCCCTCGCGCGAGCCGTTCAACAGCGATACGTCCTACTATAGGACACCGGCCGATTCCACCTCCAAGCTGGCTGTGAAGCTGCCCAACATCTATGAGTACATTTCCGTTAAAGACAAGACCGATAATAGTGAGTATTTCATTCGGATGTCGACCAAAGCGCGCACCTCGGTGATTCGCCTGGGGCGGGCCAATGTTATTGAGGGTTCCGAAGTCGTTACGTTAAACGGTGTTCCCCTGACAAGAGGTACTGACTACAACATTCAGTACGATTTTGGCCAGGTGACGCTTCTAACCGACGAGGCGACGGACCCCAACGCCGATGTCCAGGTCGAATTCCAGTATGCCCCGTTCCTGGCGATTCAGAAGAAGACTCTTCTGGGATTCAGGGCGGAATACGAGTACAGCCGGGATCTGAAGTTCGGTTCAACTATCCTGTACAAGTCTGATAAGGCTCAGGACCGCAAGCCTAGAGTGGGGCAGGAAACGGCCAAGGCAATGGTTCTTGACTTCGACGTCTCTTTTGCTCTCAAACCGAACTTCCTTACCAAGATGGTCAACGCTCTTCCGTTGATAAGCACTGAAGTAGACTCGCGGTTGCAGGTGACGGCCGAGATAGCCCAGTCGCGGCCGAATCCAAACGTTGATGGCGCCGCTTACGTTGATGATTTCGAGTCGGCAGTCGAGCACCTCTCGCTGGGTATTCCGCGAACCAACTGGACCCTTTCTTCCGAGCCTCTGCCGATCACCAGGTCAACCGAGGTGTATCAGCGGGGAACCATGCTCTGGCACAATCCACCGGCCATCAGGCGGGACTCAGTGTACACCGCGGAGACGGCCCAGGGCGAAGGCAGCCTGATTCCACTCCGGCTCATTTTCAGGCCCCACGGGTATGCCGACAGCCTGGCTGCAACGGATAGTTGCAGCGGTGTTTTGCAGCCGACCCGGTCGTGGGGCGGCATCATGCGCTATTTTGGCAGCCGGGTCGATGCCAGCCGAGTGCAGCTGTTTGAGATCAGGGCGAAGGGAGGAAAGGGTACCCTCCATTTCGACTTCGGTTTGGTGAGCGAAGACATTGATGGTGACGGAGATCCTGATTTCGAGGGGATCGCAGACGACCCGGCGGTGGACAGCCTGCAAGATATCGGACTGGATCACGTGCCCGACGAAGATGAGGTGGGGGGGTGTGGAAGCGGCACTTCCAACCCTGACCCGGCCGGGGACAACTGGTGGTTCGAAGGCTATGGCAAAGGTTTCCCGGGTAACAACAACCGGCCGCCGGTGTCAGACTCCGTTTGGGAACTGATAGAAAGCCAAGTCGGGGACGAGTGGCATTACATGCACTATGCCTGGCAGAACGGCACCGAGGGAAACTGGGTCGATGACCCCGTGCGTGGCCAACGGGATGAAGAGAATATTGGTCAGACGACTTTCGAAGAATCAAGTGCCTATCTGACCGTCACGGTGCCCCTGAACACACTGGAAACAAACGATTTCCTGGTTGAAAACTCGGAAAAGAACGGCTGGCACACGTATCGAGTTCCCATTCGTGAGCCCGGTATCGTGGATACACTGACTAATGATGAGAGCAAGCCCGTCAGTTGGGCCGACGTTTCTCACGTTCGAGTCTGGTTCGAGGCTGAGACACCCGGACTGGATTCGTTGGCAAATATCGACTCGGTCTGGATCGCCGACTGGGGATTCGTGCAGTCTAACTGGCGCGATACTCTGCTGACGCCGGATACGCTGTATACCACGAGTGATTTCTATGTTGCTTCGGTCAGCGAGGAAGACAATACGTTCAGCCCGCCGGCCGGAGTCGAAGCCTACGAGGACAAAACCACCGGTGTCACCGAGGCACAACGTGGTCTCGCGTTGATATTCGACAGCCTTGAGCAGGGCGACGTTGGCATCGCTACCAAGGACCTGATCTCGACCGAGGCTTACTCGGGCTATCGTCGCATTGAGATGTATGTGCACGGCGATACGACCGTCGAAGCTGCGGACGACTCCGTTCTGTTCTTCCTGAGGTTAGGCCGGGACAGCTCCAACTATTATGAGTATCAGTCGTACGTGAAGCCGGGTTGGGCGCAAGACAACTTCGTCGATATGGATTTCAACATCGCCACGGCCCTGAAGGACTCGGCCATGCAGGCGCGCGCGAACCCTCTGGACAGTATCGATGTTACGGATTTCCCCTATCGCGTCAAGGGAATACCGAATATAAACGAGGTCCAGTATCTGGCAGCGGGCGTGATGAATATGGGCGAAGACCCGGTCAGCGGCGAGGTCTGGCTTGACGAGTTGAGGATTACCGATGTCCGTAAGGACGTGGGAACGGCCGCCAGAGTTGCGGTCACAGGTTCCATGGCCGACCTGATTACATACAACTTTTCTTATGAGCACAAGGACGCTTTTTTCCGCGGACTGTCACAGGCCACGCGAGGCGGTTCCTCAAACAACCTGGGTAGCGGCGAAGAGACCAACAACATGTCGTTCGGTACCGGTCTGAGCTTCCACAAGTTCCTTCCGCGCTCCTGGTCGGCTCGGATGCCGATTTCCTTCTCGTACGCCAAGTCCGAGCGCATTCCGCTGCTGCGCACCAACTCGGATGTCGTTCTTCCTGCAGAGAAGCGGGAGGAAGAGACGTCCAGCACCGTATCTTACAAGTTCTCGATATCAGAATCGTTCGCCCGCAAAGGCAGCAGCATCCTGTTCAACGGCCTGTTGAACCGGCAGAAAGTCTCATTCTCATATAATCGCTCGATCTCGAAGACGGTCAACAACCCATACGGGCTTGGCGAGTCTTATAACGTCAGGTCGGAATTTGATATGGGGATTCGCAAGGGTCTGGAAATCCCGATCTTCTTCTGGACAAAACCAATCCCGTTCTTCAAGAAGGCCCACGAATCAAAAATCCAGCTTTTTCCCGATGTCTGGCGCTGGTCGGGGATGTTCAACCGCTCTATGCGTGTGACGGAGGACAAGGACTTCAATCGAACCTCTTCGTACAGCCGCACTCTGGAAGGCCGGATGAACTTGAACTATAACATTTTCAAGAACCTTACAACGTCCTACAATTTCAATACCAAGCGGGATTTGTCTGATCCGGATCTGGTCAATCTGTCGTTCAGCAATCCCAAACTGGGACTGGAGAACAATTACAGCCAGTCGTTCAGGGCCACCTACGATCCGAAAGCCTTCGACTTCTTGCTCAACACCTGGAACTACAACGCTGGTTACTCCGATACTTACGACCGAAGTTCCAAGACGCGTTCGTCGAACCTCAGCCGCAGCTATTCCGTGAAGGGTAGTTTCAGACACTTGACGCTTCTTGCCCAGAAACAGACCGGCCGTGGCTCAGGTGGCGGAAGAGCCCGTCGCGGTGGCGTAGTGGAGACCGATGAGAAGGTGAAAGGCGATCCCTTTTACGAGCCGGCGTTGAAGGGCCTGCGTTTCCTGACCGGCTGGCTGAGCCCCCTGAGCTATGAGTACAGCAAGAGTATGAACAAGTTGGTGCCCGGCGTCCTGAGACGGCCTTCCTGGAAATACCGCCTCGGATTTACGACCAACCCCAACGTTCTTATCGGCGGGTCGACCCGCAGCCCGTCCTCGAACGAGTCGGTTAAATACAGTCTGGGAACCGGATTCTCGTTCCTGGGGGGAATAGTAACCACTATTGGGTACAAAAACTCGACAACCCGCGATCTTATCAAGAGCGTCGGGGATAAATTTGAAAAGTCTTCTGTCGGATGGCCGGAACTGACGCTTCGGATTTCACAGTTCAAGCACTTCCCTCTCATCAAGAAACAGTTGAACTGGTTCATTAACATCTTTTCGCCAAGAACGGGATTCTCCCGCCAATTGTCGGAGGACGCCAACCTGGATCGGGGCTTCATAACCAAGCGCAGCGAGATTCTAAGTCGCAACCCGGTGCTTTCACTCAACCTCAAACTCTTTCGGGCTCTGTCCGTCTCCGGGTCTTACACCGTCAACGAGACCAAGAACGAGACTTTCAGTTCCACGACGGGAGTTCTTCAGACCGAAACCAATGCTACGGACAAGAAGATTGCGATTACCAGCAAATACAAGTTCAGCGCCCCGGGCGGCATCGCTCTGCCGCTCTTTGGCCGCCTCAAATTCAAATCGGTGGTCGACATTGACGTTAACATAGCTTTTAACTCCAGCTTGGTGAAGACGTCTTCGAACGGCGATCCCTTCGTGGTGACCGTAGACAAGAGTTTCTTCTCAGTCTCGCCTCGCATATCCTATTCTTTCAGCCAGCAGATCAAGGGCGGCTTGACCGGACGCTGGCAGGACAACACCGATACCAAGTTCAACAAGAAGAGTCACACCCGGGAAATCCAGATCTGGACCGAGATCAGATTCTAACATCTTTTCAATTGACTTGCCCGAGGTACCCGGCCAAATTGACGCTATGTCAATCAAAGGTCTACAGTTGCTTATCGCGTTCGCGTTTGTCCTGGCGTGCATCGGATGTAGCAACGATATCACGCCGCCGGAATTCGACGGCGATCAAGCGTACGAATATCTGAAGGAACAGGTGGCTTTTGGTCCGCGAGTCCCCGGAACCCAGGCCTGGTCCAACTGCCGAACTTATTTCTACGAGTATTTCGACAGCCTTGGTCTGGATATAGACTCCCAGGCGTTCATGTTTACCGATCCGTATACCGGGGTGGATACGCCGCTGGTGAATGTGATTGTGCGCTACCGCGGCGATCCGTCCGACTCCAAGGCGGCCCTGTTGCTGGCTCACTGGGATTGTCGACCAAGAACCGATTTTCACACCGATTCGACTCTGCGTGAGACCGAGCCGATCGACGGCGCCAACGACGGTGCCTCCGGCGTGGCTGTTCTCATGGAACTGGCCCGGCTGTTATCAGCTCATCCTCCGAAAAGCAACGTCGATCTGGTTCTGGCCGATGGCGAGGATTGGGGGAAGGTGGGGCATCCCGAAGACTACTGCATCGGTTCCCGTCATTTTGCACAACAGGGCATCCGAGGAAAGTATCACTTCGGTATTGTCGTCGACATGATTGGTGACCGGAATCAGCACATTTTTAGAGAGGAAAACTCGGAGCGTTTCGGTAAGCCGGTCAACGATATGATCTGGGAGACCGCTCGCGACTTGGGCGTAACAACCTTTCGCGACACTGTTCTGCACAGTGTTATCGATGACCACCTGCCGCTTAATGTCGGTGGCGTGCCGTCCGTCGATATCATAGACTTTGACTATCCCTACTGGCATACGGAGTTTGATACTCCGGACAAGTGTTCGGTCGAGTCGCTGGCCAACGTGGGGAAGGTGCTGACGGAGATAATATACCGACCTTCATTATGGCCTCGAAAGTAATCAAAACCCTCAGAGATTTCCCGGCGGTCGAGGAGCTGATGCAGTCCGACGAGCTGTCTGCTCACCTCGCCGCCCTGCCGCGCCCGATCGCAGCTGCCGTTGTTAAGCAGGTCGTGGCGTCGCTAAAAAAGAAGCTGTCCGACGACGGTAAGCCAATTTCCGGGACCACCATGATCAACGCCCTGAAGCGAGATCTTGTCGCCCGCAAGAGCCGCGAACTGGCACGTGTGATAAATGGCACCGGTATTGTCGTACATACCAATCTGGGTCGGGCGCCTCTGTCCGAATCCATTTTTGAGGACATCAAACGGACAGTAGTCGGTTATGGCAATATAGAGTTTGATATGCGGTCCGGCGCTCGCGGCCATCGGGGCGAAGCCTGCGAGGATTATCTCCGCGAGCTCTCAGGCGCCGAGGCCGGTACGGTGGTCAACAACTGCGCCGCCGCCCTGCTAATCATCCTCAACACCCTGGCCAATCGCAAAAAAGTCCTTATCTCCCGGGGAGAACTGGTACAGATAGGCGGCGGCTTTCGCATTCCGGATATACTGAAGCGTTCCGGCGCCAAACTGTGCGAGGTGGGAACTACCAACATCACGAGTCTTTCCGACTACGAAGAGAACATTGACTCCCAGACCGGCCTGATCATGAAAGTTCACAAGAGCAATTTCGTGCAGGCCGGGTTCACCGAGGAAGTCCCGCTCAAGAAGTTGGCAGAGCTTGGGAAGAAACACGACGTTCCCGTTCTGAACGACCTCGGCAGCGGCGTTTTTATATCAACCGAGAAGATCCTCGGATATCGAGAGGAAACCGTTCAGGACTCGGTGCGCGCCGGAGCGTCGATAACCTGCTTCTCAGGTGATAAGATGCTCGGTGGGGTGCAGGCCGGTCTGATTGTTGGCGACGCGGCCCTCGTCAAAAAAGTCAAAAAGAATCCGATCTTTCGCACCGTGCGCGTTGACAAGATAGTCTTTTCAATTCTGGAACGCCTGCTCAAGATTTATCTGGAAGGTACCCACGCGGAGGGGATCAAGCTCTGGCAGGTCCTGGCCACCAAAGTCACTGAGCTAAGAGGGCGTGGCGAGAAAGTCCTCAAGGAAACCGGGAGCCCGGAGGGCGTCAACGTTGAGAAGACCGCCGCCTTTGTCGGCGGTGGGGCGTTTCCGGAGAAACCGATCGAGTCGATCGGGCTGGTTTTCGACGCTTCCTGGAAAGCCCGTCAGATGATGAAATCTTTCCGCGATCTTCGGCCGCCGATTATCGGTCGTATAGAAGACGACCGCTTCATCGTCGATCTCAGGACAATCGATCCTTCCGATCTGCCGCATCTTGTCGATGCGATCAGAAACCTCCAAAAGTAACCGTCGGGCTTTACTGATATGATAGTCATTGGAACCGCAGGGCACATAGATCACGGCAAGTCCGCCATTGTGAAACGGCTCACCGGAACCGATCCTGATCGCCTCCCCGAGGAAAAGGCCCGGGGGATGACCATCGACCTCGGCTTTGCCTTCTATCATACGTCGGAGGGACGCAGTGTGGCCCTGGTCGACGTCCCCGGTCACGAGCGCTTCGTCAAGAATATGATCGCCGGCGCCGGCGGAATCGACGCCGTGGCTATGGTCGTGGCGGCCGACGACGGCTGGATGCCCCAGAGCGAGGAGCACTTTCAGATCACGCGCCTGCTCGGCGTTAAGCACGGCCTGATCGTCATCAACAAAACGGATCTGGTCGAGCCGGACTGGCTGGAGCTTCTCGAAGCCGAGGTCAGTGAGCGTGTGGCCGGATCGTTTCTGGAAGACGCCCCGGTCTGCAAAGTCTCGGCGCACACCGGAGAGGGCTTTGACGAACTCAAACAACGTCTGGAGGAACTTGCCGGGCAGGTCGAATCGAAAAAGGACATCGGCAAGGCGCGTTTGTATATCGATCGTTCGTTTATTCGCCAGGGCATAGGCGGCGTTGTTACCGGCACTCTCCGGGGTGGGAACTTCAGCGTCGGTCAATCCGTGACCCTCTGGCCCTCGGAGAAATCGGGGAAAGTGCGGACGCTTCAGTCGAACAGCCGGGATGTCGAGACGGCGGCTCCGGGACAGCGGACGGCCGTATCTTTCACCGGCGTCGAGCGCGAGTACCTGGTGCGCGGCGGTGTGATCTCTGACCGACAGGACCTCGGTTACTTCGGACAACATCCGGTGTTAGCCGTCTCGGTTGAGATGCTGCACAACGCACCTGTTCCCCTGGTCGACCGGCGAAAGGTATTGCTCATAGTGGGTACGTCGGAGGTTGAGGGAGAGGTGCGCCTTTCGGATCGCAAGGCGTTGAAGGCTTCGGAGAGCGGCGTTGTGTTCTTCAAGCCCGAGGACCCAGCTTACACATTGGTCGGTGATCATTTCATCGTACGGCTCCCAACGCCCATGATTACCCTGGGAGGCGGAAGAGTGTTGGACCACCTGGAGCACTTCCCGCGCCGCAAGCAATTGGCGTTGTTCGACTATCTGAAGGACCGGCTGAAGCCGGATCTGGAGGCGCTGGTTCTTTCTGAACTGAAGAAAGGTACCCTCGTCAACCGTAAGACCCTGCTGGAAAACTCCGATTTCAGCCAGAAACAGATCAAGGACGAGGTCGGTCGCCTTCGACAAGCCAAAGCGATCGGTCGCTCGGGCGAATACCTGTATCTTGACGCAACGCTAGCCGAAGCCGTTCGAAATTTAAAAGAGCGTCTGGAGGAGCACCTCAAAGACCAGCCGCATCTGAAAGGCCTGGCCGAGGATTTGCTCAGATCACACACGCCGCTAAGGGGTGAAATTCTGTCGGCTCTGCTCGAATATATGGTCGCAACGGAAGTACTATCCAGGACCGGCGAGCAGTACGATCTGGCGGGTCGAGGCGTCAGCCTCAAAGGAGTGACAAAACAGGCCTACGACAGGATTATGGACTCGCTCAGGAAGGACCCGTTTGGCCCGCCAAAGTTGAGTCAGCTGGCTTCGGGCAAGATTGAAAAGCAGGCGATCGGCTATATCATGGAGACCGGCGAGGCTCACAAGTGCGGCGCTGATTTTCTCTTTCTGACGGCGGCCTGGTCGGAGATAGTCGTCTACGTGCGAGCGCAGTTGGAAGCTAGCGGCGAGATGTCAGTTGCCGCTATACGAGAGAAATTCGGACTGACGCGGAAGTACGTGATACCGATTCTTGAGGAGACGGACCGCATAGGACTAACCGCCCGGCAGGGCGACGTTCGCATCAAGGGAGCGAAGTTTGAAAGCTAAGACGCTTTTCTACAACGGCCGGGTCCATACGCAAGCAGACCGTCAGGTTGTGGATTCTATGGTAATCTACAAGGGCAACATCGTGGCCGTGGGCAACCGTCTCGAAAGCGATCCCGATTTCAAGAGCTACAGTCGCATAGACCTGAAGGGTCGCACGGTCATACCCGGGCTGGTCGATGCTCACACGCACTTCTACAACTTTGCTCTGAACTTCAACTTCGTATCTCTGGACGGAGTTGACTCTTTGGGCAAGTGCCTGACCAAAGTCAGAAAGTTTGCGGCCGGTTTGGGAAAGAACTCCTGGGTGCTGGGTAACGGCTATTCACCCGACCGTTTCCGGACCAGACAAGAACCGGACCGGTTGATGTTGGACAAAATCACCGGCGGTCGCCCGGCGTTCATCTTTTCCAAAGATATGCACTCGGCCTGGGTCAACGGCAGGGCTCTTGAAATTGCCGGTATCTCGACGCGCACACCGGAACCAAGCGGTGGACGGATCGTGCGCTTTGTCGACGGGACACCCTCGGGCATTTTGCGCGAAATCCCCGGATATGGTCCGGTGATCGACAGAGTGCCCAAGCCTTCTCAACGGGTAGTCGACCGCTGTGTCAAACTAGCTCTTGAGCACGCTTACAAGAAGGGTGTGACCGGAGTGCACTCGTTTGATGGTCCCGAAGGATTTACTTACTTGGCGGATAAGGCCCAGGTGGGCAAGCTTGGCCTCCGCGTCAACTACTATCCTCACGAAAGTCTTTTGGGAGACCTGGAGAAGACCCGCACCACCTACGGCACCGGCACGGACTTTTTCCGCATCGCCGGGGTAAAGATTTTCTCCGACGGTGCCCTGGGCAGTCAGACTGCGCTGTGTTTCAACAAGTACCTCGGGAGCAAGGATTCCTTTGGTATTGAAGTAGCTTCGACCGCTGCCATCCAAAAGACGATTCGCCGGGCCGGACGGCTGGGCTTGCCCTGCGCCATTCATGCCATAGGCGACAAGGCGATTGACAATGTACTGACCGCGTTTGAGAAAACTCCCCGCACCAAGAGCGGAGCGAGGCATCGGATCGAGCATCTGCAGATGATTCGCCGCAAGGACCTCGCGCGAGTGAAGCAGTTGAACGTTGTTGCCTCAATGCAGCCTTCGCA
The DNA here is from genome assembly GCA_024230675.1 of bacterium. GTDB lineage: Bacteria > Zixibacteria > MSB-5A5 > GN15 > FEB-12 > JAAERE01. The sequence continues at coordinate 5,757 of JAAERE010000550.1, read as the reverse complement.
CTGCCCTTCGGATATCCACATGATCCGAAAATACTGGGGCAAGCGCGGCAGAAACGCGTATATATGTAGGACGGTCATAGACAAGAAGATCGATCTGGCGTTTGGTTCCGATGTGCCGATAGAGCCGCTTGATCCTTTGGCCGGCATCGCCGCCGCGGTTCGCCGCGCCCGACCGGGCTCCCGCGACGTGTTCTATCCCGAGCAACGAGTCTCGGCGGTCGAAGCTTTGCACGCCTTCACCGTAGGCTCTGCCGTAGCGGCCGGACAGGATCATTGCCGCGGGTACTTGCTGCCGGACTATCCGGCTGATTTTGTTGTGCTCGACCGCGACATCACCCGCATTGCCCCGAGCCGCATTTATGACACCCGGGTGCTGGCCACGGTGATCGACGGAACTGTCAGGCATCTTGATCGTACACTGCGCTGGTAGACTCTTGTCGGTTAGGTCTGCCGTGTCAGAAGACCGGCCGTCCGCAAGGACTTTTGTTTTGACAATACCCACACAGTGGGGCATATTTCCCGAACAGGGGAGCGTATTATGAAAAAGTACCTGATTTCAATAGTGATGGGCTGCCTGTTGCTGGCAGCCGCTGTAATTGCCCAGGAGGCGATGCCGCCCGAAGACACCACAACCGTTGTTGAAGCGGAAGAGGCGATCAAAGACTACGGGCCGGTGTCGCTGGTGTATACGATGGTCCTCGACGGCGCTATTGGCGTTGTCACGGATCAGCGCATCGCCGACGCCATTGAGCTGGCCGAAGACGATGACGCCGAACTGCTTGTGCTCCTGCTCGATACGCCCGGTGGCTTCGTCAACGCCACCTGGTCGATCTGCAAGAACATACTCAACAGTGAGGTCCCCGTTTGTATGTTTATAGCGCCTTCAGGCGCTCGCGCCGGGTCGGCCGGGGTCTACATGACCTATGCTTCGCACATTGCCGCCATGGCGCCCTCGACCAATATCGGCGCAGCGCACCCGGTCGGCGGCGGGGAAGAGATCGACTCGATTATGAACGAGAAGATCACTAACGACGCCGTGGCGCAGATCAAGGCCGCCGCCGAGAAGCGGGGCCGCAATGTTGAATGGGCCGAACAGGCCGTGCGGGAATCGGTCTCGATCACTAATAACGAAGCTCTCGAACTCAACGTCATTGATCTGATAGCGGACGACCTGGACGACCTGTTTGCGCAGTTGGATGGCCGCGAGGTTGAACTCCCCGAAGAAACGAGAACCCTCGCTCTCGGAAACGTAAAGACCGAGGATATTCCGACCACGTTCATACATCGATTCCTGACCGTTATCACCGACCCTAATATCGTATTCATCCTCTTCTCGCTGGGTGGTCTCGGCATCATGCTCGAATTGTACAACCCCGGATCCATTCTACCGGGCGTCGTCGGGGCGATATGTCTTATCCTGGCGTTTTATGCATCTTCAACCCTGCCCATAAACTATGCCGGGGTGGCGTTGATCCTGCTCTCGATAATAATGTTCATTGCGGAAGTAAAAGTCCCTTCGGCCGGTATGCTGACGGTTGGGGGGGTGATCTCTCTATTCCTGGGAGGGCTCATGCTCATAGATACTGTTGATCCGACCCTGCAGGTTTCCAAGTCGCTGCTGGTAACAGTGGTGATCCTCGTCGGCGCAATAGCCGGACTGGTTGGCTGGATGGTGGTCAAAGCTGCCAAACGTCGGCCATTTACGGGAGACGAAGGGATGATCGGGAAGATCGCCGAGGTCCGCAAACGGGGCTTCGTTTACGTTGATGGCGCCCTGTGGCAGATGATCTGCGACGACGAGGTTGAGCCCGGCGCCAAAGTCGAGGTGATCGGCGTCGACAAACTGATCCTGAAAGTAAGAAAACAGACTTCATAAAGAGAGGGTAGAGACATGCCAGCTTTTCCCGTCGGACTGGTTGTAATCGTATTTTTCGGCCTGATCCTGTTGTTCAACATGATCAAGGTCCTGAAGGAGTACGAGCGCGGGGTGATTTTCCGGCTCGGCCGCCTGATCGGCGCCAAGGGACCCGGTCTGATTATCCTCATTCCCATAGTCGATAAGATGGTCCGCGTGGATCTTCGCGTGATCACGTACGACGTACCGCCCCAGGATGTGATTACCAAGGACAACGTGTCGATCAAGGTCAACGCCGTTCTCTATTTCCAGGTCCTGGAGCCAAACAAGGCGATTGTCTCGGTGGCCAACTTCTTCGAAGCTACTTCGCAGATCGCCCAGACAACACTAAGGTCGGTGCTCGGTCAGGTGGAACTCGATGATCTCCTCGCCAACCGTGAGAAGATCAACGCTGATCTTCAGAAGATAATCGATGATCAGACCGAACCCTGGGGGATCAAGGTTTCAGTGGTCGAGGTCAAGAACGTCGACCTGCCGCCGGAGATGCAGCGCGCGATGGCGAAGCAGGCCGAAGCCGAGCGTGAGCGGCGTTCGAAAGTTATCCACGCCGACGGTGAATTCCAGGCTTCGCAGAAGCTGGCCGACGCCGCGACAGTGATTGCCTCGGCTCCCAGCGCCATGCAATTGCGATTCCTTCAGACGCTGACGGAGGTCGCGGCCGAGAAGAACTCGACCCTGATCTTCCCGGTTCCGATCGACCTGATGCAGACGATCAGTAACTATTTTGAGTCCAACACGGTTGTGAAACCCCCGGATAACGGGTAGGGGAGAGCGGCCGAGAACTTGATAGGTCAAAACCCCTGTGGTTTTGACACAAATCGGTCTACCTTTTGTAGGGCGGGTCCGTCTTCGAACCCGCCTTTTCTGTTGCGATAGGATCATTTTGACTGACCGCTCCTGTCACTACCCTCCTCTATTTTTGGCCGTATGTCAAAACTGCTTAGATACTTCGCCCCTGGCCAGTATTGCTTTGTTACTTCGGTCACCCAAAACCGGCAGCCAATCCTCGTGCAAAACGAGCGATTGCTCCATCGTGCCGTAGTCAGGGCGAAACTTAAGTCTCGGTTTACGGTGTTGGCTTGGGTCGTGCTTCCAGATCACTGCCATGCCGTTTTGTACACGCCGGGCGACGATACCGCGAAGATCATGCAACGCATAAAACTGTCTTTTGCGCTTCAATACAGGAACGGATCCGGTGCAGCCAATCGGCGGGTCCGTCTTCGAACCCGCCCTGCAGATGGAGTTTGGCAGCATCGGTACTGGGATCACATCATACGGACGGACGAAGACCTGAGGCGGCATATGGATTATATTCATTTCAACCCGGTCAAACACGGTTTAGCGGTTCGACCGGAGACATGGGAGTTGTCATCGTTTCGGAGGTATCTGCGACGTGGCTACTACGAACTCGGCTGGGGACACAGGGCTGATACCTGTCTTGGTCTGCAGGTTGGCGAATAGAGAGTGTGCATGGCATGGCGGGTTCGAAGACGGACCCGCCCTACGCGATTACTCTCATAGGTAACGGCATGCGAGGAGAAATGGCGGGTTCGAAGACGGACCCGCCCTACAAGACCACCCCCCACTCTTTCCCCTTGTCCCGCGATCCTAAAACCTCTATAATCCCCCCATGACCACCAAAAGAAGCGATTATATTAGCTGGGACGAGTACTTCATGGCCGTCGCCCAGCTCTCCGCCTGGCGCTCCAAAGACCCCAACACCCAGGTCGGGGCCTGCGTCGTGAACAAAAACAAACGGATTATCGGCATCGGCTACAACGGCTTCCCGATGGGCTGCCCCGATGACGACCTCCCCTGGGGCCGCGAGGGCGATTTTTTGGAGACTAAATATCCCTTTGTCTGCCATGCTGAGATGAATGCCGTCACCAACGCTTCGAACAAGCCGGACCTCGACGGCGCCTCGATCTACGTCTCACTTTTTCCTTGCAATGAGTGCGCTAAACTCATTGTCCAGGTGGGTATTAGGGAAGTGGTCTATCTTGAGGACAAGTACCACGACCAGGATATTTTCATCGCCGCCCGCAAGATTTTCGATATGGCCGGGGTTTCCTGCCGCCAGCTCACGACTGCGACCAAAGAGATCCTCCTGACCCTGGGCTAAGCCTGGAGGTTGCAGCCCCCCCTCCACGTTAAGTCCTAACCATTAACGGCCGATTTTATCTATATTGTCAGATATTTTAAGTTGCGTCCGAACTCCGGACCGGTTATCTGTGTTCCTTCATCTTTAGCCAGTTTCGCCAACCACGACCAATTGCGGGAGATCCAGCCGTGACCAAAACCAGAGAAGACGTCCTGAGGCTTATCGACGAGGCCGGCGTGCGCTATATCCGGCTCTGTTTCACCGATATTCTCGGCCATATCAAGGGTATGAATATCACTCGCCCGGAAATCGAGCAGGTGCTTGACGAGGGCCAGGGGTTTGACGGTTCCTCGATTGAGGGGTTCGCCCGCATCGATGAGTCCGATTTGATGGCCATGCCCGACCCGCTCACGTTCAGGATAATCCCGTGGGAGATTTCGGGCGAGAAGATCGCCATGATGTTCTGTGACATCCAGAACCCCGACGGTACGCCTTACGAAGGCGACCCGCGCTGGGTGCTCAAACGGACGCTCAAGAAAGTCGAGGATAGCGGCTGGACCTGCAACGTTGGACCGGAAATCGAATATTTCTATTTCGGCAACGATCAGGAGACCAGCGTGCTGGATAAAGCCGGCTATTTCGACTACGGCACTATGGACACCGGCGTGCGGCTACGTAAGAAAACCGTAGCTGCCTTGGAGATGATGGATATTCCGGTGGAGTGCTCGCATCACGAAGTTGCCCCCTCCCAGCACGAGATCGACCTGAAGTATCAGGAAGCGCTGGTGATGGCCGATTTTGCCCAGGTTTACCGGTTCATCGTCAAGGAAGTGGCGATGGAGAACGAATTGTATGCCACGTTCATGCCAAAACCGATGTTTGCGGAAAACGGATCGGGCATGCACTGTCATATGTCGCTGTTTGACGGGGACAAGAACCTCTTTTTCGATCCCAAGGGGCAGTACAATCTTTCGGCCATGGCCAAACAGTTCATAGCCGGTATTCTGGCCCACGTAAAAGAGTTTACCTTGATAACCAACCAGTGGGTCAATTCTTACAAGCGGCTGGTGCCGGGCTATGAAGCCCCGGTCTACGTGAGCTGGGGCCGTCGGAATCGGTCCAGCCTCGTGCGGGTACCGGCTTATCGGCAGGGTAAGGAGAAGGCCACGCGTGTGGAACTCCGCTCGCCCGACCCGGCGGCAAACCCTTACCTGGCGTTTGCTTGCATGCTTGCGGCCGGGTTTGCTGGCATTGAGAACAAGTACAGGCTTACTGATCCCATCGAAACAAACATCTTCACGATGACCGATGAAGAGAAAGAGAAGCTGGATATTCGGCATCTCCCGAACTCTCTGGAGAACGCCATCCGGGCGGCTTCCAAGTCCGACTTGGTGCGCGAAACGCTTGGTGAACACGTGTTCAAGAAGCTGATCGCCAACAAGTGGATCGAGTGGGACGACTACCGTGCGCACGTAAGCCAATATGAGATAGACAAATACCTTTCGTGGTTGTAGGTTTTTTGACCCCAAAAAAATTTTAAACAAAGGCCCCCGTCCGGGGGTCTTTTCACTTGAAACGTAGTCAGATCGGGTTATATTGTACGTCGATCTATAGCTAACTAGTTGGAAGTGCTTCTTTTTAGAAGCGAGAGTCATCGGAAGCGCAGGGGAATTATGATCTATCGGACAATTCTTGTCGTACTCATCGGGCTGACGCTGTTTGGCCTCTATGCATGTGATCG
>JAAERE010000549.1 GCA_024230675.1 bacterium | reverse complement strand
TTGATTTCGTCCTCGCCGAGCGGCGCCCGGTTTTTTATGCGAAGGCTGTCGACCCATTCGTGGGCGAAGTCTCTCTGGAGATACATGTTTATGACGGCGGTTACGGCCATAGCGATAACGGCTCCGAGCGTTGCCAGTCCCATATCCTTGTGCGCGTCCCAGACATCCCCCTGGGTACCCAGGTAAGCTACGCCCAGCTCACCACCGAAGATCTCGGCCGCCGCCCATTCGAACAATTCGAAGAGCATCGAAGTGGACATGGTGACGTCCAACGGCAGGAAATACCCCCAGAAACCCCGAACCTCCGCCACACGATGGAACAGTTCGCGAATGGGGTACGCCAGTAACAGACCATAGCTGAAATGCACAAGACGATCAAAATGGTTTCGCTCCCAACCCATCAGGGAGTTGAAAGTGCGCCCGAAAATCGATTCAAACCAGACGTCGTAAGGCACTTCGGCGTAGGTGTAGTGCGCGCCCACCTCGTGCAGGCAAAGAAACACAAAAATCAGCGTGTAAGAGATCCTGGAAAGCGGCAGCCGTTCGGCCGTAGCAACCAGGTATATCAAGATAACCACCACCAGGGCGTTTTCAAGAGCCCAGTCGTGACGATCGTGCGGCGTCAGTGCGAGCAGGACAAAAACAATCAGGAACAGGCCTCCCAGAACAAGGGCATAGCGGCGATGTGGTGATACTCCGGCCATTTGTCTCTCCTCGACAGCGTTGGGGTGAGAGGACTGTCACCACAAATATGAGGGTCCCAATAGTGCGGTGCAAACTTCAAAAATCGGCCGAGCTGGAATTGAGATAGAAAGAGAGCGCCCCGGCAGGCGGTACCGGACTCACGGTCAACCGCCGGCTGCGGGGCGCTATCAATGGTGATGCAAACATTCGGACAGTTTAGGGTCGTGCCCGGGACCCGGATTAACTGCCGCTGCAACAGTGAGCGGTTCGAGGTACGCTGTAGCGTTTCATGGCTCTCTCCTGGTTTAGGGTTTGCATTTGGACAGATTTCGGAGGCTCTGGTTTCAGGCCTCTACTTTTCGCCGTCCTTCTTCTCCTCCGGGCAGCAGTCAGCGGCTTCTTTGCCGGAGCAGCATTCCGAAGCTACCTTGACACAACAGCCGCCGAGGTCTTTCAGGCTTTTGCCCGCGATGTCGATGCGGACGCCCTCGTCGGTCTCTGTGATCCTGATCGAAGCTTTCTCTTTCTCCATAGCGCGCGACTCCTTCGTTTTAGTGTGCATATGTATATATGCACATATATCGATAAATGTTCCAAAAAAAACACCGGTTCAGCGCTTTTTTTTGCTTTTTGCGGGCTTTTCGTCTTTGACGTCGAGGCAACAGCAGAAACTATCGCAGCAATTCTCGACTGTTCCTTTGTTCAGGCTGTAAACCACCTGCTGGCCTTCCCGACGGTCGACAACAACTTCAGCTTCGCGAAGCACGCCCAGATGGCGGCTGACGGTGGACTGAGTGAGGTCGACCTGGGCGACTATTTCATTGACTGTCATATCTTTAGCTGCCAGGAGGCCGATAATTCGCAGCCGGGACAGATCGCCAAAAGCCTTGAAGTACTTGCTGAATTGTTTTTCGTCGAGTTTGAGCGTTAGCGCTTTCATAGTCTTATCCCGTCATATCGGTACATATGTACATATACCTATATGCAAGATACGCCCTTTTTGTTCCGGAAGTCAATTGGGATGTGGGCTGCGGCTTTTGTTGACTCCTTGTTGGTCAACTCTCTACATTCGGTGATAATATCTAATCACTTCAAGAGGTTTTTCATGGACGAAAAGCAGGTCAAGTACGGAATTATCGGCTGGGTCGATCTCACGGTCGATAACGCCGAAGGAATACGCGACTTCTACAAGGACGTTGTCGGTTGGGGAACACACCCCGTCGACATGAACGGCTACGAAGACTTCTGCATGCTGGAGCCTTCAGACTCGCAACCGGTTACGGGCATCTGCCACGCCCGGGGGGCCAACGCCGACCTACCGTCCCAATGGCTGATATACATCACGGTGGCCGATCTCGACCGAAGCATCGAAGCCTGCCAAAAAGGGGGCGGATCGATTGTCACCGGTCCGCGCGATATGGGTGAGGAAGGCCGCTATTGCGTAATCAAAGATCCGGCCGGTGCGGTGGCCGCGCTGTACGAACCTAAGATACAGTCTGATTAGTTATTCGAGGTTGCCCAAAGCCGTATCCTCGCCGCCCGGACAATACTCCGCGATAACATCGTGCTGGTTGCAGGCCGGCAACAGCCCGCAGGCCGGATAATTCTACTTTTTGCGGTACTCTTCGTAAAGGAGGCCGTGGGTGTAAAGATCCTGCCACTGACCGTCGATATTACCCGCCTTTCGCATCGTCCCCTCGCGCCGGAAACCGTTCTTCTCGAGGACTTTCGAGGACCCGACATTTTTCTCATGGGTCATCGCAAACAGGCGGTGAAGTTCCAGCTTTTCGAAACTGAACTCTGTGATCAGGCGCACTGCCTCTGTGGCCATCCCCTTCCCCCAGAAATCAGCCGCCAGCCAGTATCCGACCTCGGCCGTGTTATCCTGACAGAAGAACTGTTTCAGGCCTATCCCCCCGACTATTTCACGAAGTTCCGGGTGTTCCAGCCCAAAGAAGTAAGCTTTGTCCTGACGGGCGGAGCGCTGCGCGAAATTTATCCACTGCCGCGCTTGCTCGGGTCCGTACGGATGGGGCATCAGAGGGAGATAGCGCGCTACGCGGGCGTCGTTAGCATACCTCTGGAGCGAGGCTGCATCGGAGCGCCTGAAGGAGCGAAGGCTGACGATGTGACCTTTGAGAACAGGCAGTTGCATATCTCAGAATAGGCAACGTTCCAGTCGAGAGCAAGAGATCTGTCGGTTATCCGGGCCGGGCGTCAGGCGTCCAGAACCTCGCGGACCTTGCTGACCAGAGAAGCCACGGAGAACGGTTTCTTGAGGAAACTGATGCCCTCGTCCAGCACGCCGTGATCGGCAATAATATCGGCGGCATAGCCCGAGAAGTACAGGACCTTGAGATTCGGCACCAGGGCAGACATGCGATCGTAAAGTTCTTTGCCGTTCAACCCGGGCATAATGACATCCGTGAGTAGTAGATGAACGGGTCCCTCGTTATCCTCGACAACCTGCAGGCAATCCTGTCCGCTGGCGGCGGAAATTACGGTATAGCCCTGCCCGCCGAGTACGGTGCAAACCAGGTCGCGAAGCATCTGCTCGTCCTCCGCGACCATTACGGTTTCGTTGCAGACGGCGGAGTCCCTCAACGACGATCGGGCTTTGGGAATCTCGAGAGGTTCGCTGGTCAGCGGGAAATAGATCCTAAATTCAGTGCCTTTGCCTTCCTGGCTGCGCACAGAAATCTGGCCGCCGTGCTGTTTGACGATGCCGTAGACGGTGGCCAGGCCGAGGCCGGTACCCTTGCCGGTGGGGCGGGTAGTGAAAAACGGCTCAAAGACATGCTGCACGGTCTCCTCGTCCATACCAACACCGGTGTCGCTCACGGAGAGCTGAAGGTACTTACCGGGAGTAAGGTCGGTCTGCTGATCCGTAAGGACTTTATCGACCTCTACTTGAACTACTTCGATGCTCAGGGAACCTTCCTTGGGCATCGCGTGCTGGGCGTTGACGGCCAGGTTCATCAGAATCTGCTCTATCTGGGATACGTCTCCCCGGATGTTTCCGGCGTCTGGATCCAGGAAGAATCTCAGCTCGATGTCTTCCCGCAGGGTACCGCGAAGCATCTTCTCGAAATCCATCACCTTGTCGCTAAGATTCACGGGTTTGAGCTCCAGCACCTGTTTACGGCTGAAGGCAAGAAGACGCTGGGTCAGGTCGCGTGCGCGCTCGGCTGCTTTCTGTATTTCCACCACTTGTGCACGGTGCGAATCGGCCGGCAGGAGGTCCTCGAGCACCAGCTCCGTATAACACAATATCGGCGAGAGCATATTGTTGAAATCGTGGGCAATACCGGCCGCCAGACGACCGACCGTCTCGATCCGCTGAGAATGCTGAAATTGCTCTTCCAGTCGCTTGCGCTCGGTGATGTCGGTGATAACGGCAAAGCTGCCCTGATATTCCCCGGCGTCGTCGAGTACAGCGCCGGGGGACATGATCGTCGATATCTGACTACCGTCCTTTTTGGTCCAGGCGATTTCATAAATGGCCTGGACGCCGGTCTTCCGCCTGACCTGTTGATCCTCGAGAATCTTCTGATTGTCGGCGTCGAAGAAATCGCTGGTTTCCCGGCCGGTCAATTCTCCGGTCTCATAGCCCAGCATATCGCAGAGCCGCTTGTTGACGAAGGTTAGTCGACCGTCCGCATCGGCTGTCGCCAGGCCGTCGTTCATCGTCTCGATTAGCTGGCGATAACGCTCCTCACTGCTGCGCAGAGCCTCCTGTGACTTCCTCCGCTCCGTAATATCAAGAGCCGTGAACGTAACTCCTTCTTCCAGATCATCCGGGTTAATGGGAGTCGAACTCAGGAGAATATCGACAATTTCGCCGTTTTTTCGTTTCCAGCGCGTTTCGACCGTGCCGGTTCCCTTTTCTCGAATCTGGCGGTACTTCTGTTCACCGACAAAGTCATACTCACTGTCATCCGGATACAGCATTCGCCCGTTTTGCCCGATCAACTCTTTTTTTGTGTACCCGGTCATATCACAAAGACGCGCATTGGCCTCATGAATAACTCTATTGACGACCAACCCTATACCGGTTGGCGCGGCGCGGAAAATGGCGCTGAGCTCGCTTTCTCGTTTCCGAAGCTCTAGCTCGGCCTTCTCACGTTCGGAGACGTCGCTTCCGACTCCGAAGAAGAACCTGAACTTACCTTCGCTGTCGGTCACGGTCCGGCCGTGCCATTCGACCAGGAGTTGGTTGCCGCTTCTAGACTGCAAATGACTCCTGTTCAGCGTCACTCCACCGGGCTTGGTAAGCGTTTTGAAGAGGTCCGACAGCCCGGCGCGTTCGACCTGGGGCACGTACGACTGAACGTAGTCGGTGCCTATAACTTCCTCGGCTCTGTATTCGAGGGTCTTAAGCATCGCCTGATTCATCATGAGCACACGGCCGTCGTAGTCGAGGGCCACAAAAAATACCGGGGCTGCCTGCAGCAGCGTGTCGATGAATTCCATCTCACGGCGCAGAGCGTCCTCGTTGTTTTTCTGATCGGTGATGTTGGAAATGAAACCTTCGAGAGCCAGAAGACGCCCGGAGTCATCGAACACTCCTACGCCCTGTTCCCAGACCCATTTCTCCTGTCCGTCCCGGCAGTTGATCCGGTAGGTCAGCGTATAGTTCCGCTGGTCGACCACGGCCTGTTGAATCTGTTCCCAGACCATCGACTGATCGTCGGCGTGAATGAGGTCGTTGAAGGACAGACTGGCGTTGTCAACAAGCTCCTCGGGCGAGTAACCCGTAACCTCGCGGCAACCATCGCTTATGAATTCCATCGTGTAGTCACGGTCGTTGCGACATCGATATACAATGCCCGGCAGATTGTCCATAAGGGTAGCGAGCCGTCGCTCCCCCTCCCGACGTGCCTCTTCTAACTTGATCAGCCGGGCAGACTTATCTTCCAGCTCTTTTATTCGACCCCGAAGGTCTTCAGACGAATCCGAATCCGACATCCACTTTCCTCTCAAAGCCGCACCCCCTGCTCCTGAGCAAATGTCCCTGGCTGACGGTCTGGTGAAAATACAAGGACGGCTTGGAAACTTCGACCTGTCTGTCAGTTACGAGTTTTTCGAAACAGCTTGTTCCTGCCCTGAACACCGTCACGATGACAGTGTTCCCCATTGCTCCCCCAGCAAAAGAGTCCTGTCAAAAACTGTCAGCCACCTTTTTCATTCAATAAGACGGCGCCGTCATATTGCCGCCCCTCTTATACGTATTTAACCACAACGGCCGCTATCGGCAAGGAAAAAGGTCTAGCTGATCTTCTTCTCCAGTTTTTTGGCGAACTCCCCGAGGACCGGCCTGCAACGAGCGGAGGCAGCCATGCAAGCTCTATCCGTGGACAGAACGATCTAATTTCGGATCGGCCGGCTTGACTTTCACTTCGATCGAACCTACTCTTAAGAAACAAGTGAACCGGTGGGGATATGTCGACATGATCATCTTGGGTCTGACCAGAACGCAGACTATTCTCAACAGGGTTCTGCCCAAATCGGTCCCTGCATGGGAGCCTGAAGCTCCACGTACCGCTTCAGCCAAACGGCTTCTTCCCCGTCTGTGTCGCACTCTTCTGACTATCGCCGGTTCAATCGCCTTCGGTCTGCCTGGCAGCGCTGCGACGAGCAGGAGCCAGAGTGAGGGTCCGCAGGATGTAGAGTTTCACCAGACGACGACCTATAATCTCAAGGGCAATTCGAAGGAAGGATACGAACTTGCGGCCAGAGTCTCATTGAGGAGGAAGTTCATTGTCGAATAGAGGGGAACAGAAAGTATGAAGAGACTGATATGTCTCGTCCTTCTCGCCCTGACGGCGACATCCTGCACGACCTCACGGCGGATTTCTTTTCTGGAAATGCCACCGGTTCCGGAAGCTTATGAGCCCGTAGATATCGCTGCTCTTGAAGAGAAGTACGGCAATCACGACGGCGTATATCTGGACTATCAGGTAGTAATGGAGCATGCCGGAGCAAAAAAGGAGTTTCCAGGCTCCAGAGGGTCCTACACGAAAATCGTCAAGCGGAAGTACGTCGTTTTTGATACTGAGGCAAGCTGGCTGACATCGAAGCGTCTGTTCCGGAAGCCGGAGGTGATGTACATACGCATCAGCCGACCTGACGGCTCCGTGACCGACTACGGTCTTGAAGATCTCAAGGAAATTCGGAGTGAGAGCGGCAGTAAGTTCTGGACCT
>JAAERE010000548.1 GCA_024230675.1 bacterium | reverse complement strand
CTTGTTTTTCACATCATGATTATGTTCCAATCCTACGCCAATTGGATAAGATTTCCTCAAAGTCCGGTCCTTCTGGAAGTTCTTCTGATTCCCCTGACTCTGTCCAGCGTCATGCGAATTCCGCTCCTGTTTTTCGTATCGGGCATGGGCGTTTACTTCTCTCTGCAAAGAAGAAGCTGGCTGCAGCTTCTGGGTGAGAGAACCACAAGAATTCTGGTGCCACTCATCTTCGGGAGTCTGGCGATCGTGCCCATACACCAGTACATCTATGCCCAATACTATGCCGAAGAGTTCAGCTACGGCTTTGATTTCGGACACCTGTGGTTCCTGGGCAACATCTATATGTACGTGCTCTGGTTCCTGGCCCTGTTTTACTTTGCGAAGGAATATACAAACAGCCGATTCCTCGGATTTGTCAGAGGGCTGATAGAAAAGTCGCCGTTCTTCGTTTATCTTCTTGCTGTACCCTACATGCTACAGGCCTTGACCATTCCCGGCGACGTCCCGTACGCTCTGTTCTTCGATTCCAGGGTTGGCTTATTGTTGGGGGCAGTTGCCTTCTTTCTCGGTTTCACCCTTGTCGCGTTGGGGGAGGTGGCCTGGAAAGCTATTGCGAAAACGAAGTACTACGCGCTCGGCCTGGGAGCGGTCATGTTCATAGTCAGACTGACGGTGTTCGACGGTCACGGGCCGCACGTTCTCACATCCATTGAATCCATATCCTGGGTGATGTCGATTTTCGGTTTTGGCTATACCTATCTGAACCGGCCAGGCAAAGCCCTCAGCTACCTGAGCCCGGCCGCCTATCCGATCTACATCGTTCACATGATCTTTCTCTACCTGGGGGCGTATCTCATATTTCCGATGAACCTGAATCCCTGGGTGAGTCTGTTTCTTATTGTGGTATTTACCTTCGCGGGATGTCTCCTGACGTACGAGATAGTGAAGAGAGTGTTCCTCCTGAGGCCGCTTTTCGGCTTGAGGAACAACAGAAGGAAATAGAATCAGGATAGAGCATATGGCTTACAACATTCAGAAACTGAAGGACTGGATTCCTCCCGAGAACTGGAAGGCGATTTCCACGCTCGATGCGCACACCGAGGGCGAGCCGTTGAGGATCATAACTTCCGGTTTTCCCACGCTGAAGGGCAATACCATACTTGAGCGGCGAGCCGATGCCTTGCAGCATCACGATGATCTGCGCACCGCCCTGATGTGGGAGCCGCGCGGACACGCCGATATGTACGGCTGTATTATCACCGACCCCGTGACTCCCCACGCCGATTTCGGGGTGATCTTCATGCATAACGAAGGTTACAGCAGCATGTGCGGGCACGGCATTGTAGCCGTCACGACGATCGCCCTGAAAACCGGAATGATCCAACCGATCGAAGGCACCAACACGATCAGAATAGACTCACCGGCCGGGTTGATAACCGCCGCAGCGGATTACATCGACGGCCAAATCTCACATGTTCGTTTCCAGAACGTACATTCGTTTGTTGAAGCGCTCGATTTGTCGGTCGATGTCCCTGAGCTTGGCAGGATCACTTACGACATCGCGTTCGGCGGAGCGTATTACGCCTATGTTGATATTTCACAAATAGGTCTACCGTGTTTGCCGGAGCACGTCGATCAGTTGATATCCGCTGGGAAAAAAATAAAGCGTGCGGTGATGGCGGACTACCAACTCAAACATCCCTTTGAAGATGATTTGAGTTTCTTGTATGGCACCATATTCATTGGCAAAGCCGTTACTCCGGAAAACCACAGTCGCAACGTGTGTATTTTTGCCGAGGGAGAGGTGGACCGATCCCCCACAGGTACCGGGGTCAGCGGCCGCCTTGCATTGCATCACGCCAGAGGCGAGATAAAGCCGGGGGAGAGAATCGTGATCGAGTCGATTATCGGCAGTACGTTTTCCGGCACCGTCGTGGGTGAGACAACGTTCGGACCTCATCAGGCTGTTATCCCCGAGGTTGGGGGGACGGCGCGCATCACCGGGCGGCACACTTTTTGGATCGATCCCGAGGACCCGCTCAGGAACGGCTTCATTATGCGATAAGTGGGAGAGCGTAGATTACAGCTCGCCCCTCCCCTCCTGCCGGGGGGCCGGAGAGTTAAGCCTCACTCACCACCCACTTCACTTCAATTAATCTCTTGTATGATCGTTATCATAGAGTTAAATTGTCCCTCTTCCTCCGAGAGGGGTGAGTCGGGATACTGGGACAGGCTTCGATCGACAAGATTCATCTTTTCAGCCAAGTTACAGAAACGAGAAGCCCGAAAGGAATACCATGCGAATTGATATTGTTGGAGAATCTCTCCCGATGACAGTCTCCAGGAACCGTGGGGTCCCCGGAGCCTCTTTCCGCTTTGTCGGCCTTGTCTTTGCCGGCTTGTTGCTCTCCGGAGTTCTTCTTGCTCCGCCCGCATTCGCCGACTTTGACAATCTGTTCTTCTCTGTCAACGGCGACACCAGCCTGACCACGATGACCCAGGGGGATGAGTTCTATTGGGCCTCAAACTGCGACTCGGGAGCAACTGTGAATTTCGAAGTCTGGTACGACGCCAATTCCAGCTCGACCATAGAGCCCTCGATCGATTTCATGCTGACCTCGGAAAACATCACGGACGGCAACGCGGTCACGGAGTCGGATCCGATTCTTGACGGTTTTACAATCGGAGATCCTATTGTTCTTTTCGGAGAACCTGGAGCTTATGTTTTCAAGGCTACGGACCTCGCGACTGATTCCTCGCTCCTGAAAACCTTAACCATGGTGGCCATGTCGTCCCCGCCCAATCAGCTAACCGGCCAGATATTCCTTCCCGGTATTTCGGCACCCAACAGCCTGCTGGCAAACAAGGCCGTTTTTGCGGAAGCGGACACAGGAATTGAAGGCGCTCTTTTCGGAATGACCAATGACATGGGCAACTACACTTTGAGCATCAGCTCGGCCGGCACCGGCGTGGAGTTTTTCATCGGCGCCCCTCAGGTGAACGGGTTTATCACGCCGGATTACATTGCCGCAACCGCCTCCGGCGTTGTCGCCGGTAACGATTTCACATATACCGCCGCCTCAGACTCGGTTTGGGGATTCGTGAAAGACGAGACGGGCACGCCGCTCAGTTTCGAAACCGATATCCAGGCTTCCTCGGGTGATTCGGATCGAGGAGCCACCACCAGCGGCGGAAGATACGTCTTGTATTTCTCGAGCGGTGACGAAGGTGAGTGGGACCTTGAAGTCGATTCGAGGATGAGCCCGCTGTACTTAACGCCGGACGCAGCGGTGCTGGATCTCGACGGCCTCATGAGTTTTCAGCAGGATATCACGCTCAACACGGCTAACGCCATGGTTTACGCGCGGGTCACCGAAAACGGTGGACTGCCCACGAGCAACTATCGCGTGGACGCCCGTTCGTCCTCGCTGGGCGGCTGGACCGAAGCCGTATCCGGCCTCGGTGCGGACAACCTCGTGACCCTGCACGTGTCGTCGTTGGATGCTTCCGACTGGACGGTTCTCGTAAGTACCTGGGACGATGATTATCCGATACCGGCTCCTCTAATCGTTAGTGGGGAAGTGTACAACGTTTCCCTGGGGGATACCGTGACGATGACCGTGGTCGACGGATACGAGGTCGCCGGCACGGTGACTCAGGACGCCGGTGACGCCCCCATTGTATGGGACGACGTTTATGTAGCAGCCGGGTTATACGGAAGTAATGTCGG
Source organism: bacterium (assembly GCA_024230675.1). Lineage (GTDB taxonomy): Bacteria > Zixibacteria > MSB-5A5 > GN15 > FEB-12 > JAAERE01. The sequence goes on along the minus strand of JAAERE010000548.1, from coordinate 3,535 downwards.
AGGCGGGGGGGCTTACTCCTTCTACGCCGACACCGGAATCTACTACATGGGGGCATACGCCGACGGATACATTTCGAACCCGGAACTGCTTTACCTCGAGCTGACCTCAGATACTTCCAGCGGGCTTGATTTTGTCATCAACGAAGCTCACTGTCGCGTGGTCGGGACGCTCACGAATGTTTCCCTCCCACTGCCCAATCCGTGGTATACGGTGGTAGCTCGCACTGGAACGAACGAAGCCGATGGCTACCACGTGATCGCGCAGATCGACAGCGCTACCGGGACTTACGAGATGAATCTTGGCGACGGCGACTGGACGATCGTACCTCCCTGTTGCTTTCCGGATTTAAATACGCCGGCGAATATCGCGGTGACAATTGGTGAGGCTCCCGACACGGCCAGGACAATTGATCTGGTGTATACGCCTGTATCTTCATCCTGCTGCATCGGTTCTACGGTCGGCGACTGCAACCAGAGCGGGGGAGTGGATATCACGGACATCCAGATCATGGTGGATCACCAGTTCCTGACGTTCCAGCCGTTGATCTGCATCGACGAGGGCGATATAGACTTCAGCGGAAGCGTTGACATCACCGATCTGCAGACCATGCTGGACTACCAGTTCATCAGTCTTACCCCTTTCCCCCCCTGCCCGTAGACAAGACCAACAGACCACATATCTGTCGAGTTAGAACTGAGGCACCGCCCCCTGGCAAAGAGGGCGGTGCTTCTTTCTATCCCTAAGGGCAGACATGTCCCGTGTCGCACCCCCGTATGTTGTCTCGTTCATGGGCTCATGGCATATCGGTACCCGTCATGACATAATCGACAAATTAAGATATATTAGGTCCGTTGCAGGCATCGCCATCATCTTTGCCGTTCCGGGAGGACCTATACATGCGCACCTTCTGTCCTATCTTCCTGCTTATCGTGCTGATTTCTACTCCCTCTGTTCGTGGTGAGGGTGTGACGATAATCACTCACGGGTATCAGCTGCTCACAATTGGAGAGCAGGAATGGATCGACAGCCTGAGAGGGGCCATTGACAGGGAATGGGCGGCGGGAGCTACGGGCAACCCAGAGAGAAATTTCTGGTATCTCAAGGTATGGCCGGACGTAAATCCGCTCTTGCTTCCCGTGGTCGAAGTTCAGCAATGGTGTTCGGATATTGATCTTACTTCGTCCAAAACGGCAGAGGTATTCGTTCTCATAGACTGGACCGATGTGTCTGACCAGCTTGTGACTCCGCAATATGACGCTGGCGATGTTGCACGAGCAGTATTACCGTTCATACGCGAACAATACTATGACATTCCGTCGCTCCCAGAGCTACCGATCCAGCTTATAGGGCATAGCCGAGGCGCATCCCTGGCGTGTAGTCTGGGTCGGCTCTTGGGAGAACAGGGCATTTGGGTTGATCAGATAACAACGCTGGATCCACCCCTCGGCATGGCCTGCCCCCGGTTATTGTACCACATCTTAGGTTAGTTTTGTCATGATATTTGTCAAGTTGGTCTGAGGTTGAGTCGTTTCCGGCGCCGGAGGACGGTAGTTTAGCGAACTGTGCGGACGTTTCGTGTTGTAGTGAATCCGCCACCGTTCCAGCAAGACTTCTTCCTCAGTTAACGTATAGAAGATCTCCCGGTTGAGAAGCTCATCGCGGAGCTTGCCGGTGAACGATTCAACATAACCGTTCTCCCAGGGACAACCCGGTTCGATGAACAGGGTCTGGACTCTCAGTCGCTCGAGCCAATCTCGAACCGCTGTAGCCGTGAACTCGGGGCCGTTGTCCGAGCTCAGGTAGGCCGGCGCGCCGCGCTGGAGAGATCGACGAGATGCCGGGATTCCAGCGGATGCACGTTCTCAAACCTCGTGACAGGAGCCAGGATTACCTGATCGTTAGCGAGTGGGACAACGAAGCCTCCTTCAAAGCTTGGACCAGGTCTGACGCCTTCAAGAAGGGGCACCGACGCGGATTCGAGGACCTCGAGGAAGCGAAAAAGCGCGGTGAGGCTCCACCGATGGAATCGAGATTCCGGACTTACGAGGTCCTTACCGAGTGAAGCGGTTGCTGCAAAGAATGGGAATTGCCGGACTCTTCTTTTTCACCTTGAAGGGGTTTGCCTGGCTGCTGGTACCTCTGCTCCTGGCCAAAGGCTGTTTCCAGCTCGACCGCAATTTCACGATTTTCCGACAACCCACTCCGGTCCCCCCACCTGCAGCAAATCGAGGATAGGGCTGTCTTTTACGAAAGTATGAGGATCGCATCACGCAGGCGTACGCCCTGAGCTGACGAGGGCGTCTGCCGCCCACAGAGTACGTATTGGGACATGGTTCATTCGTGACCGGTAGCCCACAGCTTGCCGTGGGAAATTCCAGATAGGCTGTACTTGTGTGGCCCACCATTCTTATGGTGGGATTTACAGCTTTATGGTTCGAAACTGTTGCGGCTCTCTAATAGGGGCTGACGAGGGCGTCTGCCGCCCACGAAAGGGATTGCCGCCCACGAGAAAAGGCAGGATCACAGGGATCCTGCCCTACAAGATGGGTTACTGCCTGCGCAGGAAAGACGGCGGGGCGGCAGTCGGTTAGGAACTCCGTCAAGCGCTGCGGATACGACGTGCGCTCCCGATCAAATCAACCTTCGCAACACCAGGTCGATCGCTTCGCGCGCGCCGTTCCGCTCAACGTCCAAAGTGACGGTGGCGCCTTCCTGCCTGAGCAGCGGGCGCAGCTCAAAAACATCGTACTCATTGATAGCCCGGCCGTTAACCTTGTGCACACTGTGGCCCGGCTCCAGACCGGCTTCGCTGGCCGGCGAATTGGGGTGCACGCGCGTTATCTCAAAGGAGTCTCCACTGCCCCGACGCATCGTCATACCCGTCATGTCCAGTTCGTAAGGATCGCCGAAGCGGCCGTTCGGCTCCACGAACAAACGCTTGTTGTAGAAATCGAAGGTAAGGTTGAATCTGGAGAGCAGCCCGAGTCCGACCATGGCCTCGCCCAGCGCGTGTGAGGAGTGTTCCTCCGCTATGAAACCGGCCACGACATCCTTGACCTCGAAGCCGCCGATCCCGGCGCTTTTCAGTCGGCCGTTGTATTCTCGCGTCCCCACTCCCTGGATGTTCCGGCCGAGCCTGGCAAGAAGGGTTTTCCGGGGCAGTGTTATGCTGTGCTCGGCGCCCACCGCCAGCCGCAACTGAGAGTTTAGACCCAGGTCCATGACGAAATCCAGATCGATTGTCCGCCCGTCCTCCAAGCCCAGCGTTCCGGGGATTTTCCACGGACCGAATCCGCTCGGCTCCCACGGAACGGCGACACCTTCGCCGGTGTACTCGAACCGTTCCGGCGGGATCAACGTGATAATCATGTCGTCGAAATTGATGTCAACCACGAAGTGCTTGAAAAAAGTCGCGCTGACCTGTCCGATACTCCCGGCCCACATGGAGGCGTTGCCGGAGCTTGCCGGTGTGATCACAGCCGTCTGCTCGGTGAATTCGACGCCGAGGAAAGCGAGGTCGATGCCAGAAGCTGT
>JAAERE010000547.1 GCA_024230675.1 bacterium | reverse complement strand
CTCCTCCTCCGGCAAGGCCACCATGCGGGCCAGTTCCGCCTTGACTGCCGGGGCGTCCAACAGGGATACATCGATAGTCGTGCGGTCGCCATCGGTTTGCGACTTCTCGGCAAGGAAATGATGATTCGCCAGGCGGGCGATTTGATGAAGGTGCGTTATCACCAGCACCTGGCAGTCTTCGGCCAGCTTGCTCAGCTTCTGACCCATCTCAATCGCTGTCTGGCCGCCGATACCGGCATCAACTTCATCAAACACCATCAGCGAATGCAGCAGCTTCTGATTTTTCTTCTCAGCCGCTTTCAAAGCGAGCAGCACACGGGATATCTCACCGCCCGATGCGGTCTTCACCAACGACTTGAGCGGTTCACCGGGATTGGCCGAAAACTTGAAGCGCAATGATTCCAGGCCGTGCTCAAACGGCCGCACAGTTCGTTTATCCAACGGAATCCCGTCTTCTTTGTCATCGTAAACAAACTCGCACTCAAAGCGGGCGCTGTCGATAGCCAGTTCCGAGAGCTCCTTGACCACCAGCTTCTGGAGATACTTCGCGGCCTTCTTGCGCACTTCGGTCAGGGCCAGCGCTTTCTCCGTATACTCCGCGCGTCGTTGTGCATGCTCCTGTTCGAGCTGCTTCAGGAGGACATCTATGTCCTGTCGGTCGGCCAGCTTCTCGTTGATCTGTTCCAACGCTTTGAGGATCTTTTCTTCCGAAGCACCGTACTTCTGCTTGAGGTTGTATAGCTCATCGAGGCGAAGATTGATCTCTTCGAGGCGATGGGGATCATCCGGCACCGACGCTCCGTATTGCTCAATGAATCCCCTAAGTTCCTCCAGTTGAAAGTCCAGGTCGGACATTTGTGTTACCTGAGGTTCCAGCGAGGCATCAACCGCGGCCATGTGGTCAAGTTCCTTGCGTGCGGCGCGGAGTTCGCTGAGGACCGAACGTTCGTCGTTGTCAAGTATGGTCTGAATGTTGCCGGCGGATTCGATGAGGGTGCGCGAAGAATCCAGGATCTTGCGCTCGGTCGTGATTTCATCTTCTTCGCCGACCCGCACCTGGGCGCTTTCGATCTCTTTCTGTTGGAATAACAGGAGTTCGCGCTCTTTGGCCAGTTCATCGCGACGACCGGTTGTCCGCTTCAGTTCTCTTGTCACCTTCTCCCAGCGAGAGAACAGCTCCCCGATCTCCTCGCGCATCTCCACGAGTGAGGCAAAACTGTCGAGGAAGCGAAGGTGATTATCCTCATCCAACAATAACTGGTTGGCATGCTGGCCGAGTATTTCAGCCAGGGGAGAGGCGAGCTCCTTGAGTCGGGCGACCGTTGCG
>JAAERE010000546.1 GCA_024230675.1 bacterium | reverse complement strand
CAAATGGGCATTCGTGAGCGACTCGATGTTCACGGCGCCACCGACCGTCGTGATGATGGCATTGTCGACGGTCGCGTTCACCTCGTTGACGATGTTGTTCGTGATGATCGCGGCGCCGACGCCCGTCTCTTTCGCCCAGGCGATCCCCCCAGCGATCCCGATCACCCCCGTACGATGGAAGTCCGTCTCCGGATCGAACGTTGCCTGCCGGATCAGCTTGTGCGTGGCGCCCTCGGGGAGCGAACTGGTGTCGGCGATGTCGATAGCCTTGGAGTCGTAGGCGTCTTCCGATGACTGGGCCAGTTGGATTTGCGTGTCGCCGACCCGGATCACGTAGTAGGTCTCGCCCTGGGTGAGGGCGCCGCCGTTGATGGCCAGCGAACTGTTGCCGTTGTTATCGTACTCCACGGCGACGCCCGTTTCGAAGCTGTGTCGCGCGGCGAAGGTAATCGTGTCCGGCGTGATCGAATCGTCGATGTCGAGCTTGGGGTCAAAGGTGTCGGTGCGGGTGAGTGAATGGCTCGCGCCCAGGTTCGACTCGCCCAGCTTCAGAGATAAGGCGTTGCCGTCGTGGGCGTCCCCTTCCGTGGCGGCCAGGCGGACTTCGGCGGGATTGAATTCATCGACGATGACGTAGTAGGAGGCCCCGTCCGTGAGCCGGTCGCCGTCGCTACCGTCCTTGTTGAGGGTGTCAATGGACGTTCCGCCGTTGTTGTCGTAAACCACCGCGTCGCCGGTCTTCAGGCCGTGGCCGTAGCCCAGGTCGAGGGCGTCTTTGTCCTTCGACTGGTCGTCGGCACTGATGACCACATCGCCCTCGACATCGACCGTCGTACCGGAATCGACGTAGGCTTTGATCGAATTCTGGATCAGGTTTTCGGCGACCGAACCGCCCAGCGCGAATTCGT
>JAAERE010000545.1 GCA_024230675.1 bacterium | reverse complement strand
CTACGAGAGTGATTCCGGATTTTGAGCGTAGTTTCTGCATTCTACCGGCCTCCAGCCTCAATTAGTCAATAGATAGGTTGAGTACGTGGACGTTCTCTGCACCTGCTGGTTGTCGAGCCAGGCTACGCTTACGTCCACCAGGCATACCCCGCCCGGAATCAGCGTGTCAGAAACGCTGTCCTGAATGAGAGTCGTTCGCGTGAATGTGCTGTCCAGACCGTACTCGACCTGTCTGAACGGCAGGGCGGGCAAACTATCGGCCGCCTCATAGAACTCGATCTTTTCCTTGAGCAGATTCGCAGCAATGGTGTGGTCACGGGAGATTACATTGCCTTCGATAGAAACTACCAGCATGGGCGCCAGCCCCATCAGCCCGAAAGCCATTATGAGCATGCTCACCAGGACTTCGAGCAGACTGATCCCCTCTTCTTTTCGGAACTTGGCCAGATTCATTTCCTTCACCTCTTCATTCGCGACCGGAGAGAGAAGCCATAGGGATCCCCTTCCAGGACGATAGGCACTTGCCTTGTGGGTGGTAAGCCCCCGAAAAGCCGGGTTCCTCAAGGTAGGTTTCCGCGTCAACTATTGTCCGGCAAAACCGCGAACATGTCAGAGTCCAGATTGGAACACGCCCCGCGCACATCGCCGTATGAAACATATCGGTCACGGCTCACCGAAAACGGAGCAAAATGTGCTTATGGGTCCGCTTCCCCACGCTTGGCGGGGCATTTTGTGCAAAAAGCGGTCAACGCATCGGCTCTGTGGAACGCCATCAAACAGTAGAAATGCGGCCCCGCTAGTCTCGATTCATTCAGCGGTCCCCCTGCGGATTTGCGTCCCGCAGGGGAGGTTTCTCTTCCGCTTTCAACCAGCTCAGCTAAGAGTTATCGCCGGGCAGCCGATAGGTAGACGATACTGGAACTTTATGACTAACGGCACCTACATTTACGGCAGTGTGATCGGCCCTCGAGACCGGCGCAAACTTCAGAAGCAAAACCCCGACTACGCCCTACTGCTCTCCTGGCTCGACGAGCCGTCTCTTCCCGACCTTAGCGGCGAGTCGCCGGTTGTCTACGTCGACCTGGACGACCCTCGGTTTGCCGATCCGGAGTTCCTGGTTTCAATCGCTACGGCCGGCAAGCGCGTCAAGATAGTCGGCAAATCAGACAACCCGACCCAGGATGAGTCCCTCCGTGTAGCTCGACTGGGTGTTTCCGAAGTCCTCAGTCGCGTGGAATGTGCCCAACGCCTGACGAGCGAGGCAGAACCGATTCCCGAGGCTGCCCCTGACAAGAATCCTGTTGCTTCCAAGTACAGCCTCGAAGCGCTCATCGGCAATTCGCCGCAGATGACTGAAATGAAGTCGACCATCCGTCTGCTGTCCGATGTTGATTTTCCGAGCGCCCTGATCCTGGGTGAAACCGGTACCGGCAAGAGCCTGGTGTGTAAGATTCTCCACCATCAAGGCATACGCTCCGGTCACAATCTGGTCGAGGTGAACTGCTCCGCCATTCCGGACGAGCTTTTCGAGTCGGAACTGTTTGGCCATATCAAGGGCGCTTTCACCGGGGCCGACACCGACAAGGTCGGTCTTTTTGAATACGCCCAGGACGGCACTCTCTTTCTCGATGAGGTCGGCAACCTCTCGGCTCAGGCCCAGGCCAAGCTTCTCAAGATTCTGGAAGACAAGAAACTTCGAAAGGTCGGGTCGGTCACCGAGCAGGACATCAACGTCCGGGTTGTAGCCGCCACCAATCTCGAACTGAGCCGGGCCGTGGAGGAGGGCTCCTTTCGTGCCGATCTTTTCTATCGACTCAACCTTCTGTCGGTCGACATTCCCGGCCTGCGTAAACGCCCCCAGGATATTCCCCAATTGATCGGTCACTATCTTGGCTATTACGCCACCATGTACGCCAAACCGGATCTGACCATAACTCAACCCGCCATCAACGAACTTCTGGATTATCAATGGCCGGGCAACGTGCGCGAACTCTGCAACATATTAGAGAGAGCCGTCTTGCTGGCACGCGGTCGGAAAATCAACCCCCAGGATGTCCGGGCAGCTATGAAAAAGGGACGGCTCACCTGCGCCGACCGCCGACAGATCGTTATAGAAGTCCCTCCTCAGGGAGTCACGCTGGAGGAGGCCGAGCAATTGGTCGTGAAGCACGTCCTGAACATGCACAACTGGAATAAATCCGAGACCGCCAGATTCCTGGGCATCTCGCGCCCGCGGCTTCGAAGAATCATCGATAGCGCCGGGCTGGAAAAGAACCGTCGAAGAACGTAATATTGGAACAGATCGTTCCGGTACTCCCCAAATCCCCCCAAACTGATGCTGTCCAACCGGCTACCGGTTCCCATCGGTTCCGGCCCGTATCGTAACGTTCCAGATCGATCTCCGCCGGCCGCGCCGGCTCGTCTTTCACCACCTCCCGAAACCCTTACGTCTCCAGCAGTTACGCCTGCCGACCACTCTCGGCATCAAGCTTGCAGGGAATCTCTCTGCATGAACAGAAATTTAGCTTTCGAACCGGATATGCCAAAGGAGTCGACTATGACACGTCACAATCGTCAGAGCATCAAGTTCACGGCAGCCGCGGTTCTCTTTGCAGCCCTGGTAGCCTTCACCGGTTGTTCCAGAAGCCCTGTCTCGACGACAGAAGCCGAAACGCCGGAGCCTCAGGTTCTCTCTCGTTCCGTCAACCTCGTGCCAGGCGGTCCTCAGCTGTCGCCGCTGAACCTGTACGCGGAGCAGGTTGTGTCTGCCGAGCAGGGTGGCCGTCTCGAATTGGTGGATGTGGTCCTCGATATTCCTCCGCACGCCGTGGACAACGACACTCTCTTCAGTATTTTTATCCCGACGCTCGATGAGTTCTACAATGAGTTCGGGACCCACGGCCTGGTATTCAACGTACCCGTAACCGTCACCATGTCTTATCGCAGCGCCGACCTGACCGGAGTGGACGAATCCTCTATCCGTATCGGCTGGTTTAACGAGTCCTCGGGGACCTGGCAGGACATGGTCTGTGAAGTTGACCCGATCAATAAGATCGTAACAGGTCAGCTCAATCATTTTTCAGCTTACGCTTTGGTATCGGACTAACCCGCTCACGGGAACCAAGAAACCCTTATGGAACTGGGAAGAAAGATGAAAGAACTGGTCACAAAACAGAGCGCAAACAGGATCTCGGCAGAGATCAGAGATGGTTTCGCGTTGCTGGACCTGGCCCGGGGCTGGCTGAAACAGGGAAATCCGATTGTCGCCATCGAGCTGCTCAAATCGGCTACCGGATCACCGGAGGCAGAACAGCACCCCGAGCTTCGGGCTCAGATATTCAAGGAGACCGGCCGGGCCATGATGATGCAGTCGGACTGGAAAAGCGCCGAGCCCTATTACCTGGGTGCCGAGCGACTGTTCCTCAATATGTCTGACCTTCGCGGCGCCGCCGAATGCGCCCGCAACCGAGCCAATATGTGTTTCCAGCAGGGGCTCTACCAGCGGTCTGAGGACCTCTGTCAGAAAGCCCTGGAGTGGATCGCCTCTCTCAACGACCATCAACTGCGCGCCACCGTCCTGAATACACTGGGCGCCATTAAATCGGCCACCGGGGATATGCGAGAGTCCATCAAGACTTTCAGGCTCTGTCTGGCCGACTTCGAGGCCGCCGGCAATACCATCCGGCAGGGCTATGTACTGCTCAACATAGGTCTGAGCCAGACGGAACTAGGGGAACATGTCGAGGCCGTTAGGACCCTTTCGGATTCCCTGGCTATTGCCCTCCACGAGAAGGATCTTCATCTGGTCGAGATCTGCTATCAAAACATCTCTAAGTGCCATCTTGCCCAGAACGAAACTGTGCTGGCAAGATCGGTACTTCAGACCGCGCGGAAGATCCTCCCCGGTTTGAACTCCAAGGCCCTTGATACGGAACTCTGCTTGTTGGAATGCAGAGTTCAGAGGATGACCGGAGATGTCGAAGGAGCCGAGAGCTCCCTCCAAACAACCTACCGCGTTGCGGTTGAGAACGACCTGGCTGCTCTTCAGGCAGACGTGCTCTTTGAACAGGGTCTACTCTATAGAGATATGGGTAACCGTGACATGGCCACCTGCAAGTTCGACTCGGCGGCCCGCCGCTACCAGGAACTGGGTGTCGACCGAGGTTTCAAGGACGCCGTACAGGCTCTGGGACAACTGAAGGGAAATCCGAATGCCTGACACCAGCCCGACTCCTCGCACTATCATCAGCTACCAGTCGGAACTCGAGAGACAACTCTCCCGGGGCCAGTTGGCCGGACAGGCGGACTGGGCCGGAACCATCAGAAACCTGATGGTTCTGGCCAAGGAAGCCAGCAGCAGTTTCGACTTCGACCGGGCAATCGGCTATCTGAAATCGCTGGAGGAGATTTGGGACGCCAAGGGGCTGCCGGAGTTCTCGCTGGAACTTCGCTTCGAATTGCACCAGGAGAAAGGGAAGGCGTACGCCTCAACGGGAAGAATCGATCAGGCAATTCGCGAGTATCAGAAGGTGCTGGAGTTTTGTCGCGACGCCGGAAACCTGGCGATCAAAGCGGAAACTTTCAGCCAGATCGGCCAGCTCCTGGGGAAGCAGGGCGATCACGATCGCGCACTCGGGTATCTTCAGAGAGCCATCGGGGCCTGTCGTCGGCTCAAAGATTACCACGGCATCTGCAAGGCCCTTCGTAACATCGGCGTGGTTTATGTCGAACTGGGTGAGTTCGAGGAAGCCGAGACGCACTACGACGAGGCTATCGAACTGGCCGAACAGCTCGGCGAATCTCTCCTATACGCCGATCTCGTTAACAACCTCGGAACGATCATGAACATGCGCGGCGACCCCGACCGTGCCCTCGAACTGTACCGCAAATCGCTCGAGATTTACGAAGCCGAAAACGAAATCCGCAAAGCCGCCTACACCGAGAATAACCTTGCGATCACCCTGGCCGAGCAGGGGGTCGCCGAGGAGGCCTTTGAATACTTTGAGAAGGCTCACGATACAGCCACCGGAATCAACGACGCCTCGCTGGTTCTTATTGTGAACATCAATCTGGCCGATTTGCACTTGAAGCGTGGCACGGCCGGGAAAGCTCGGGAACACTGCCAGTTCGCCGAGGATTACCTCAAAAAGGAAGGACTGGTAAACGGGCACCTGGTGGAGACAAAAAAGATAGCGGGCAACATCGCCCTTCAAGAAAAGGATTTCGAGACCGCCAATCGCCGCTTTGACGAAGCTTGCGAGATCAGCCGCGAGATCGGCGCGCAGTTCCTCGAAGCGGAAGTGCTGTTGGAACGGGGCACGCTATACGGCGCCATGGGAAGGCATTTCGATGCCCTGGCCGACCTTGAGGCTTCATACCACCTGTTCACGAGTCTCAAAGCCGACGGCAAGCGGGAAGAGACAGAAGAAGTCATCGGCTCAATCGAGAGCTTGTATCTACAGATATTCGACTCGATAGCGAAGGACGTCGATTTCAAAGACAAGTACACCAAGGGTCACTCTGACCGAGTTGCCTCCCTCTCCCTTCTTCTGGCCAAAGAACTTGGACTCCGCACCAACGTGCTCAAAACGATCGTCGCGGCGGCCTTGCTCCACGACATAGGCAAGATCAACATCGAAGATTCCATTCTGAAGAAACCGGGCAAGCTGACCGACAAGGAGTTTGCGGCGATCCAGCAACATCCCGCGCTTGGCGTAGAACTGCTGCGGCGGAAGGAATTCCCCTGGGACATCAAGCCGCTAATCCTTCACCATCATGAGCGATATGACGGCTGCGGATATCCCCTGGGCCTCAAAGGCGAAGACATACCCCTGGGCGCCAGGATCATATGTATCGCTGATGTTTTCGACGCCCTGACCTCCGATCGGGTATACCGTCCCGCGTTCGCCGTAGAAAAAGCCCTGGCTATCATGAACGAAGACACGGGGATCGCCTTCGACGCCGTCCTGTTGAAACGGTTTGTCGGACTGATTCGGGCCGGCAAGGCGGACTTCGTCATCAACTCGCGCACGAGCGAAGCGGAGATGTACAGTATTTGGTCACAGTGCATCTCCCAGAATAACGAGAGCCCGGAGCCGGCCGCATCAGAGACAAGCCTCAGGTAGGAAGTACTTGCCCGTCTGCCTTGCCCCCTTACTTTGTAGCTGAGTAAGGTCTGATGATGTCGAACCTGACGGATTACAGTATCTTTACTTTGGAGACCTCCGTAAGCGCCGTTTCCCCTTTTCTATTTTCACTCTTCTCCATGAGGTGCCAGGTATCCTTGAAGAGCCAGCCAGGGCTCTCGATCGTCACATCCGGGCTCACCGGTTGCCGTCCTCGGGTTGACAGCCGGACTTCCCGCTTGCACGATATGGCGGCGTGTACCAGGAGCGATGAAAGCAACTCGCTGAATTCCAGATCCGCCGTCTGATCTTCGAGCCCGTGCCCTATTACCGGAAGGATTTCCTCGATCGGGAATCGTTGTCTTACCAGTACTTTGGCAAGGAGCTTCTCCACCTCATCCTGATACTCTTCACTCAACGTCTCTGCCAGCAGCTTCAGCGCCAGCACCATAATAACCGCCTCCCCCAGGGACAGGTCATCGATTTCCAGAACGCCTTGACGGGTGAGTCGGTAAGCGCGGTCACGCGTGTCGAAATAGATCGGAATATCGGCCTCCGAAATAGTGTTCAAGTATCGGTAGGCCGTGCGCTCTGGTATATTGCAGGTCTTCTGAATGGTTTCGAGTGAGACCGATCTTCTATGATCCAGCAGATTTATCATCTGCAGTATTCTAAACGTCTTGTTCATGTTCTCCCCGGATGTAGGATGTAGCTGGTCAGGAGGGGGAATTTCCCCCTCCCGGACAAATCCGTGCGGCTCTTTACATTAAGGCAAGGAGCGTCGACGCTCCGTATAGCAGGTCCTCGACAACGGAAGATGTGTTGGTAACGGAGTCATCCCCGGCGAAATCTGCGTCGGAATCACCTGCCGGGCTGCCCCCCGGAATGCTGTCGAACGTGGGGCTCTCAACTGGCGGATCCTGGTTTCCTTCGGCCGAAACAGATAGCGGCGATAGGACGGTTCCAGCGAGGGCAATAGCGACGAAGATTATGCCTGCAAGAATCAGGCGCGATATTGATTGGGTGGGTCTCATTGTGCCTCCTAAGCATCAGTTGCGGTTTAACCGGATTCCAGGAAGCATTACAAGTATAGTGCCGCACTGATCGCTGACTATGCGCGAACCGTAATGCGGTGATATACAAAGAGTTGTACGATTAGCGCGGAATCGACGGGGTAGCCCAACTGGCCACTTCTTAGACCGGTGGCCAGAGAGTTCCCTAACTGATATTGCTACAGAGCTTTAGGCGTATGGTGACCGGACAGCTCACACACTAAAACGGTTCTTTAGAAGGGGTTAGTGCGGTCTGTGAATGCCGTGTTTTTTCATTTTACGGCGCAAAGTTGTGATTGGCATCCCCAGCCGCGCAGCAGCCCTCGACTGATTCCAACGCAAGGCAGCCAGAGCCGAGACGATGCGCTCGGCCTCATGGGCATCAAGTGCCTTCCTCTGCCCTCGCGTTACAGATGGACCGCCGCAGAGTTCAGAAGGTAGCATTTCTTTGGTGACCGCACTCCCCGGGTGCAGAATGCAGTACCGCTCGACAAGGTTTTTGAGTTCCCTGACGTTGCCGGGCCAGTTGTACGCGACAAGCGCCTCAACAGCCGAGGTCGCGAATCTGGGGGCAGCCTTGCCTTCCGAAAATATCATAACGAAATGCTCTACGAGAATCGGTACATCACCGGGGCGATCTCTGAGTGGCGGGATTTCGATCGTGATTGTATTGATTCGATAGTAAAGATCCTGTCGAAATTCCTTGTCGGCAACGAGTTCTGGCAGATCTTTGTTCGTGGCGTAGACGAATCTGATATCGGTGTGGACGGGATGATTGCTGCCGACCTTTTCAAACTGCTGATATTCAAGTACGCGAAGGACCTTTGACTGAACTTCCGGCGGCATATCTCCAATTTCATCCAGATACAGTGTACCGCCGTCGGCCGCGGAAAATCTTCCCTCTCGCTCCCCCACGCTCGTTGCGGTGTTTCGAGCAACGCCGAACAGTTCGCTCTCAATCAGGCTGCCGGCAATGGCAGCACAATTGAGCTTGACCAGGGGCTTGTCGGCTCTCGGGCTGTACTCGTGGATCATTTCGCCGAGAATCTCTTTCCCCGTGCCGCTTTCCCCGAGAATAAGAACCGGGGCGCTCGTGGCCGCAACCTGAGGGAGGGTCTTGAACAAACTCAACAAATTGCTATCCTGGGTCACAAATGTCTGTTTGTTCCCGAGCCGCCCCAGATCCCGTCGCATCTGAACATTCGTGAGGACCTGGCTGCGGAAATCCCGGGCCGTTGATAGAGTCACGGAAATGAAATTGGCCACGGAGGAGATAAACGTCAGGTCCTCGTTGTCGAACAGGGCCGGGATGGTATGGTGATCCAGGTACAGCGCCCCCAGAGACTCGTCTCCGGTCGAGAGCGGGACACAAATCACGGACAGGATATTGTGACACACGATGCTTTCGTATCGATTCGTCCGCTGATCGGCCAGGGCGTTTTCGATTATGAGAGGAGACAGTTCCTTCATTGTCGCATAGGGGACGTTCATACTGAAGTCCCTGATATCGGACAGACTCTGGTCGTCACAATTGAGCGAGGCCGCAACCGTAAGATCGGTCCCGTCTCTGGCCTTAAGGAAGATCACGCCCCTCTCCGCTCCGGTCTGATCCACCGCAAACTTGATCAGACGCTGAAGCGACTGACGGTAGTCTTCAAGATTCGTAAGGATTTCAGATATGCCGTGAAAAGAATCGATCAGCCTTGCACTGCTGTCAGCCGACTGCGACACCCGCTCCAGGTCGGCCTGTATCGACCGAACCATCGGAGCATTGCCAAGCCCCTCGGCCAGCCGCAAAGACTGGAGGAGGAATTTCTTCGCGTGTTTGCTGTTGGACGATGACCGGTACAACCCCGCAATCTTGATCCCGACCAACAAGGCCAGGAAATTCTGACGACTTCCCAATAATACGGCAAAGACTTTCTTCCAGGTAGTCACTGAGAGGCTTTTCTTGCCCTGAGCCTGCTCAAAAGCATCAAGGATACAAGAGACAGCTCTGAACAAGGGTGTTCGAGAATCCTGGAGTACACCGGTAAGCGCCGAGGTGACCCTAATCGTATCCTCCAAGCGCCCTTCCGGACTGTGAAGAAGGCTGTGAAACACTCCAAGCACGGCATAGTAACGACAGTTCTTATCGATCAGCGACGCCGTGATGCCGGGCAGCCGCGCAATGTCTCTCTTTTCTCCCGCGTATAGGTCTCTCAACGCACTTGCGAGATCGATTTCCGCGAGCGACGCTTCGTCATCGTTTTCGAGAACAATCGTCCTGGCTTTCGCCAGATACTCTGCACAGATTGAGAAATCTCCCTGATAGAGGGCAGCTTCGGCGAGGTTGTAATACACCTTGCCGGCGTTGCGGGACGTGCTTCCCTGCTCCAGCAGCCCGCGAGCCTTGTGCCAGGAGTCCCGAGCGGCTGCCAAGTTCCCCCGATTGAACTCCAGATAGCCCTCTTGCAGGTAAAATGACAACAGGTAATTCTTGCTGCCCCGCACGGGCACCAGGCTCAGGTATCGTTGCTGCCAGTACTCGGCCTTGGGAAAATCGGCCAACCTGATGTGGGCGTCGGCTATGTTTGAGCAAACGGCTGGCAGTGATGACCGCTGCTCCGGGGCGATGGCGATCTTGACGGCCAATTTGCCGTACTTGATAGACCGGGCATAGTCGGCCTGCTCAAAAGCCAGCCCTGCCAGGATTGAGATCACAGGGATAGCGTGGGTAAGTTGGTCCTCTCGCTCCGCCAACTCGTAGCTCTCAAGCAGAAACTTCTCGGATTGCGGAAAATCTCCGCGGCGCCAGTAGAGGACCCCGATGTTGTAGAGAATCAGAACCACTTGATCAATCAGCTCATGCTTCCTCGCCAGCGAAAGAATCCTGTCAAGAATAGACAAAGCCTCATCATACTCACCGCGATTTTGATGGACCCAGGCTCTCATTCGCAAGAGCCCCACTTCCAGACGCATGTCAACTGTGTCTGTCACCAACTGCAGACCGGCCTCGGTCAATTTCACAACAATATCGTATCTGCCCATCAGGGCATTGGCACGAACACGTTCGTACAGCGTTTCCAGCCCAGACTTCCCCAGTTTCTCTTTCAACTCGTACAGCGGCTCCAAATAGCTGTTCTGTTCGACGAGTCGATTCAGTGTGCGGGCCAGCGAAGCCAGTTCGCTCAGGAGAGCTTCGTCGTCAATCGCATCCCTGCTTTCGCCCGAACTGGCACGGTATTCTTTGAGGCGCAGGTAAGCGTACTCTGATTGTCCCTGTTCGACCAGGCGATGAACTTCCTCGATGATTTCCCTGGTGGACCGGTCGCCTTCCGAGACTGACCCAGGATTTGGTTCTCCGCCGCCGCCCATCCGTTCAAAGCCGTCGTAGAGCCTCAGCTTAGACTCGTCGTCCAGATCCAGATGCCAATAGTCGGCGTGTCGCTCAACCTTAGCATCTCGCAACACTTGTTTAACGATCCCGAACGTTTTTCTGCGATCGATCGCGAAGGCGCCTGCCAGCGAGATGATGAACTCGTCGCCGAGTCCAAGAATCTTATGGTCTTTGTGCAGAAAGCGGTCGAGCCCTCGGCGAGAATCAAGTCCGGCCGGGCCGCCCGTTCGATAACCCGTTACCAAAGCCATGGCCAAAAGAGTCTTCTGCGAAGACTCGAAATTGGATAGGTCTATAAGATGATAGCGATGCAGGGCCTCGAGCAGATACCGGGGGCGCCGCAGATGATCGGTGCTTGTCAGCTTCTTCACCAACTGTCCCATACGTTCATCGGCAACGATATTCGACGGACCTCCAGCGCTGGAAGTAGTGGCAATCCGGCTAAGCCAGTCCGCCAGCGAGACGCCCAAAGAGAACATGTCCGACTGAATTACGATTCGGTCGTTGGCAACAATCTCGGGAGCGATGTGATCCGGCGTTCCAAAAACCCGGCCTTCCGGATCAGAGTTTTCGTGACAGAGAAAATCAAGGTCTACCAGAACGATTTCCGGCGAAGGTCCCTCGACACGAATCAGGAAATTCTCCAACTTCAGATCGCAGTGAACGAGGCCCATCAGATGGACATAGTCAACCGCAATCCCGATTTGAGGCATCGCCGACTGAAAGTGCTCTAAGAGTAGCTCTGGGGTAAGGGCGGTCCACTCGACCGAGTCCAGATAGGGATACTCGACGAACAGCCTCCCTGAAACAGGAGATTTGCCAGTTGCCCGCAGGACTATCGAAGACCGAAGAATTCGCTGACATCTGAAGGATTCCCCCAGAATGGACTTCCCCACTCCCGTCCCAACGTCAGAACCGACAACGGGCGTCTTGACAAGGCAAAGCTTTCCGGTCTCGCGATTCAAGGCCTTCCAAGACTGACAGAGGTTGTTCTCCGACAGGAGCTTCTGGAAATCGTACAATTTGGAACTAGGCTTCTGCACAGAATATTCGATTGATCCGGATCCTTGAGTTAAGAACTGCACCTTCAATATAAGTCAGCCCCGGTAAGCTAAAAACCAGAAAATGAAGTTTTCTTAGTTTCCACTGCCACATTATGACAGTGCCATGTATTAAATTGCGGTGCAGGGGGCGTGGGGGTCGGTTTGGACTCGGGGCAGTTGGAGGGCGCTGCTTTTGATATTGAGGGTGGGGGCGGGTCGCGGTAGTGGGGGGGTTGAGAACTACCGGCGGGGAACCCGGTCCCCGACCCTCTCTGTACTCCATACTAATACTAAAATGCCCATAGGTCAAATAGTTTTAGGCGGTCCACGCCTGTTCGGCGTTGTTTTTTCTCTGCTCCGGCCACTGTCTGAAATTTGTAGTCGTTCCAATCAGTGTCCATTGAGATCGCCCGTCGATCCGACTGCCCCCATTTTTCACAAGCGGTGAACTACAAGCCTTCCAAAACAGCTGTCAGTTCCTCTGCCCCGTAAGGCCTCCGGAGACAGCCCCGGAATCCGTACTCCCGCCAGTCCACCGGAGCAACGTTTGCACTACCTACACCGGCAGCTATAGCGGCTACTCCAGGATCGAGCAGGCGGAGTTGCTCCAGGACCTCCAGCCCGTTCAGATCATCCAGGGCTTCCAGCGAAAGGATTACGGCCGTATAAGGTTGTCCATGTTCACAGGCGATCCTAAACAACCCTATCGCTTCCGCTCCCTCGGCGACACAGTTAACCTGATATCCCCGTTCGCTTAACACCCTTTGAGTGAACTGACGATTCACTTCCTCCCCATCAAGGATCAAAACCCGGCAAGCCCTCTTTTGAGATCGCCTTCGTTTATCTGCTTGCTTCATCAAACCCTCCAAACCCTGCAAGGGACCCTGATGAGTCTCACAAGATGCGGAAATCGTGTGCTCGGTTGACCAATAATACGACGCAACCATGTCAGAATATGACAGTACACAACGCACTTTTTTGCCCCCTCAAATGCACACTTTTCGTGCACATCAGAACGCATTTCGACCGAAGTACTCTGTTTGGGAGTTTCCATTATAGCCTAACGTCGGGGCTATTCGGCTTCAAAGACGCGCCGGACATCCTGCCTGCTGAAGAAGTGCGGCATTCCCTCCGAAGCCCCATGTTCGAGAGTGCAGACGAGGAAAGCTGTAGATTCGAAGATGGCCACGACTTCTTCCACGGGACCGTCTTGTTCCAGATTTCGGCACCTCTTGCCGACTTCGATGAGCATCGGCGGCTGCCAGTGATAAGACGAATTAAGCTTGATGGCCCTGATCCTCTTGGAGCGAATTTTTAGACTGTACGCTTCCATCAACCTGCGTCTGAGTTGTTCCAATTCATCGGGCGGCAACATGCTGCCTCCTCAAAGAGATCTGGTTGTAGTCCGGAAACCTGCAAGCCGGGCGATTGCAGGACAAGATGCGTCCCTCTCCCCCCCGGCGCAACGCCAAAATGAGTTTCTGCAAACTCGTTAAAGCTTGTACCGGCCGGACAATCACCCTAGTATTCCTGCAACGGACCTTGCAGACCTCGCGAGGAGTTCAAGGAGTCAGCCTATGCATGAAGAACACAATATAGTCATCGTCTCTGACGGGACCGGTCATACGGCCCGACGGCTAATGGACGCGGTACTCGTCCAGTACTCCCAGACCGACCTGCAGTTCTCCCTGGTACGGATTTACCAACAGGTCCGGAGCAAGAAGGCTCTGTCAAGAATCCTTCGCGAGATCAACGACGAATACCTGGTCCTGTTTTCAATCATCTCCAGGGAGCTGAATGAGTTTTTCCACAAGGAATTGCTCGAAAGAAGCATAGCACACCTCAACGTTTTAGAGCCGATGCTTGGCACTCTGTCGAAGTTCCTTGGTGTGCACCCCGACTACCAGCCCGGGCTGCTCCAGGTTATTGATGATCGGTACTACAAGAAAATCGATGCAATTGGCTATACTGTTGAGCATGACGACGGCCGGGGTCAACTGATCGAGGAAGCCGACGTCGTCCTGCTTGGCCTTTCACGTACCTGCAAAACCCCCATCAGCATGTACCTGGCGTGCAATCACGGACTCAAGGTCGCCAACATTCCGGTAGTGCGCGACAGAGTTATCACTGAAAACTTGCTGACCCAATTGCAGGCAGTACCTCCCAACAAGATTGTGGGGCTTCTGATGCAGCCAGAGGTTCTCGCCCACGTCCGTGAGGAACGTTCTCAGATACTGGCCACCGGGATAAAATCTCAGGCGGGCCTCCAGGAATATCATGACATTCGAGAAATTGGACTGGAGTTTCGCTTCTGCCGAGAGCTGTTCGAGGTTCGCAAGATGCAGACGATAGATGTCACGCGACGCGCAATCGAGGAGATTTCTCTGGAGATAACTGAAACACTTGGCTGGAAAGACTAGAGCGACTCCAGATACGACCGGGCCAGATTGCCCACCGCCGTCCTCGTGAATTCCCCGGATTCGAAATCGTACGTTTTCACAGACATGTTGTCGTTAACCAGGGTAGTCGCTTGTACTTTTGCGGCATCGACCCCAAGAGCGTTCAGTCCCAGTAGTGAATAACCACGAACAAGGGCGTCAGGATCGTCGAGCGATTTCACCAACGAGGGCACGGCCGGCAGAAACGTCGATCGCTCCCGAGCCGCCAGACGAGCCACCGCCCAACGGGAGCCGCGTTCGAAAGGCTCTTCGACGAAAAACGAAGGTAGCTGCTGACCGTATTCTTCAATCAGCCCAGGTACGTTGAAGAGCATTTCGGCAATCGCCTCGGGAGCATTCCAGCAGATTCCGCCGGACTCATCATTCATCAGCCAGAAGAATCTTCGTATCTGACGGCGGACCCGTTCGAGATCGCGCCGGGCCTCATAGCCGGCGACCAGCCCCAGGAGTTCAATCGCGCGCCATCGAAGGAGATCTTCGCTGTCGAAAAGCATTGAATTCAGCGGGCGCATGGGATTGCGCTCGAGGGACATCCAGTTTTGCAGGGAATCCATATCCCTTTCCAACAACAGTATGCGTAGCCGTTGTTTGCGATGACTGTGCTTGTGAACAGAGGGTTGCGGGGCATCGGTAGACATAGTGTTCTCTCGCGACATACTTTCGGTTTTGGCTACGCGTCCGGACTTGTTCGCCAATAACTCCGGATTACATTTCCTCTCATAACAAGGTACCGCTCCGGATGGTTCCGCGCCTCTACCTTAGGGTAATACAATCAGGGAGTATCGCCAAGTATTGTCGTTCCGTTTCCTTCCGGGAGGCGTAATCCAGGCGTGTTCATACAGGCCGTGGACCGACATTCTCGCAGTTATGGGTTGACGTGGAGCCATTTTCCCATTTAAGTGGAGGCGACAGTCGGTCGTATCCGATAACATCCGTCACAATTCTGTCTCAAAGGAGGGACTCATGCCCCACGTATTGCCGGATCTTCCGTTCGCGAAGGACGCTCTGGCCCCTCATATCTCTGCGGAAACGCTTGAGTATCATTACGGCAAGCACCACCAGACCTACGTGACCAACCTCAACAAAATGATTACCGGCACTGAGTTTGAAAGTCTGTCACTGGAGGACATCATCAAAAAAGCCTCGGGGGGGATCTTCAACAACGCTGCCCAGGTGTACAATCATACATTCTACTGGAGGGGCCTCAAAGCCAGCGGCGCCGGGAGGCCGGACGGGGCCTTGCTGGAAGCCATCGAAGTTGCTTTCGGCTCGTTCGACGCCTTCAAGGAGCTTTTCTCGACGGCGGCTGTGACACAATTCGGCTCCGGATGGGCCTGGCTAGTGAAAACTGCCGAGGGCTCTCTGGCGATAGAAGCCACGGCCAACGCCGACACTCCCCTGCGCGAAGGCAAGACGCCCCTGCTTACCTGTGACGTCTGGGAACACGCATACTACATCGACTATCGCAACGCCCGCCCCAAATATGTTGAATCTTTCTGGAATCTCGTGAATTGGGATTTCGTGGCCGCCAACTTCTCGGGTTGACCTACTAGTAGACAGTAAACGAACAGACCTCCGCGGCCGTCTCCTGATTAAGAGGCGGCCGTTTCTCGCAAGACGAATGCGTAACGCGAAGTTTGACAAATGTGTGCACGATCGCGTATATTTCAGGTATAGAATCCAAGTTACACCGCCTCAAAACACCATCGTTCTTGAGAAAAGAGGTTTGTATGTCCCAGCCCTCGAAACATCCACTAACCGCTCTCGGTCTGGTCGCCCTACTCGTCCTGGCGCGATTACCGGTCCTGGCAAGCGATGCGCCAAACACGGTCGAATCGCGAATCGAAGCGGCTGGCCGGAGTCTGGAAGGCCGTGACGCTGGTCTGGAATCGACCACTGCCCTACTAGCTCCCCAGGCGGGCGCAGTACCGCTGGAGACAATGCCGTTCTGGACGACCTCCGAACAGGATATCTACTCTACTGGAATGATCTGGCGTGACTGCAACAGAGACGGCTACGTTGATGTGTTCTTTTCCAACGGCAATGACATTGTCCGCGCGGCTAACAACATCTACTTGTCGCACAGCGGCCTGCTTCCGCCGGCGGCATCCTGGTATTCCACTGATACGGAGTTTTCAGGGCATTGCGGTGTGGGCGATATTGACGACGATGGCTTCCCGGACTTCGCCGTTGCCAACTTTCTGGGCGCCGGCGGGTTT
>JAAERE010000544.1 GCA_024230675.1 bacterium | reverse complement strand
TGTGAAGCAGTTTGCCTTGCCGATCAAGACAGGCAACTTTGCATCCGGTACGATATCCTGGATCGATAGCCAGGGTTGCTTTTTGACCCAGCGGCGATGCCATGAGAGCCTCGCGCAGGTTGCGGGCGAACACCCTTATCGCCTCACTGTCGGCCCGCTCCTTGGCATCATTGCGAATTTCGGTTTCAATTGAAGGCCCGAGTAATCGCTTGTACGAATCATCACCTGCGAGTTGTACGTGCTGAGCGGCGGGACTATCGTTCTTCATGTATTGTCGCTTAATCAGGCCGAGAGCCATCTCTTCCGGGGGTCGTATGGATAGTTTAAGATATCCCTCACTTTCGCCTCGAAACATGGCCAATACTCGGTGGCTTGGCGATTTGGAGATCGGTTCTTCACTCTCAAAATAATCTCGGTATTTGGCACCATCTTCCTCTTTACCTTTGGCAACCTTGGATTGGAAAGTCCCGCTACGTGCAAACAATCGACGCGTTTCCTGGCGGGTTCGGGCGTCTTCGCTAATCCATTCAGCCATAATATCTCGGGCGCCGGAGAGTGCGTCATCAGCCGATTCCACACCTTTCTCAGCATCAATGAACGCCGCTGTCTCGGCGAGCGGATCGGTCGATTCTTGCTGGTCGAAAAGCAGCAGCGCCAGAGGTTCGAGTCCTTTTTCCCGGGCAATGGTTGCTCTGGTGCGCCGCTTGGGGCGATATGGAAGGTAAATATCCTCAAGTGTGGCCAAGCTTTCTGCGGCTTCGATGGCTTGTTTGAGTTCGTCTGTCAGAAGTTCACGCTCTTCGAGTGATTTCAAAATCGCTTCGCGGCGCTTATCCAGTTCTGTCAGCTGTAACAAACGGTCCCTGATGGTGGTTATCTGGACCTCATCGAGTGATCCGGTTCGCTCCTTACGGTACCGGGCGATGAAGGGAACGGTACCTCCTTCTGCCAGTAATATTTCTACAGCTTCGATTTGCGAATCGGGAATTCCCTCTTCAGTTGCGATGATT
>JAAERE010000543.1 GCA_024230675.1 bacterium | reverse complement strand
TTTCGATACGGCTCTTTCGCCGGTCGACGCCAATGCCAACATGACCACGGAACTTCCGGACTCGCTCAAAGAGACGCCGGATATTGCCCTTTCTCCCTGGGGTGGGGGGATGCTCGTCTGGGCGGACTATCGTAACAGGAACTGGGATATCTACGGCCAGATGATTGCCTCCGACGGCGCCCTGGTCGGCTCCAATTTCAAAGTCAACAGCGATGCCGGGACGGCTCAGCAGCACGCTCCCAGAGTGGCGGTCTCTCCCGAAGGCTGGTTTGCAGTTACCTGGTACGACAATCGCCGCGGCAACGACGATATTTACGTGCAGAGATACGATTCGCTCGCCAATGCCCTGGGAGGCAATCTCAAAGCCAACGCCGATGTCGGCGATGTGCGCCAGGCCTTTCCGGATATCGCTACCGATGGCGCCGGGCATTTTACCGTAGTCTGGGTTGACTGGCGACAGGGCACCTATCCGGACAATCCCGATATATATGCGCGCAAGTTTGATACTAACCTGGCTCCCGTGACAGGAGATATGCGAGTCAACAAGGACGGCACCACCCGGGCTCAGCGGCAGCCGAGTATCGCCGCCGATCGCCGCGGGAACGTGGCCATCATATGGGCCGATTCGACCGGGTCATCCTGGGACATTGTCGGTCAGATGATTGATGTCGAGGGAGTGATACGCGAGGCCAATTTTCAGGCCAACACCGAAGGGGATTCTTCGCAGTTGCACCCCGATGTCGCTCTCGATGGCCGGTATCGTTATATCACCTGGTCGGACAAACGCAACGGGAATTTCGATATCTATGCTTCCATTGCCAAGTACAACGACCCGACCCTGGTACCTTCGCCGTCGTCCCTGCTGTTTGAAATGCTCGAAGGTGATGCCGTACCTCCGTCTCAGGATCTGGAGATAGATCACGCCGGTTACAACCCGATTCATTTCCAGGTGATATCTTCGGCCGACTGGTTGTCGGCCAGCCCCACCTCCGGCGTGACCCTGGGCACGGTCAGCGTATCTGTGACCACGGACACGTTGCC
>JAAERE010000542.1 GCA_024230675.1 bacterium | reverse complement strand
TTCGGCTTCAAACGGCGAGCAGTTGAGCCCGTCGCGGACCTCGGCCAGGAACTGGGCGTCCAGGGTCTTCAAGCCAAGCCGGTCAACGACCTCCTTGCGACGATTACGATTTCCCATCAACGGCTCCTTCCTCTTTTTGGATCGACATCCACCGGCCACGCCCCACGATCAGGTGATCGACAAGGCGCAGACCGAGCACGCGGGCCTCCCTATCCAGGCGTCGGGTGAAGTACACGTCCTCCATGCTGGGGCACGACTTGCCCGAGGGGTGGTTGTGGAAGACGATAAACCCCGAGGCATTGTGCTGCAACGCCAGCCTGAAGATCTGCCGGGACTCGACCTCGACCCGGCTGCTGGTGCCGCGGAAGATCTCTTCCGTGGCGATCAGCCGGTAGTCGCGGTTGAGCAATAACGCCCCCACCACCTCCTGCTCGTGCCCGGCATAGCGCCGCATCAGGTACTCAACGGCGAGCTGGGACCGATTGAGCAAAATCCCGTCGGCCAGCTTGGGCCAAGCAAGACGTCGCCCCAGCTCGACCGCGGCGCATAACCTCAACCACGCTTCCGTGAACCAGGGCCGCTGCAGAAGCCTCTTGGTCGGCTGCGTCAAATCTGCCAGGGACAGGCACGCATCCCCCGATCCTTCTGCGATGATCTCCCGCGCCATCTCCAGGGCAGAGGTGTCCGGCCGGTCGCGCAGCAGCACCGCGATCAGCTCCGCATCGGATAGCGTCTGGGCTGCAAAGGGCCACACGGTTGGTCGCTGAACTGCCGAGCGGCGGCAATCATGGCAGAGCATCACCCGACCCTCCTCGGGACGGCGAGTTGCTGCTGGCGCCGGGCGCACTCGCGGCGCAGCTGATTGACGCCCTGGGTGGCGACATCAAGCGTCCGGATCGCATCCGCGAGCAGGTCACGATTCACGCAATCAGGCACGCCCTCTGCCAGTGGCTCGAGCTCGTGACCCGGCTCCGGCAGCACCTCGACTCGCCGTAGCTCGACCGCAGCTTCCCGGATGGCGTCTTGGGGCTCGCCGCCGGACGGACCTTGAGCCCGCGCGGGCTCAAGGTCCGTCCCCATTCCGATGTCCGCCGACCAGCGTTCCGGCAGCTGTCGACCACCCCCCCGCTCGGGGAGGCTGATGAACCACAAGCCCCCCAGGGGGGAGAGACGAAAGCAGCGCCCAGAGCGGCTCAGCGGCCGTGGCTCGCCTGCGCACCGCCGGGATCGGAGGTGCCGAGGGGGGCAAAGAAGAAGGTGGTCGAATTCCGTCGGAATGGGTCGGATTCCGTCGGAATGGGTGGTCGGATTCGCCGGAATACGCACAAACCTGCCCGGCGGGGGCTCGACAATTCGCCGCTCGATCCGGCGCGGCGCGGCTCCGACTCGCCGAATGGCGTTCTGGGCCTCGCCGCCGGCCGGGACCCACTGCGCGGGCTCAAGCCCCGGCCGTCCGGCCTTGCTCCTCCTGGCTGATCCGCATGTCATCACTGTCTGCGCCCACATGGCGTTCTCCCTTCTCCGCCCCTGATTCCGGGGCGGTGAGGGGTCCCGTCACTGGGTAGACATATGTCTAGAATAGAGGGGCGGCATACGGCAGCTCGAAGCCGTTCGGGAATTATGTCGCCCCTCCGGGGCTTTGGGTCGTGGGGAGCCGGCGTTCCTGGGGTTCGGCAGACCTCACCCCAGGCTACCTCATGCCGCCCTCCGGGCTACGATCCCGCTGATGGAACGGCTCCCAGCCGGCTGGAAGCCGGCGCTCCCAGCACGATCGTGGTCGTTCATACGCGCTACGCTTCGCTCTATCATCCGGAGGTACGATATGCCCTTTGAATGTCGGGTGCATCAACCTTTCACTGGGCCGTCGATCTCGCGCAGCAGTTCCTCGACGGCCCGTTCGAGCTGCTGATCCCGGCCCGCAGCCAGCTGCGAC
>JAAERE010000541.1 GCA_024230675.1 bacterium | reverse complement strand
TGACATCAAAAACGGCCGAGAGTCTCGGCAACGCCAGCCGCGTGCAGGGATCGCCCAGAAATACGTAGGCGCGATCGTTGTTGTTCGAGTGCGGTCCGGGATACTGACGCTGCAGCTTGCCGGCAAACATCGCCTCGCAAATGGTCAGAGAGTCGGTGTACAGAAGGTTGTCGTAGACGGCTCTATTGAACAACGCGTTATCCGAGGAGTAAACCAGCCGCGTAGCGGAGATGACACCAATCGCACCGTCGGACATGGACAACAAGTCCTCGGCCATGCCTTCCCGGTTGGGATCATCGAAGAAGCCGATCGCGCACGAGGCCGCAAAAACCAGCGGCAGTTCACCGGCGTTAGTCAATTGCGGCAGATTCGAAGAACGCTCGAAAACGTGCTCGTGAGCCCAGACGTCAGGATTGCCGTGACCGACGTAATTGACAATCAGGGTCCCTTCGTTGAAGGCGTCTACGATTTCTCCGTTCACCTGCGGCCGCTCACGACTAACCAGTGGGTAATCCCAAAGATAAATTTTGTTGCGAGTCAGAAAGCGCGGGATGTGGTTCCGTGACAGCGTCTCGGTGTCCACCACGTGAACAACTTCATTCGAGTACAAGCCAAATTCGTCGTCGGCGACCAGAGTAATCTTGCTCCGCCAGGGGCCGATCGTTGAATTCAACTCATAGGCCTTCACCTTGTCTACGATGGCGTCTACTTCCGAACGCGAACGGATCGGCCAGCGGGCGGTCATCATATCAAAGCCACGGTCGCCGGGATAGGTCGTATCGCTGTCCAGCAGGCCGTAGATTCCGAAGTACACGTAGTTGTCGTCGTTGCAGGACCGGTCGCCGTCGCGAACATACGACGGTACATAGTTTGGCATGCCGGTGCCGTAATTGTCGACAAAATCGTAATTGGCGTCGCCCACGAACAGGGCTATGGAAGGTGCCGGGGCGGCGTACGTCTCATAGGCGAAACCCAGAAAATCTCTGATTGCGGTCGGATCGTACAGCCCGTAAGAAAAATTGTCCACGATGTCTTCGACCGCCACCACCCTGAAGCTATAGCCCTGCCCCGAACGGTAGGCGATATATTCATCCAGGTACTCTACAAATGCTCGCGGCGTGACAATTATCAAGTCCGATTGGGCCAGATTTGATCGAAGATCCGTAAACGTTACGGCTTCGATCGAAGTCGGCGCGGAGGCCTCCGAAATTGGAGCGCAATAGAAGCGGTTGGGACCG
>JAAERE010000540.1 GCA_024230675.1 bacterium | reverse complement strand
TCAATGCTCTGATGTATCAACATGACGGATCGTTGGTGCCGGTTGATGAGCGAATGGAGCTGACACCAGTTAAGGAAGAGAATCTCAAGGACGTTGTAGCGTTCGATCAGAAGGCAATCGGAGCACCCCTTGACTGGCTGAGTGGCTACCTTTCAAACCTCATAACCAGGCGGGAGCTATTTGCATTTATACGAGATGGGAAAGTCATCGCGACGGGAGAGTGTAGAGGATATGATGAGTACCAAACAGGCTTTGCCGATTTGGGAGTTATCGTAGCCAAGAGTGAGCGCTCAAAGGGAATAGCTACAAAAGTGCTAAAGAGTCTAATTGCTATTGCAGGAGATAGGAATCTGAGTCCCATATGTTCTACTGAGGCATCGAATATCGGCGCACAGAAGGCAATTGCTCGCGCAGGATTCTTTGCAGGTAATCGAATTGTACAATTCGATCATCAGGTCCCGGATACTCAATGACGCTCTCCTCTCTCTAAACGCATTTGTCTTCAGAGCCGGAAATTCGGTCGCCATCCAATTCTCCCTCTGAAGCAGGGGTCGATTCCAACGGAGGGCTTACAGGGGAGATGTGGGGAAGGTTCAGAATCTGGATTATGCATCTCTCCTCACACCAGGAAACGACGGAAGAGCACAATCCATAGACATAACCCCAGTCCGAAGTTCGTGTGGTTGACGAGACTGGTCACAATATAAGGTGATCTTCTTGGAGCTTTCGAAGCCAAGAAGCCTAACCCCATGCTTGGATAGAGCCAAAGCCACGGCAGGAGAACTGTCGCTAACCCGAATATCAGAGGCATCCATAGTTGATTGCGGATTGTCGGGGCTTTCAATTCCAGGAGAAGGTAGACCCCCGCAAGAACAATTCCGATCAAGTAGTGTGACAGCAGTGCCGCTGACTTCTCGTTGCTCAGGGCCGGTGTTTTGTGGATGTCCTTGTGTATGAATTTCCCCCTGAACATGTAGAGGGTCCATCGTCCGACAGCCTCAGGTCCTATGGGCGGGTGAATGACATTCATCTTTGCCAGACGAACCGCTAACAGATCCATGAAAACAGTTGCCAGGAGACCCATCAGGATCGCTTCTACAGGAAAGATCATCTTCTTCTCCAGATAGAGAGGTGAATGAACATAGACTCCTGACCGTAGTTTTGGGTATCGGCTGCAATAGATCAACCAGTTTTTCAACGAGTGCGCAGGAAACTCCGGGGTCACAATTCGACGAGGTCTACCGGTGTAAAGGAGCGAAGGCTTTTCCGGGGATCTGTGGATTGTGATTGACACCGTTGAAGGGTCGGAATATGCTGGCGAGCGGAGCTTTCGGTTGGTTCGTTGTCACAAGCAATCTAAGGTTGGGAGATACACATGTACAAATCTGAAGGCCTACTCGAGTTCTGTAGGCGCGCTCATCAAAGTTTTGGGAAGCTAATAGAGCACTGCCGAGGTCTGAGCGATCAGGAGTTCAACAAAGAAATCGATGGGTTCGGATATCCAACCGTGAAGCTTCAGCTTCATCACGTCCTGGGAGCTCAGAAATACTGGATCGGAGTGCTCCATGGGCGCATGGATGTCGATGAGGATCCCGACGACATGTTCGCGATAAGCGATGTTGTGGAATACAGCATTTCAGTGCAGCGCACGATGGAGGAGTATCTGGAATCAGCCTCGACAGAGGAACTCACGGCCGCTCGTCCGATGATCACCTGGGGAAACATCGAGAGGAATCTGATTCCGGCTCATGTGGTGATCCGTACTCTGACGCATCTCTATCAGCATCAAGGTCAGGTTATGGCTATGTGTCGGCTGATGTCAAAGCCGGTCGAACCCGGCATGGATTATCCGATTCTGTCTTAGACCGAAAGCCTCCCGCAATCTGGACACAAGGCCAAACCAGACGGTGGATGGGGCGGACCGGGCCGTCTGCCCGCCAGCTACAATTTTCGTGTAGGGCAATCGTCGTCTGAAGCTACCCGGGAAGCACCGGTACGGATTTTGTGGGTGAACCTGAGGCGACAGGTTGGGTCGGCTGCCTCGTGACTTCACAGACTTCGTTAGGGCAACGGCTCCCTCGGGTGTCTGGAAGAGCCCACAGTGATTGAGATAGTCGACTTACTTACGTTCGCGGCCCTGGTGGGCTCCGGCCTGGTGGCGGGTATATTCCTCACGTTCTCGAACTTTGTGATGAGGGCTGGTGGCGGCCGGTCTGGTTTATCTGACAGGAAGCCATGTCCGTTTCCTGGCTCCTGATTTTCATTCGTTCGTCACCGCGGCCTATGTCGTGCCTCTTGTTGCGGAAGTCTCTTTCTGCTTGTGGCTGCTCATTAAAGGCGTTAAGGTTAAGCGGACGCAATAGACATACGTTCGCGGGACCGGTGCGCGATTGCTCTGCAGCCGAAGTGAATATCAATCGATTGCCGGTGTAAGCGTGAGAACATCCTCGCAGTCTACAAGATTAGGAGCAACCTGATGGCCAGAGATAAAAACGGGATTACCTCGATGGGTACCACCCTGACTTTTCTCAAGAGCGGTACGTGATCAGCAACGCTGTCGAGAGTTCTCGACGAAGCTTTTGAAAACCCTCTGAAGCTTGAGGAAGACGCCACTGCCCCCCTGGCGGGCGGGATAATGCAACACGGCTACCAGTGCGGCATGATCTGGGGCGCAGCAACGGCCGCCGGGGCCCAGGCTCATCGACTTTTTGGTCCCGGACCCAAAGCCGAAACGGCGGCGATTGGCGCGGCGCAGAGAATCGTGGAGTCCTTCCGCACACAGAACAAACACATCAACTGCCTCGAGATTACGGAGATAGACAAGACATCATCAGCGGCGCAGATGATCTGGTTCTTTCTTGCGAAAGGCGGGACTATCGGCTGCTTTCGCATGGCCTCAAGATATGCCCCGCTAGCTTTCAACGAGATCAATGCAGCCCTATCCGCCAAACAGCCCGACGCGCCGGCTTCTCCGGTAAGCTGCGCGGCGCTATTGGCCAGGAAAATGGGCGCATCAGATCTTCATGCGACCATGGCAGCCGGGCTGGCCGGTGGCATCGGCCTGTGCGGAGGAGCCTGCGGAGCGTTGGGCGCCGCAATCTGGCTTATCGGAATCAACCGCGGCAAAGAGCGGGACGGCAAGGTCAGCTTCAAGGACCCGCGGGTCGCAGCCGCTATTGAGAAGTTCCTCAGTTACACCGACTGCGAGTTTGAATGCTCCAAGATAGTCGGCCGGAAATTCGAAAGCGTCGAGGATCACGCTGAATACGTGCGCGGGGGAGGCTGCTCTAAGATTATCGAAGTATTAGCTGCCGGCTAGATTGCCCATACCGACGGCTGTCGCCAGAGGATTCTCAGAATCGAATCAGTTGGCCCGTCAGGAACTTGTAGGGCTGGAGGTGGCTTCCTCGTAGGCCTTGCCGATTCTTACGTCCTCCCGAATCACGTGGTCAACAATCCAGTGTCTCAGGAACGCCATTAGATCCAGACCCGTGTAGTTGTCGTCCCTTTTGAGCCTCCGGAGGATATCGGCTAGTTCCTTAAGAAGATCCTTGTGTAATTCCGAGTGTTTCTCCAAATCGACGAAGTCTATTTGCCGCATGAACTTCTCTTCCTCCTTGAAGTGAAATTGAGTATAGTCGACCAGGTCCTTTATAGTAGAACCCACCACCGGATTTTGCAGACCCCGGGGGAGAAACAGCCTCAGTCTTTCCAGATAGTCGAAGAGTTTACGATGTTGGTTGTCTATCTTCGCCACACCTATCTTGTATTCATCTTTCCATACGATCTGATCAGACACTTTGCTCCTCCATTGATCCATAGACGAAGGACTGGCCTGCGTCCGGCTTATAGCATATTAATCGG
>JAAERE010000539.1 GCA_024230675.1 bacterium | reverse complement strand
GAGGCCATGGAATATATCCAGGCTAACGAAGGAACGGGAGGGGGCACCGAGAACGGCGTTACGCTGGGGCTTTTTCTCATTGCGGCCGACAGGCCGGCCGAAGCTGTCGAGGTCCTGTCAATATATACTTCCGGGAAACGGGAGACCACCAGCGGATGGTACTACCCGATTACGCACTATTATCTGGGTAAAGCCCACGAGGTTCTGGGGAATACCGATGAGGCGATTGCCGCTTATCAGGAAATGCTGCGCTACTGGTCCGACTCGGATATCGAACTGGACGAGATCAAGGACGCCCGCGAGAGGCTTGCCCGGCTGGTGAGTTGAGAAGGTCGGCAAATCCGGTCCGCATTTTTCGCTTGACAAATGCGGACCGTCGTGTATACTATGAATTCGGACTAAGGGTCAGCGACAAAATACTGTCCTGTTACTACAGAGACTAACTATCGAATCAATCTGATAAGGCAAAAAAACGATAATCGACCGGGCGTTGGTTGATTGCGCTGTTCTGTGCCTGAACTTGGGCCAGACAGTGGCAAAACTTACCGTATCGGTCGCGCCTACGGGTCTGCCCGGGAGGGATTGGTTGACAGATTTCTAATGTATGGTATACTGTAGTATCTACATTCTAACCAGGGGTGGTTGTTCATGAAGCGCACAAATCTAATCCTCACGCTGTCTGCTCTGTTCGTACTCATCTTAACCTCGCCGGGGCAACTATTGGCCCAGGACACCACGGGCTTCGACCTAGAGTTTGTTGATTGTCCGGAAGAGTTTACGGTCGATCGGGCGGACTCTGCGTATTTCCATTTCCAGGCGGTGCCTGTCTCCAACGAAAAACTCTGTCCGGAGATTCACTATGTGATCGTTTCCGGGCCGGGGCAGATCGATTCTCTGACAGGTTGGTGGTCCTTCTATCCGTTTTTCGAAGACCCCGCTCCGGAGCCTTTTTATGAGGTAGAGGTCGCGGCGTTTTTTGTCGG
>JAAERE010000538.1 GCA_024230675.1 bacterium | reverse complement strand
CAGGCGGTGGAAAAGGGGATCGGGGTTTGGTTGCCGTTGTAGGGCGAGAGAAACCTGGTTGTCGCAAAAAACCAGGTTTCTGGGGTGCATTTCACTTTTGGGGCGACTTCTGGCATAATAGCCCAACGCGCAGACATATCTCAAATCTAGGAGGTCTCCGATGAAACGCACCCGCGACCAGTTGAGGGCGGAACTGTTGACTGAGGCAGAAGAGGTCATTGACGAGTTACTGGATTGGCATGAGGGCACAGAGGCGCCAACCTTAACCGAAATAGAAGACGTAGTGCTGAAGCTGCGCAAGCAACTAGGCGAACGGATGGCGGGGACAGTGCTGGAAGACCAGGAAGCGGTTCACCCAGTGCCAGGGCCAGACTGTCCAAGTTGCGGGCAAGAAATGCATTACAAGGGAATGAAAGAAGTGACAGTGGAAGGACGAAACGGAACGATGAAGTTGGAACGAGCATATTACTACTGCAGCCCCTGCCGCCAGGGGTTTTTCCCCCCTAGATAGGCAGCTAGCGTTACGGGAGAAGCATTGGAGTGAAGGAGTGCTCAAGCTGGCAGTGTGGCTGAGTGGGATTGTGGACTTTAAGAAGGCAGAAGAGATTCTAGAGCGGGTGGGACAAATCAGTATATCCGACAGCAGTGTGTGGCGACGGACGCAGACTTGGGGAGAAAGTTTTCGCAGCATTGTGGAGACAGAGCGGATCAAGGCCAATGTATTGCCTGGAATGTGGGGTGGTCCGCGTCAGGCAGTCGAGCCCAAGGGGCGCATGGGTGTTTCAATGGACGGTGCCAAGGTCCATATCCGCGATGAGGGTTGGAAAGAACTGAAAGTGGGGGCCGTTTTTGATGTGGAGGTTCGTCCAACACTCGACCGGGAGACAGGAGAGAGGATAGAACTGGCCCACGCAGTGAACAACAGCTATGTAGCGCACCTGGGAGGGCCAGATATCTTCGGTCAGATGGTCTGGGCAGAAGCCCAAAGGCGTGGCTGGGAAGGAGCAGCGGACACGGAAGCCGTGGGGGATGGTGCGCCTTGGATCTGGAACTTGACAGCCGACCACTTCTACGACAGTCTTCAGGTGATAGATTGGTATCACGGTATGCAACACTTGAACACAGCCGCTCGTTTGCTGAAAGGCGAAAAAACCCCGAGCGCCAAACGTTGGTTGAATAACCGGGAAACCATGCTATTCGAAGGACACGCGGACCGCATTGCTCGCGAGTTGGCCGCAGCAGCTTGTGAGCAGCCCGATGTGGCCGAAGAACTGAACAAGGAGGGTGGCTATTTCCACAAGAACCAGCGCCGAATGAATTACCAGGAGATGCGCGAAGACGGCTGGGCGATTGGCAGTGGCATGGTGGAAAGTGCTGCCAAACAATTCAAGGCCCGCTTTACTGGACCCGGCATGCGCTGGGCTCGCGCCGGTGCTGAGAGACTCCTGCCTATACGTGCAACGGTTATGAGTTATCGTTTCGATGAGACCTGGCAACTAGCTTACAACTCGCCCCAGAACTGAAATGCACCCAATCTACCGTCTATTAATCTCCCCCCGCCCCCAGGCGCGAATCTCCCCCGGCAGCGCGACCCCAAAAGCGGGGCCATCATCCGTGCGTTCGACGCCCACGCCGCCGACGAGGCACGTCTGCTCCGAGGCCAGCAGCGCCAGCAGCCAGCGCTCGCGCAAGCCCGGCGGGGCCAGCAGTTGCGCGGTCAAACGCGCCATCCACGCCGCCCCCCAACCTGACTCGATCAGCGTGGCCGGTTCCGCCTCCAAAGCCCCATCGTCGCTATAAGCGGCGATTTGCTCGGGCGTCGGCGGCGGCGCGGGACCCAGGCGCAGGTGGCCGCGCAGGTCGCTCAAGGCCGGGCCGCGCAAGCCGTCCACCAGCATGGCCTCCCAATAGCGGGCGCGCGGGTAACAGCGCCCCACCACGTGCGGCGTGTCGCAAGCGCAT
>JAAERE010000537.1 GCA_024230675.1 bacterium | reverse complement strand
TTACGATGTATCCGGACTTCGCGAAAGACGCTGAAGCTGAAGGCAATATGAAAGCCGCCGCTCTCTTTCGGATGATTGCCAAGGTTGAAGAGCATCACCGGGATCGGTACAAGAAACTGCTGGATCGGGTAGAAGATGGGACCGTGTACAAACGGGAAAAACCGATCAAGTGGAAATGCAGCGTCTGTGGCTATGTGCATGAAGGCACCGAGCCTCCGAAAAAGTGCCCCTGTTGTCAGCATCCGCATGAATACTACGAGCCGGCGGACATGGAGTCTGATATCTAAGGAGGTAGGCTGTGGCCGATCTGGAGTTTATTCTGGCTTCAGAGCCGGACTTCATTACGCTTGATGGACGCTCGGGCGCTACCGGCGCCTCGCCCAGGTACATCAAGGCAGCGACTTCGGTGCCTACGATTTTCGCCCTCTATCGGGCGCGGCGGTATTTGGATTCGTCGGGCAACAAGGACGTTTCACTGGTCATTACCGGGGGACTGATGGTGTCCTCGGACTTCGCCAAAGCCCTGGCGATCGGCGCTGATGCTATCGCAATTGCCACGGCTGCCCTCATGGCCTGTGGCTGTCAGCAGTATCGCATCTGCCACACCGGCAAGTGTCCCATGGGTATCGCGACCCAGGGCCCCAATTCAAGGAAGAGGCTGGACATAGAAGAGTCGGCCGTCAACCTTGCCAACTGTTTCCGAGCGTGTACCTCGGAACTCAGGCACTTTGCGCGTCTGACCGGAAATGACGATGTACACAGGCTGGCCTTGTCCGATCTGTGTACCACCAACAGTGAAATATCGGGTCATACCGATATCGAACACGTGTAGTTGGGGCCGGTTGAGAATCAGGATTACAGAATGATCCTAGAGGCAGCAGGGACATGTGTCATAACACGTGGCCCTGCTGAGGTAGCCGAAAAGTTGAACTGCATACCGATCTGGATGTCCATCACGGTTTCTTTCCAGCGGTTCCAACAGCCCAAGTGGTGGGCCGGAAATGCCGCGAAGCCGCCTGTCGTACGGATTGGACGCTCACCCGTTGCAGTTTTTCGACAAGACGTTGGTCGTAACCCGGTTCGCGTCCCAGAAACTCGTCCAAACCGAGATAATAGGCCTGATTCAGTCGGGAAAGCTTGGCGCTCATCAACCTCCCCCAGAGCCGGTTGCGCGCCCTGTTGACCTCGTCGTCGCGGGGTCCATCAAAAGCCAGCTTGTCGGTCTGCAGCTCCAGACCTTCCAGAGCCTCTCGATAGTTCTCAGAACCGGTGGCGATCGAAAGATAATACCAGCCGAACTCCCGATCGATCTTGGCCGAAGCTCCCGTGGAATAGGCAAGGCCCTTTCTCTCTCGGAGTTCGGAGTAGAGTCGGGAGGACAGGACGGAGGTTGCTATCGTAAGATCAACTGCATCGTCCGCGTTGGCTCCCGGCAGGGTCCCTCCCGCATAGATGGCGATCTGTTCCTTCTCCAAAGCCACATGAGCGTACGAACGATCGAACCTGCGGAGAGCCGGCGACAATACTTTTGCTGCGGCAAGTCCGGCCGGTTCCAGAGATCCAAGACGGTCTCGTACCCACGACAGGACTTCGGCAGTATCCCGGCTGGTGGCAATTGAGAAGATCATATTCTCGGGTGAGTACTGGCGGCGGTGATGTTCCTTCAGGTCAGCAACTGTTATCGCCTCTAGACTCTCCAACGTGCCCATGATAGGATTCGCAAAAGAACTGCCCTGGAACAACAGCCCGTAAAAGCGGTCGCGGGCAACCTTTGTCGGAGATCCTGCGTTTCGCCTCAAGACGCCCAGCATTCCGTTGCGAACGTTCTCCACCTCGGCCGAGTCAAAAACCGGGTCCAGCAGCAGATCGCAGCAGAGCCGGAAGCCTTCCGAAGCGAACGGCTCGATTGTCTCAAACTTCACGAATGAGAAGCGGCGCGAGGTATACCGGTCATCATAGGGAATCCATGGATTGTCACACAGCGTCAGGTTCGCGCCGATCGCCGCGAGATCGGAGGCGAGCTGGGAAGCATCGCGTCCCGAGGTACCTTTTTCAAAACACCGATTAACGAAATCGGTGATGCCGGCTTTTCCTTCTGGTTCGTTGGTCGAGCGATTTTTGCCGAGAATATTCACCGCAAAAACTTCGCTGCCCGAGCCTGATTTGACCAGCACCGTAAGTCCGTTCGGCAAGACCTCGCGGTGATACACGGCTCGATCAACCAGCTCGAAACTTACCGAGTCCACGTCCGGATAGGTGAGGTCTTTCCCTTCGACCAGTTCGTACTCTGGGAATTGAGCTGTATCGAAAAAGGCGACTACTTCCAGCTCTGCCGGATCGGTCGGCGAAAAACCGGTTTGGGCAGAGTCGGCCGGGCGCACAACCGTAACGATGTAATCGGGATTGCTGAACCATCTGCCGGCCGCCGCCGCAGCATGATCCCAGGTGACTGAATCCAGAAGACCCGGATAGTCCCTCACGAAATCCCAGCCGGCGGCCATCATCATCGGGGCAACGATGAAGCCATAGTAGTGAAGCTTTTCCGCATAGTAGATATCGTCGCACCGGACGGTTGTTTTGATCCCCTGGATTACGTCGGGGGCCACCGTCGAAATCGCCGTGCCCGCCAGTTCGGCCAGTACGGCTGCAATCACTGTATCCGCTTTGGCCGGGCTCTCGCACAGGGCGGAAATCTCCAGCCGCGTGAACTCCTCTCTTGTTTGCAGCGAAACACCAACCTCGGTGGCCAGCGGCGCTGCGCCTTCCTGCAAGGCGGCTTTGAGGGGCGAGATTTCATCCAGGGAGAGGTAGGAGGCCAGAAGATCCACCGGCAGATAGTCCAAATCGGACAGGGGAGGGGCTTTGATCGAAAAGTTCACGTAGGTTGATTGGA
Organism: bacterium; assembly: GCA_024230675.1. GTDB lineage: Bacteria > Zixibacteria > MSB-5A5 > GN15 > FEB-12 > JAAERE01. The sequence goes on along the minus strand of JAAERE010000537.1, from coordinate 15,138 downwards.
CGTCTGCCACGGTATCGTACCGTACCTGTCCCTCAAGGGTCGGCCCGGTGCGATGTTTGCCCTCGGCCAGTCGCCGGTGCATCTCTGAGGGAGTGAAGTCCAGCTCTTCCGCAGACCTCTCGAAACCGCCAAATACTCTGGCGACGGTCTCCTTCATTGCCTCGGTGTCGAAATCGCCGATTATCAGGGCCGTCATTTTGTCAGGTGTATAATACTGCTTCCAGTAGTGGATAATTGCGTCGCGGGGAATGTTGTTGATAAACGGCTCGTAGCCCAGCACCGGCCGTCCGTAGTCGGTGGCGCCGTAAGCCTTTTCTGAGAAAAAGGCGTCCGCTGCCGCTCCCGTGGCATCGGCCGAACGCCGGATTTCTTCGATGACCACCTTGCGCTCTTTGGGCAGCTCTGACTCGGGGAATACCGAGTTGAACAGCATATCAGCCTGAACCGTCAGACCGTACTCAATAAACTGTTTTGGCAGCAGAACCAGATAAGCGGTGCCGTCCTTGCGGGTGAAAGCGTTGATATAACCGCCAAGATCGCTGATCGCGTTGTCCAACTCTTCGCGGGTTTTGTTGGCAGTTCCATCGAACAGCAGATGCTCCAGGAAATGCGTGATGCCGTTCTCGAACCGGGACTCATAGCGGCTGCCTGACTTTACGAATATTATGCAGGCAACCATCGGGGAGCCGTGGCTCTCCTTGAGGATCACTTCCATACCGTTGTCGAGCGTCAGGCGCGTGTCTTCGGCGGCCTGTGCGCCTGCTGACATCATGAGAAAAACGGCTGTAAGGATCAAAGCCGCGAATCGGATCATGTTCTTCGAACTATACACTTTCGGACTCCCCAAGAAAAGTGCTCATAATATGCACAGTCCCATATATGTGTAGTAACCTCAAGGGTTTAACCTACGGTTCTCGCCGAACGCTGTCAACAAGGAGCTTCGATTTGGTTTGACTAATAGCCCGAAGCTTGTATATTGCCGAAACTTAACGGTATGCTGAATAAGATTATCAACAACCTGGTCTTGTGCGGTCGCGTTCTGGTCGTGTTTATGGCGCTGTTTGCACTCTGTGTTTCCGGCGCGGGGGCAGCCGAACGCATATTCAGTCCGCCTGAGACGGCCGCTGAAAATGTAGCATCGCCATCCCTCAACCATCAGCTTGTGTCGGTACCCGATCCGGAGGCAGCCCCCGAGGGCATGGCCGATGTCGGACGTCCCTGCACCGAGCCGGCCGCGTTTATCCAGGCCCCGATGCTGCTGGTCAGCAATCATCTTCAGCTAAAAACTCAGCTTCAGACTCTGCAACGCACGGTTGTATCTTCACAGTGTAAAGTGTGCGGCACCAACTCGTGTCTGCCGGCAACTTCGTGCCGCGTCTCCTGGTCGCTGGGCCGCCAATTCACTCTGGTCGGCGCCAAGCCTTCAGGCACCAGCTAAGTCCCCTTTTTTACCTGCCTTCATTGTGACATCCTGATCCTCCGCTCTGCGGTCGACAGTCTGTCCCGACAACGCTAAATCAAAAATAGCTTTATTTATATGTTCTAAGGAAAGGAAACTGTATGTCTGGTCAGAAATGGCTCTTGCTTCTCACCGTTGTTCTGATAGTTCTGGGAGTTATTGCCTCCTGGAATACTATCAACCTGTGGACAATGACCGACGAGGAGCGTCAGGAGCTTCAGGAAACCGATCCCGGCGAACTGCTGCGTCTGCAACAGAAAGCCATCCGCCTCGGACTCGATCTCCAGGGAGGCATTCACGTCGTGCTGAGGGTCAAGATGGAAGAGCTTGACAAGGGTCAGCGCGAAGAAGCTGTCGACCGCGCCATGGCCGTTATTCGGTCGCGTATCGACGGCCTCGGAGTCGCCGAGCCTACGGTGCAAAAACAGGGCAATGAGCGCATAATTGTCGACCTGCCCGGCTATACCGACGCCAGCCGCGCCGAGGACCTGATCGGTCAGATGGCCGTCCTGGAATTCAAGCTGCTGGAGAACATGGCTAACGCCAATCTGCTGCTCACCAAGATGGACACTGCCATTTATAAGTACGAGATGGCTCAAGCTCCGGCTTCGGAAGACGCCCCGGAAACGGCCGAGACGCCCGAGGTCGAAGAACCTGTGGTGGCTGAAGAAGACACCGTCGATGTACTGGCTGAGCTCATGGGACAGGATAGTGCCGATGATACTCTGGACTTTGGGTTTGACGAAGAGTTCGGAGTCAATGAGGACACCCGTCCGTTCACTTCCAGACTTCTGGAAGTAACCTTGCAGAACTCGCGTGATGGCAAGAGCCACCCCGGCTTCGTCGTCGCCAAGAAAGAGCGTCCCAAGATGGATCGTTGGATAAACCTGCCGGAAGTTCAGGCCCTTATCCCGGTCGACGTCCAGTTCTCGTGGAGCACGCGGCCGATAATCCGCAACAGTATGGAAGTTTACGAGCTTTTCCTGTTGAAACGGAAAGTCCAGTTTGTCGGCAAATACCTGCAGGGTATTACCATCGGGCAGGATCAGTACGGCGGCCCGGAGGTTCGTTTCAAGATTGACGCTGAAGGTTCCAACCGGTTCGCCCAGTTGACGGGCGCCAACATCAACAAGCCGCTGGCGATTGTCCTCGACGGCAAGGTTGAGTCGGCCGCTTTCATCAACACCAAGATCCGCGGTTCGGGCTCGATTACTATGGGTTCCTCCGCCACGCTTCAAGATGCCCGTAACCTTGAGATCGTACTCGAGGCCGGTTCGCTGCCGGCGCCGGTGGAATTCATCGAAAAGAACATCGTGGGCGCATCGCTTGGCGCTGACTCAATCAGTAAAGGCTTTTATGCCTCGCTGGTCGGTCTGCTGCTGGTGCTTCTGTATATCGGCGTTTACTATCGCCTCTCAGGCATAATCGCCGACATCGGCCTGCTGTTCAACATTTTCTTCCTGCTGGCGATTATGGCCGCGCTGGGGGCCACCCTCACCATGCCCGGTATCGCCGGTATCATCCTGACTATCGGTATCTCAGTTGATGCCAACATTCTCATTTTCGAGCGTATCCGCGAGGAACTGCGCACCGGCAAGACCGTGCGGGCTTCGATCGACGCTGGTTACCAGAGAGCTTTTGTGGCGATTTTCGACTCCCACGTAACGACCCTTATCACAGCCGGCGCTCTGTTCATATTCGGCTCCGGCCCCATCAAGGGCTTTGCGGTCACCCTGTTCTGGGGTGTTACAATTTCGCTTTACACCGCTTACGTAATCACTCGGTCGATCTTTGATATCCGCAAGGGTTACCAGTCGTTGAGCATATAGGATGATGAGGAAAACATGTTTAGAATAATACCTGATACTAATATAAACTTCATCGGTCATCGCAAGATTGCCTTTGTTGTTTCACTCTGTCTGGTTGCCCTGGGCCTATTCGCATTTGTGATGATCTCCACGGGCAACGCCCCTTTGGGCATTGACTTCGCCGGCGGCGCCAAGCTCCAGGGCTATTTCGAAAAGCCGCTTGAAATCGACCAACTGCGCGGCGCCCTGGCCACACTGGAAGAAGTCAACGTTACCGAGATCGCCGATTTTGAATTCCCCAACGCTTTCATAATCAAGTCGCGCGGCGCAGCGACCGACAGCCTGGCCAAGGTCCGAGGAACCCAGATCGAAACGATCTTGTCCGAGCAGTTTCCGGACAACGCCTTCACTTCGGTGGGCGCGCAGTCTATCGGCCCTTCGGTTGGCGAACAGCTTCGCAAGGACGCCCGCTGGGCGGTCCTGATCTCGCTGTTGGGAATCATTGTCTACATCTGGTTCCGGTTTGACTTCCGTTCCGGCGTTGCGGCTACGGTCGCGACCTTCCACGATGTCCTGGCCGTGCTCGGCGTCTGTTACGTTCTGGGTCTTGATTTTGACCTGTTAATCGTAACCGCCCTGCTGACACTTGCCGGGTATTCGCTGACGGATACAGTGGTTGTTTACGACCGCATAAGGGAAAACCTGAATAAATTCCGCGGACGCGGCGAATTTGTCAGCGCCGTCAACACCTCTATCAACGAAGTGCTCTCGCGGACGTTCAACACCTCCCTGACGGTTCTGCTCGTGGTCGTGACCCTGTTCATTTTCGGCGGCGAGGTTCTGCGCAATTTCTCCCTGGCAATAATCCTGGGTGTTATTGTTGGTACCTATTCTTCGATCTTTGTCGCCAGCCCGATAGTGGTCGAATGGGAAGCCCGCCGCCCGAAGCGATTCAAATAGGCTAATCTGAAAACTCAGAACTAAAAGGCTGCCGGCGACGGCAGCCTTTTTCTTGTTTCGAACCGGGGGGCAATCTTTCACGAATGTAGCAATACAGGTTTTTTTCAACGGAAAGTGGTCTTCGGCTGTATATTATGTACATGGCAAAATCTCGATACACATCGCCGGCCCTGATTGCTCTCATAGTCGTGGCAGCGGCAGTTTCCGGGCTGGGGCAAATTTCAGGGCGACGTTTTCCGACCGGCGAGGGCTATTCAGAGGACCAGTTTCATAAACATCCCTCGGCAATCAAAGTAGCCCGTCTTCACTATTCGGGCGGGGGCGACTGGTATTGGGGCAATTCGGCTATCCCCAACTTCCTCAAGTTTGTCCGGGATAACACGGATTATCCGGTGGATACACTGGAACGGCAGGTCAAGATCATGGACGCCGACCTGTTTCAGTATCCTTACCTGTTCGCTACCGGACACGGCGTGATTAGCTTTTCGGCGGAGCAAAAGGGGCGCCTCCGGCAGTACCTGCTGGCTGGCGGCTTCCTGTTTGTGAACGACTCTTATGGCATGGACAAGACTTTCCGCGAGGAAATGGGCGGGCTCTTCCCGGAACGACAGGTGGTAGAGCTTCCGTTCGATCACCCTATCTATCACAGTTTCTACGACTTCTCCAACGGGCCGCCGAAGATTCACGAGCATGATGAACTGCCGCCACGGGGATATGCCATAATTATCGAGGACCGAGTGGTGCTGTACTTCCTGGTGGAGTCGGACATCGGCGATGGCTGGGAGGACGCCCAGGTACACAACGATCCGCCGGAGAAGCGCCGTCAGGCCCTGGAGATGGGCCTGAACATACTCACTTACGCTCTGTTGTACTAGAAAACACGGTCGCACGGCGCCGCCCGGTTGCGGAGGCTCGGATTCGGCCGATACATATCGAACAACAAGTTTCGACCAACATGCCAACGCGAAGGCGAACGCCATGACCGATTTCACATCCAGCCGGGACCTGATCCAGAGACTCAGGTCGGTATTGGTGCGACAGCGGACCGTCCTGTTTTTTGCCGGACTGTCAACGACCGTGGCCGTAGTCCTTTTCACCTGGGTAGCGTTGACGCTGGTTGCCGGCGTGACGGTTCTGCCGGTCTGGCTGAAGATCGTTCTTCTGTCTCTGAGCGGCATGACGGCGCTGTTTTTCTTTGTCCGCTTTGCCCTCGCGCGTCTCCTGGACGGCAACGTTGACTCCGTTGCGCTGGCCCTCGAGGATTCCAACCCGCATCTAAAGGGCCGTCTGATCGCAGCCGTGCAGTTTGCCCAAAGGCAGCACCGCACGGGATATTCTTCTGAACTGATCGAAGCCACCGAGCGACAGGCGCTCTCAGAGGCCGGCCAGATTGATTTTGGTGAAGTCATAACCTTCAGCCCGGTCCTGCGAACCGTCAAGATGTTCGCCGGAGCCACGGTGCTGGCGGCGGCGCTTGCCTGGTTCGCTCCCGGTCTGTTCAGCAACGCTTTCGAGGTATATTCCCACCCCACCACACGAATCGCTCCGGCTGTGGCCTACCAGGTCGTGCCGGTGCCGGGTTCCACGGATTGGATCAAATACCGGGATATAGAAGTCGGCGGGGCCGTAATAGGTCACAGGCTTCCGGACAAGGCTTATGTTCATCACCGTCTCGCCGGAGGCAACTGGCAGAAAACCCGAATCGAACTCACTGAGATCAACCCCATCGGCGTAGCGGCGGGCGATTCCCTTGATTTTGGCATCACTCTGCGCCAGATCAGCCGCTCTTTTGACTATTACGTCGAGGCGGGAGAGATCGAGTCCGAAATTCAGCAAGTTAACGTTGTTGATCGCCCGAGGGTCACCGGGATTAATCTGTCGATCTTCTATCCCGACTACACCGGTCTCTCTCCCATGACTATCGACGAAAACAACGGCTCCTTCTCGGCCGTTGTCGGCAGCCGCGTGAACATGAAGCTGGCCACCAACCTTCCGGTTAGGAGCGCGGAGCTGGTTTTCGAGGACGACAGCCGCACGCCGATGACCGTAACCGGCAAGACCGCCGAGGTCGCCCTGGTTGTTGATCGGTCCAAGGGCTATCGGGTGGAGCTTCGTGATGGAATGGGGGAGGAGAACCCTGATCCCATACAGTATTATATCACGGCAGTGCCCGACGAGTATCCGTCGGTCGACGTCGTCCGCCCCGGCTATGATGTCAACCTCAACGACGAGATGGTCCTTCCTCTGTTGGTGCGGATTTTCGACGACTACGGCTTTTCCTCGTTGGTGATGAAATTCATGGTCTTCACCCAGGGGCGGCCCTCGGAAGAACACGTTGCCGTTCTGCATTTCTCCGACGATATCAAGACCGAGGGGGATGTGGAATTCAACTGGGATATGGACCGTCTGAACTTGTTCCCCGGCGACTATGTCGCTTACTATTTCGAAATTGCCGACAACGACCAGATCTCCGGTCCCAAGATCTCCCGCTCCCGCCAGTATATCGCGCGCCTGCCCTCGCTCGATGAGATCATCGCCCAGAGCGAGACCGAAAACACGCAGAGAATTGTCAGCGCCGAAGAGATGCTTCGCGCCGGCAAAGAACTGACCGAGCGTCTGAGGCAGGCGGCCCGTACGCTGGAGGCCCAGAACAAAAGCAATCGCACCGGCGATTGGCAGCAGCAGAAAGAGCTCGAAGCAATCGCCCAGAAGAGCGAGGAGATGACCCAGCAGATCGACCAGATGGCCGACGATATGCAGCAGTCGCTGGACCGGATGAAAAACGACGCTCTCATGAGCCGCGAGATTGTCGAAAAGCTGAGTCAGATTCAAAAACTGTTTCAGGAGATTGCCACTCCGGAAATGCGCGAAGCCCAGAGAAAGATGATGGAGGCTTTGGAGCAGATGGATCGCGACATGCTGAAACAGGCGATGGAGCAGTTTGAAATGTCGCAGGAAGACCTCATGCAACGTCTGGAGCGGACCCTGGCCCTGCTCAAGAAGATGCAGGTTATGCAGAAAATGGAAGCTATGATCCGCAAGGCCGAGCAATTGGCCGAGCGACAGGAGAACTTGAACGAACAGACCGACTCAGCCGATAAGGAGTCACTGCCGGAAATGAGTCAGGCTGAAGACGACATAAAAAAGTCCCTGGAGCAGCTCAAGCAGGAGGCCAAAGAACTTCGTCGTATGATGGCCGAGGCAGAAATGAACGAGGTCCCTGAGGCCGAAGAGTTCGCCAAAGCTGTGGAGAACACCGACGCCGATCAGGACATGCAACAAATGTCCGAAGCGTTGAAGCAGAAGAAACAGAAGCAGGCGGGCAGCGACGGGCAGAAAGCGCACACCAAGGTGATGGAGATGCTGGACCAGATGCAGCAGATGCAAATGGCCTTGCAGGGCGACGACAGCGAGGAAATGCGGAAAGCGATGCGCCGCTCGCTGGATCATGCCAACAACCTCTCCAAAGACCAGGAGGATCTGCTTCGCGAGGCCAATGAAATTGATCCCCGGTCGGGCGTTATGCGCGACATGGCCGCCAGCCAGCAGGATATCATGAAAGCCTGCTCAGGTCTGAAGCAGAGCCTTGCGGCTCTTCAAATGCAATCGCCCTTTATTGCCTCGGAACTGCTCGGGCTGGTAAATTCCGCCGTGACCCAGATGGAAATGGCCACTGAGAGTTTTGACAACAAACGCGGTTCCCGGGCTCTGGAGAGTCAGCGCCAGGCGATGGTTGATCTTAACCGCGCCGCCACGCGCCTTATGGAGTCAATGGAGCAGCAGAGCCAGTGCGACAAGGGCGGCAATTGCGACAAAGGGATGGCCAATCTTGAGAGTCTGGGCAAGAAGCAGAACCAGTTGAACCAACAGACCCGGGGTATGTGCAATAACCCCCCGCAGCAAGGACAGGGGCAACCCATGTCGGGAGGGGCTGAACAGCGGGCGGGATTCGAACGTCTGGCAGCCGAACAGGGGGCGATAAGAAAATCGCTGCAAGAGATGGAGCAGGAATTCGGAGGATCTCGGCAGGTGCTCGGGAGGCTTTCGGATATCGCGAACGAGATGAAAGAGATAGAAGAATCTCTCCGCGAAGGTGACGTCGGACCCGAGACCACTGAACGACAGCTCAAGGTCTATTCTCGGATGCTGGAGGCGGCTCGGTCGCTTCAGCGTAAAGACTATTCGGAGAGGCGTCGCGCCAACTCCGCCACCGAGACGGCGGTGTTTGTACCACCGTCGCTGCCAAGAGAGCTGTTCGACGAAGATGTCCGGCTGGAAGACCGGCTTCGCCGCTTCCTGGGCGACAGCTATCCACCGCAGTATGAAGAGCAGATCAAGGCGTATTTCAAAGCTTTGCTCAAGGCCGAATCGGAGCTGCGAAATCCTGCGGCCGGAGGAGCGACCCCGTGACCCTTAGATCTGCAGTTATCTCAGCGTTTGCCCTGTTCCTGACGGTTGTCGGCGGCGTGGGATCGGTCGCAGCTCAGGACGAGCCTCGCGTCACCAGCCGTGAGGCCATAGCGCTGCCTCAGCCTCAAGATAGACGGATCAAGCTGGCCCGCCGCCTGATCAGGGCCAAGCAGTACGACAACGCCTCTAACATGCTGGAGACGTTGTACGAGGAAAACCCGGCGGACGAGGCCGTTCAGAACCTCTTACGATCCTGCTACGATATTCTCGGCCAATATGCCAAAGCGGAGCTACTCGTTCGTAAATTCATTGAGAGGGAGCCGGGAAACCCGGGCCACTACACCTATCTGGCGGAACTTCTGGCGAAAATGGGCCAAAACGAAGAGAGCGCTCAAGCGTACGGCAAGGCTATCGACCTTATGCCGTTGGACGATCTTGCGGTGCAGGCATCTCTGATACGCAGCATGATGTCCTGCGGGCAGAACGATCTGGCCCTGGAACGGATAGGTCTTGTTCGGCAGGACAGCAGCCGCTCGGCCGCGTTCGCACTTGAGCGCGGGATCATGCTTGAGGGCAATCGTGACTACCGTACGGCCACCGAGGAATACCTTTCGATTATCGACGCCGATACGACGCGACAGGCCGGGCAGGCCGAAAGACGTCTGATGGCCCTGCTGGAGTTTGCCGGTTCGTCGGAGGAGGTCGAAAAAGTGTTGATGAATCTGGCCGACACGACGGCCGGTGAACGCACGCTCAACCTCCTGGCCGACTTCTACATCAAGTCCAACCGGTTCGAAAACGCTTTTGACTACGCTCTCATGCAGGATTCGCTGGCTGGATTCGACGGGCAGCCGCTTCTGAATTTCCTTCGCCAGTGCCGCGACCGCAAATCGTGGGCGCAGGTAGCCAGAATGGCCGACTATTATCTCGAGAAAAATCCGGGGTCGCCCTATGCCACCGAGGTCTCCGGGCAGCAGGCCGATGCCCTGGCCCGACTGGGACGTCCTCACGAAGCCGTGGTAGCCTATGAGCGGGTATTTGCGGGAGCCGCGCAGCCTCGAACCAAAGGCGACGCTCTCTTCGGTATCGGACAGGTCTACTTCGAGTATCTTCGAGACTTCGCCAAAGCCCGGCTCTACTTTGACTCAGTTGTGTCTCATTATCCTCGCGGGTTCAGCTTTCTTAACGCCCGCAAAAACATCCCGCACTGCTACCTTCGCGAGGGGGACCTGACGATGGCTCGACGAGAATTCGCGGTCCTTGAAGGGAAGAGGCAGCTTGACAACATTCAGGAGGAAATAGCCTACTACCTGGCCCTGACCGCCTTCTTTGAGAAAAAGTACGACTCCGCCGAAGTCGGTTTCAGGAAGTTGATGGTTGATTATCCGCGCGGGTACTATGTCAACGACGCTCTGGCACTGGTGCTTCTGATTGACGAGGCTCAGGAGGACAAGGGCCTTCTGTACGATTTCTCCAACGCTCTCTATTTCCAGGAACAGGGTCGGCCCGACTCAACCAGGGCAAAACTCACCGCTATCGCCGAGGCGACCAATCCGGCTCTGGCCGATGTAGCCCTGTTTCGGCTGGCGCAATTAGATTTGGAGGCAAAGGATTCGACAGCTGCTCTGTCGACTATCGATCGCCTGCTGGCCGATTTTCCTGAGTCGTATTACTTGCCTTACGGTATGAAGATCAAGGCGGATATGATTTTCGACGGCGATCCGGCCGCTGAGGAAGCGCGCCTGTTGTATCGCCGGCTGCTGGAAAGTTTTCCGGATTATCCCTTCGCTTCCGAAGTCCGGGAGAAACTCCGCAGGCTCGAAAAGGAGAACTCGGTCGGTTAGAATTCCACCATCTTTTTCTGTTCCTGCTTCAGAAGGCTGATCTCTCTTTCGAGGTGAAATATCTTATCCTGATATTTTTCGACTTTCTTCTCTTTTGCCTTGGTCGTGGTTCTAATCAACAGAGCCAGCGACACCAGCATGAAAAATACGGAATTCACCTGTCGAAATATCTCGCCCATGTTGAAGACTGAATCGATGAAGGCCAGGACGCCAAGTGTAAATAGCAGGGCACTCCACAACAGCATTTTGTTCCTCCAGATCTAATTAATCAAGGATGCAGGCAACCGAGTAAAAATATAGTTGGAAAGAGGTAACCAGTTGTTATATTTGCCTTCTGTCTGCCTTTTTGTTGTATTTCTGATTATCGACACGTCACGCCTTAGGCTTAGGAGTTGTTTTGTCCGAATTATCCCCAAACGAAGGTGAAAAGTTCGACCGTACCAACGCGGTTCTGGCAGCCCTGGTCTTTTTGGGCTCGTTCATCGTCTACGCCTTGACCGTTCAGCCCACTTTCTCTTTCTGGGACTGCGGCGAGTTCATTGCTTGTGCCTATATTCAGGGCATTCCTCACCCTCCGGGTTTTCCGTTGTATGTCATGCTGGGGCGAGTGATAGCCCTGATCCCTTTCGTTGAGGACATTTCTCATCGCATCAACTACTTGTCGGTGATTTCTTCGGCCGTGACGGCGATGTTCAGCTACCTGCTGGCTGTCAAAATCATCCGCTACTTCTTTCCGGGGGAAGAAGAAAACCCGCTCAACCGCTTGATCGCCTATGTTGGCGGACTCACGGGCGGCTTTTTCGTGGCCTTTTCGGCGACCAACTGGGCCAACTCGGTAGAAGCCGAAGTCTACGGCCTGGCGCTGGGCCTTTCGGTCGCAATTGTCTGGCTGACAATCAAGTTCTTCGAAAATCGAGGCACCACCAAAGCGGCCACATATCTTGTCCTGGCAATGTATCTGGCTGTGCTCGGAATCGGTATACACATGACGGTCTATCTGGTCGTACCGGCCTGCGCTATCTTCTTCATTCTCAAAAAAGAGGCCGGTTGGAAGGATTATCTGATTATCTGCGCGTTTGCCGCAATCGAACTGCTGATGGTGATCATATTTGCCAACGGCAGGGGGGGATCGTCAGCTTTCATGGCGCTTTCGGTTCTTCTGGCCATGGTCATGGTAATGATGCTCTACAAACGCATCAGCTGGGGCATCTTGATCGCCATCGCTACCACCAGCTCCCTCATGGTGAGCTTTAGCAGCTACCTCTGGCCGGCTCTCCCGGGCGGTGTGCTGGCCCTGGTAGTTTTGGCCGTGCTGTCAAGGAAGTACGGATGGAACGTACAATGGAAAACCGCCGCCGCGATTCTGGCGGTCGGCGTTATCGGTTTCTCCGTTCATATGTGGATTCCCATCCGTTCGGCGCACAACCCCCGAATCGACGAAAACAACCCGTCGCGCAACACTCACACTTTTATGCGCTTCCTGGACCGTAAACAATACGGGCAGACCTCGATGACCGACCGGATGTTTCAGAGACGCGGCGCCTGGTCGAACCAGTTCGGGCGGCATCCGCACATGGGTTTCTGGTCCTACTTCGAAGAACAATACTCCAAGGGGGGCTGGTCTTTTGCGCCGTTCTTCCTTCTCGGCCTTCTGGGCATGGTGGTCGCGATCGGCAAACGCCTGGAGATAGGTCTGCCGTTTTTCACCCTGTTTTTGATTTGCTCCGTGGGGCTTGTACTGTATATGAATTTCGCTGACGGCACCAAATATAGCTTCGAGACGGGCGATGCTTACCTGGAAGTTCGCAATCGTGACTATTTCTTCACCCCGGCCTTCATCTTCTTTGGCATAGCTATGGGCTTGGGGGTGGCGGCGATCATGAATTGGATCAAGGGCCTCGTCAAAGACCCGGCCCCTCGGAAAGCGCTGGTCTATGCTTCGACCGTGCTGGTCCTTCTGCCCGCTGTAAGCCTGGCCAACAATTATCATATGAACGACCGTTCGAAGAACCTGCTGCCGTACATATATGCCAAGAACCTTCTTGATTCTGTCGAGCCGAACAGCATCCTGTTCACGGCCGGAGATAACGACACTTTCCCGGTCTGGTGCATTCAGGAAGTGTACAACTACCGCAAAGACGTGCGGATCGTCAATCTGTCCCTCTTGAATACGGACTGGTACGTCGCGCAAATGAAGAACCGTTACGACGTGCCGATCTCGTTGTCCGACGAACAGATTTTGTGGAATCCGGTGGAGGTACAAGACCGCGGCGGTACCCGTCTCAGCTATCGTCCGGATAAACCGTTTTTCGACGCTCCCCGGCAACAGATGGCCTATCTTCAGGCCCGGCCTTTTGACGGCGGCGTCGTCCGCGTTCAGGATATGATGGTTGACGAGATTGTCATCCAGAACAAGTGGCAAGTGCCGATCTTCTTCAACGCCGCCCCCTATGGTGAATCGCCGCTCAACCTTCGGGATCACGCCGTGCACACCGCCCAGGTCTACAAGCTCGTGAGGGAGACCGGGCAGAGGATGGTAGATTACGAAAAGGGCTACGACCTGTACATGAACGTCTACGATTTCGAAGGTCTGCAGAACTCAGGGATCTACCGCGATGAAAACGCTACCGGAGTTTTCATTGGCACCGGCCTGAACTCGCTCGAGACATATTCCAGGCTGCTTGCGCTGGGTGATACGACCCGGGCCGTAGCTCTTATGAACCGACTAATTGACGTTTATCCGGAGTACTGGCAGTCGCATCTGGCTCTCAGCGGATTGGCAACGGCCAGAGGGGATACGGTCGAAGCTGTGCGGGTTATGAGAGTCCTTGAGGACTCTCTCACCGCCTTCTACGCCAGCAACGAACAGAATCTCTTTTATCTTCAGGATCTGGGACTTGCCAAGACTGAGATTGCCCGTCTCACCGGCGACACAGAGCTGTACAACGAAGGTGTGGATTTGGTATGGGAGGCCTTCAACAGGGATGCCAACAGCAGCTATGCTTACCGCAAGTTGTACACAGTGCTGGGTCAGGCGGAACGCTATGCTGATCTTAGAAAGATGGCTCTGCAGCACGCCGAGTATCGCATTAATCTTCAGGACCCCAGCCTGCAGCGGGTTCTCAATCTGGGCGGATCGCAGAGCCCGCCACCGCGCTCAGGCAATTAGAGCGCTTTCTGAGTAAGAAAAGCCCGCCTCCGGTCAACGGAGGCGGGCTTTCCCGTGATAACTGTTTCGCGTCAATTGGAAAACCGATATCCGGTCCTCCGGCGGTACTGGCCGTCGACCCGATCCATCATTTTCTCGCCTACAAACTCCCGCCTCACAGTAGGTGAATCCTCATGATATCGGCTGATGACACTGTCGATCTCTTCCTCGGAGTATTGCCGATTCGGCTCGAACTGGGCGAGGATGTATTCCAGCAAATACTTGCGCTTAGTCGGTTGGGCCGGAAGTTTCCGCGCTCGGTCTCTCTTGACCAACGTCGCGCTCGTCTTTGGTCGAGGCTCCGGTTGTGACTGAGTATTGGCATGAGATTCCAGCCAAGCGAATACAGAGGGCTCCGGAATGCGCCACTCCTTGCCGATCTTGTAAGCCCTGATCTCACCGGCCTGGACCTTTCGTGTAATAACCTGGACGTTCATCTTGAGCTTCTGGGCCAGCTCGGCGGTGGTAAAAAACTCGGTCTTGCGGATCAATCCTTCGGAATAATTCATCGATCAACTCTCCCTGTTGACATACAGTTGTCCCGGTATTATAGAGGAGCTTGAAGCATTTTCAACTATTTTTTAGGCTAACGTTACGTTATGGTCGAAAAAAGGTGAAGGATCACTTTTGTCTCGTATCTTTGTCCACATGTATTGACACCGAATAGCCCAACAGCGTTATTGGCCCCGTGGTTGTTTTTACCTACATCATGCTGTGTCTCATCTGGGGGTCTACCTGGATCGCTATCAAGATCGGTTTGTCCGACGCTCCCCCGCTAATCACGGCGGCCGTACGTTTCACTCTCGCCTCGGCTATCCTGGCCGGCATCGCCGCCGCCAAAGGATATCGATATCCCACCGAATACAAGAAGATCCTTCGTCTCGGTTATCCGGGTCTATACATGTACGGTGCGAGCTATGCCCTCGTATACTTCGCGGAGCAGTACATCAATTCTGCTCTGACGGCGGTGCTATTCGGCGCCTATCCGTTTTTCGTGGCAATTCTGACCTGGGTACGCTACCAAAACGAGAAGCTGGGTCTAGTGGCCTGGCTGGGCATGGTGGTCGGCTTTGCGGGCGTGGTGTTGATATCACTCGACTCTGTCCAGACTTCAGAGGATATGTTCCTTGGTGTCGTACTCGCTGTGATTGCGCCCTTTGTCGCGGCCTGGGGTATCGTAATTCACAAAAAGCACTTCACCGGGGAGAATATAGTGGTGGCCTCGAATGTGCAGATGGTTTTCGGAGGCATACCGCTGGTTCTGGCAGCCGTGATCTTCGAAAGCTGGTCCGATTTCAACGTTACGGTTGAGTCGGTCGGATCAATTGTCTATCTGGCAACCTTTGGTACCGTGGCAACGTTCCTGGGTTACTACTGGCTGCTTCGCCGGATCAAGCTGACCACCGTCTCCCTGGTCGCCTTTATAACGCCTCTGGTGGCCATATTCAT
>JAAERE010000536.1 GCA_024230675.1 bacterium | reverse complement strand
ACGGGGTTAATCCCTACTAACTTTTGCCGATACATGCCTTACAGGTATGGCTATGGCAAATAAAATACTGATAGTAGACGACAACCCGAACATGTCATCATTGCTATCGGAGATGCTCGAAGTCTTCGATTACGAATCAGTGCGAGCTTCCGATGGCAACCAGGCCCTGAGTGAACTCGAAAACGGCGAGTTTTCGATGGTCATAACCGATATGCGTATGCCCAATATGTCGGGGATGGAATTGCTGAAGGCCGTCAAAGAGCGATATCCCTCTGTGAGAGTGGTGCTTATCTCCGGTTACACGGGGGGGCAAATCGAGTCCGAGGCGGAGTCACTTAATGCGGATGGCTTCCTGGGTAAACCGCTGATGATGTCCGATATAGAGAAAATGCTCAAGAACCTTCTCTAGGGTTGACCCACATCGCTCTTTTCTTTTTTGACCTTACACGGTATGTTAGGCCTTCGTCTGTTCATGAAAGTGTGACCGAAGGAAACCGCCGTGCGTCAAATACTCAAAATCTCCGAACTCTTTTCGCAGCTGGACGACTCCGCACTCGATGAAATAGCCTCTGCCGCCGTCACGCGCAAAGCCAATCGCGGTGAGATGTTGTTCAGCGAAGGCGATCCAGCCCATTCGTTTTTCATCGTGGGTTCAGGCAAAGTCAAAGTGTTCAAGCTCTCTCCGGAGGGCAAGGAGCAGATCTTGATGATCGCCCAGACCGGTGACAGCGTGGCCGAAGCCGCCCTGTTTGCCGGGGGAGCCTTTCCGGCGTCGGCCCAGACAATGGAAAACAGCGAACTGCTGGCAATAAACCGAGAGAAGTTTGTTGGTCTGTTGGGGCGCAATCCTGACCTGGCGGTTAATCTGATAGCCCGCCTATCGGGCCTTCTTCGCCAGATGACGCGTCTGGTCGAGGGGCTGTCTCTGACCGATGTCACCACGCGGCTGGCGCACTATCTCAGTTCTCAGCGAGAATCCACCGGGCAGCAGCTAGTCAAAATAACTCTGTCTGAGAAGAAAACTACTCTGGCTTCTCAGCTGGGTACAATCCCGGAAACCCTGTCGCGCTCCTTGGCTAAGCTAGTACGGGAAGGGGTGATAGCTGTTGACGGCCCCCGGATAACAATTCTGAACGTCGCCGCTCTCCACGCCTACACCGAATCCATCTAGGGAACATCTTTCAGCCCTCCCGATTGACTTAAGTCATATCCGAATTCCTCCCTTTTCCCGATCCTTCGGACAAGAGAAACAACAAAGGAGGCACCGTGGCCAAAGTTCTCAGAGACATTATCATAATCGACGAAGACCTCTGCGACGGTTGCGGCGATTGTATTACTTCGTGCGCCGAAGGCGCCCTGGAGATTGTTGACGGCAAGGCGCGGCTCAGAGGCGAAGTTCTCTGCGATGGCGCCGGGGCCTGTATCGGCCATTGCCCGACCGGGGCTCTGACTGTTGAAAAAAGGGAGAGCGAAGAATACGACGAGGCCGTGGTTCAGGCCGAACTGAAAGCCGCGGCAGCCAAGGCCAGCCCAGCCGCTATTCCCATGGCCGCACCCTCCGGATGTCCCGGCTCGGCCGCTCGTCAGTGGAACGACGGACCGCAACAGATTCAGTGCGAGGTCTCGCGTGACCCGGCGTTCAAGGCATCAACTGAAAAGCGCCGGTCCGAACTTCGTCAATGGCCGGTGCAGCTCACGCTGGTACCGCCTAACGCTCCCTATTTCAAAAACGCCAACCTGGTTATTGCCGCCGACTGCGTGCCGTTCGCTTATCCGGAATTCCACAACGATTTCCTCAAGGGGAAAGCCCTTGTAGTAGGCTGCCCCAAACTCGATGACCTCCAATCGTACGTGGCAAAACTGACCGAGGTTTTTGGAGCCAACGATATCAAGTCCGTCGAGGTGTTGCTTATGGAAGTGCCGTGCTGCGGGGGAATTGTCCAGGCCGCTCGCATGGCCCGCGATCAGGCCGGAGCCAGCTTCTCGGTCCGGGCTACCGTTATCGGCGTTCAGGGAACCAACCTCGGATCACAAGAGTTCTAGCCTTCAGACTTTTTATTCTCTGGCGATGTATCGCAAAGCGTGCGCAGCCGGGTTAATCTCGAGACGGACGCAGAACAGACGATGGCAGACGATTCCGTGAAAATGAAACTGATTCCCAACGGACCCATCTTGATTGAAACGGGAAAGTGTGAGATTATGCTCGTTGATGGAAAGCTGGTCGAAAAGAACGCGCCTTTTACTCTGTGTCGATGTGGCGCTTCGGCCGAGAAGCCTCTTTGCGACGGCGCCCACAAGACCTGCGGATTCAAGGGTTAACTTCAGGAAGGCCGGCGCTTGATTGCGGCCACCACCAGCGGCACCAGAAACATCTGTAGCACAATGCCTGGCAAGCCGGTAAGGATCGGCCCGCCGGCGGCAAAAAAGGCCGCGGCCGTATAGGGCAGCTCAAGAAATAGTCCCAGCACGAACAGGCCCAACCCGAACATCAGCCGCCCCACCACCAGGGCGATTATCAGCCCG
The DNA here is from genome assembly GCA_024230675.1 of bacterium. Classification (GTDB taxonomy): domain Bacteria; phylum Zixibacteria; class MSB-5A5; order GN15; family FEB-12; genus JAAERE01. The sequence continues at coordinate 3,935 of JAAERE010000536.1, read as the reverse complement.
ACATAGATGTTCATTTTCATTCTGAAATAGGTAAGACCTGCTATCAGACCGTAGATCGGCAGTTCCACCGACATCAGGGGCACAGCATATGAAGGGGGCATGCCGGTTATCAGGTGAGAGATCGAGGGCGCCAGCAGGCCCACCAGCAGCCCCGAGGCCGGACCAGCTAGAAAGCCGGCGAGCATAACCGGGATGTGCATCGGCAGGAAGATGCGTCCGCCGATGCCAAAGGCGTGAAAACCGATGGGCAGGACGAGGGCCAATGCCAGAAACAGCGATGACCAGGTTATCCACCGGGTACGAGATAAAGCTCTTTTGTCGGGGGCTGGATAGCTCACTTAGCGTTTACGGCTTTGGCCAGGTAAAGACCGGGGTTATCCTCAATATGAACCTGCTCGAAATTACTGGCCGCGAACATTTCCCGAAGCTCATCTGCGGTAGGCAGCTTGTCGTCCTGGACTATGCCGCCGATCCTGTTGTGCTCCTCGGCCAGTTCAAGCGAGGACTGCAAATGCAAAATGTAGAACGCGGCACCCGGTTTCAGAACCCGGTCGATCTCGCTCAGCGCCCTCTTCTTGTCGGAAAAGTGCGCAAACGCCGCAAATGACACCGCCATATCGTAGGTGGACTCTGCAAACGGCAGATTGCGGGCATCGGCGTCGACTACGGATACATTGTCGAAGGGGAAGTTCCGGTGAGCTTTCTGGGCCATCTGGATAGAGAAATCAACTCCCGTGACCATACCGCTGGAGCCCACCCGACGACGTAAGAGATCAAACAGGATTCCGGTCCCGCAACCGAGGTCAAGAATATCCATCCCCTCGGTTACAACCAACTTGTCGACGACGTGAGAAAGGCGCTCAAGATCTTCGGCGGTGAACATGAGGTCCCATTCCGCCGCAAGACTGTCGAAAAATCCCTGATGCTTATCGTGAGACATAAGGAGCAATCTATCTTCCGGCGCGGGGCTGTCAAGTGATTTCGGTTCCGTCGCGCCGTAAACATGTCCAAAATTGGTCGTGGTTTAAACCCGGGCCGCTTCCAGGCGCTCCGAAGAGACCCTTCAGACTCTCCGGAGAACGCCGGCCCGGTCCGTAAATGTGATAGGTAGTTTACAAATGTCTCTTTAGTTTCTGGGCGTTAGTGCGTATACTTGGGGTTCGTTTATTCTGGAGCAATTGATGTACAACAACGGCAAGAGACACAAGCGTAATCAGGAGATGTTGCTCGTTAAGGGGGCCCGCGAGCACAATCTCAAAAATATCGACGTTGAAATCCCCCGCAACAGCATGACCGTTATCACCGGACTTTCCGGCTCCGGTAAAAGCTCCCTGGCTTTTGACACTATCTACGCCGAGGGTCAGCGTCGGTACGTTGAATCGCTCTCGGCCTATGCCCGACAGTTCCTGGGCCTGATGGAAAAACCCGATGTGGACTTTATCGAAGGCCTCTCCCCGGCGATTTCGATCGAGCAGAAAGGGACCCAGAAAAACCCCCGGTCCACCGTGGGGACGATCACGGAAATATACGATTATCTTCGCCTGCTGTTCGCCCGCGTGGGCACTCCCCACTGTGTGAGCTGCGGCCAGCCGATCACACAGCAGACGGTAGAGCAGATCGTGGATTCAGTGCTGAGTTTCGAGGAAGGGACGCGCCTCATGGTTCTGGCCCCACTGGTGCGCGGCAAGAAGGGGGAGCACCGGGAGATTATCGACGAGGTGATCCGTGAGGGGTTTGTGCGGTTGAGAGTCGATGGCGAAGTGATCGAATCCGATTCCGACATCGTCCTGGACAAGAAGAAGAAGCACACCATCGAGGCCGTGGTGGATCGGCTGGTCGTAAAGTCGAAATCAAAACGCCGCCTGGCTGACTCGGTCGAAACAGCCCTTAAGATGTCGGCCGGCACAGTGCTGGTTAATATCAAGAAGAAGGACCTCCTGTTTTCAGAGCAGTTCGCTTGCCTCAACTGCAATATCAGCTACGAAGAGCCCAGCCCGAGGTTGTTTTCGTTCAATTCACCCTTCGGCGCCTGCAAAGTGTGCGATGGCCTGGGGCAAAAGATGGAAATTTCGCCCGACCTGGTTATACCGGATTATTCGCTGTCCATCAGCGAGGGCGCCATCCGCCCGTGGGGCGGCGCCGATATGGCTAACTGGTATCGCTATCAGATTCGCGGCCTGGCGGATCATTTTGGCTTCAAGCTTTCCACAGCTTTCGAGAAGCTTCCCGTCAAAGTGCAGCAGGCGGTTCTGTACGGTACCGGCGATGAGGAGATTTCGATGGCTTACGAGCACGCCTCCGGGAAGGGGAAAAGCTCGGGAGTATACGAAGCGCCTTTTGAGGGCGTGATCCCCAATCTGGAGCGCCGCTACAAGCAAACTGAATCCAGCGGCGTGCGGCGGTGGATCGAGAATTACATGTCGATTTCGGACTGTCCTTCCTGCGAAGGCGCCCGTCTCCGTCCCGAAGCTCTCTCGGTAATCATCGACAGAGAGACTATCGATTCGGTAACAGAGAAGTCTATCCGGCAGGCGATTCAGTTTTTCAAGAAGATCAACCTGACCAAGCGCCAGATGCAGATCGCCCGACAGATCTTGAAAGAATTGCGCGAGCGGCTGGAATTCCTGAGCAACGTCGGCCTCGACTATCTGACTCTGAACCGGGCGGCGGCAACGCTTTCGGGCGGCGAAGCTCAGCGGATCAGGCTGGCGACCCAGATCGGGTCGAGGTTAGTCGGGGTGTTGTATATTCTTGATGAACCCTCAATCGGTCTGCACCAGCGCGATAACAACAAGCTCCTCAATACTCTTTTCGAACTTAGAGACATCGGCAATACCGTGCTGGTAGTCGAACACGACCGGGAGACGATCGAAAAAGCCGATCACGTGATAGATCTCGGCCCGGGGGCCGGTATACGCGGCGGCAAAATCGTGGGCCAGGGAACACCGGCGCAACTTCGGAAGAATCGCAAGTCGATCACCGGCCAGTACCTTGCGGACGCAAGAAAGATAGAAACGCCGAAAGAACGTCGGGAGCCCAACGGAAAATACGTCAAGCTGTCCGGCGCCACCGGCAACAATCTGAAGAACGTAGAGCTGGAGATTCCGCTCGGAACGTTCGTGTGCGTGACCGGCGTTTCCGGTTCGGGAAAATCCACCCTGATAAACGAAACGTTGTATCGCCTTCTCGCCCGACACTTTTTCCGCAGCCGCAAAACCCCCCTGCCGTACGAAAAGGTCACCGGCCTGGAGCATATCGACAAAGTTATTGATATCGACCAGTCCCCGATAGGCCGGACGCCGCGCTCCAACCCGGCCACCTACACCGGCGTGTTTACGTACATTCGCGATCTCTACGCCTCGCTGCCGGAGTCGAAAGCGAGAGGGTATCTTCCGGGCCGCTATTCCTTCAACGTCAAAGGGGGAAGATGCGAGGCCTGTCAGGGCGACGGGATCATCAAAATCGAGATGCACTTTCTACCCGACGTCTACATCCCGTGCGAGATCTGCAAGGGCAAGAGATATAACCGGGATACGCTCGAAGTTACTTTCAAAGGCAAGTCTATCGCCGATGTTCTTGACATGACGGTCGAGGAAGCCCTCACGTTTTTTGAGAACATACCGCGCATAAAGAAAAAGCTGCTCACACTAACCAATGTCGGGCTGGGGTATATTCATCTGGGGCAGCAGGCCACTACGCTCTCGGGCGGCGAGGCCCAACGTGTTAAGCTGGCTACCGAACTATCCAAAATGGCCACCGGGCGGACGCTGTACATTCTGGATGAACCAACGACTGGACTGCATTTCGAGGACATCCGCATGCTCCTGACCGTATTGAACGAGCTGGTCGAACGAGGGAATACGGTGGTTGTGATTGAGCACAACATGGACGTGATAAAAACGGCCGACTGGGTGATAGATATAGGTCCCGAAGGT
>JAAERE010000535.1 GCA_024230675.1 bacterium | reverse complement strand
GTGACCTCGCGCGCGGTTTCAAGAAGCTCAGCCGCTCCGAGAAGGTCTTTGCTGGTTTGGCGGAAACCGCCAAAGTCCGTCGGGTTAACCAGTTCCTGACCTCGCTGGCCGACGAAGCCGTGGCGCTTTCGATTTCCGAAGACAACGAGTTCAGACTTGTTGGCAAGCTCGTCAACCAGTCGGAGGTCGAAGACCTGAAGACAGGACAAATAGACGAAATCCTCCACGTACTGACATCTCGTACCGGGGCCGATCGCGTTATCATACTGTCGCCGGACTTCAACAATGAGCCGATCATTGCTACTTTCGAGATGTCTGACCATCAGACTCGACGCTTTTCGGACAGTTTCCGCCAGATGTTAGGCGAAGAAGTCTCGACGCTGAAGCCGACGCTTCGGCTTGACTGCCGGCGTGATCCTTATATTAACGATCTTTTCCCCGATGTGCCGGACGTGGTGGCCAGCGTGCTGGTAGTGCCGTTCAAAATGAGCGACAAGAGCACCAGCTATATCTACCTGGATCGTCTGTCGGTCAACAGCGCGCTCAATCCCTTCAGCCAGGAAGCCTTGAATTTTGCGGTCGGATTCTCCGACATTATTGCTTTCAAGTCGGCTGAACTGCAGCGAACCAAGCTTCTCGAGGACAATCGTCGTCTCAAGGCTCAGTTGATGCGCGAGGCGGCCTTCCCGAATATCATCACCCAGAACCATCAGATGTTGGCGATGCTGGCCCAGGTGCGCCAGGTCGTCGACTCGAATATCTCGGTGGCTATAGCGGGTGCTACCGGCTGCGGTAAGGACGTTCTGGCCAGAGCCATACACTACAACTCAGTCCGACGCGACGCCCGTTTCATAACGGTCAACTGTGCGGCATTGCCGGAGACGCTGTTGGAGTCCGAGCTGTTTGGCTACCATCGGGGAGCTTTCACCGGCGCCGACCGCGACAAGCCGGGGCTGTTCGAAGAAGCTAACGACGGCACTTTTTTCCTGGATGAAATCGCGGATATGCCACTGAGCGTTCAGGCCAAAATCCTCCGGGTTCTGGAGGAGAAAGAGATCGTGCGGTTGGGCGAGAGCGTACCGCGCAAGGTGGACGTCCGAATCGTATCGGCCACCAACAAGGACCTGAAGGTAGAGATGGCGGCCGGCCGTTTTCGACAGGATCTCTATTATCGTCTTTCGGCGCTGACTTTCGAATTGCCCTCGCTGGCCGAACGGCGTGAGGACATTCCTCTTCTGGTCGATCATTTTCTTGATCAGAGCGGCAAGGAAATCAGTCCGGATACTATGCGATACCTCGTCAGCTATGACTGGCCGGGCAATGTGAGGGAGTTGGAAAACGAGGTCAAGAAGATGATTCTGCTGGCTGGAGACGCCGTCCAGATCGACAAGGAAGTTGTCTCGGCCAAGATTCTTTCAGGAGATGCCGATGCCGCTGAGAGCGGCACCGGTCAGGTTCCCCGGTTTGACAGCGTCGTATTCGACAGCAAGTATTCGTTGTACGACTACCTTGCGGCCCATGAGCGACGGTTCATTGTCCAGGCCCTGAAAGAACGCAAGGGCGTCAAGAAGCACGCCGCCGCGTTTTTGAATATTCCCGAGTCGACTCTACGGTTGAAGATCAAGGAGTACAATATTGATCTGAAACGCCTGGACTCCGTCAACTGACCAGAGAACCGGTTCGAAGGTTTTCTCCGATTCTGATTGCGCTCCGCTCTGCGGAGCGCTTTTTTTACGGCTATGGCAGTTGATCTCCTAATCCGGCATCACGCCGCCGACCCGCATTTCAACATGGCGTTCGATGAGTGTATGTTCGCTTACGCCCTGGGGCACCCCGGTGCCGTGCTGGTCCGACTGTACACCTGGCAGCCGGGTGCCATAACGTTTGGTTTTAACCAGAATCAGGAAACCGCGCTTGACTTTGCTCGAGTTGGTGACACGCCGGTAATCAGAAGAATCACCGGCGGCCGGGCGGTCTATCACGATGTTTCCGAACTGACGTACGCCGTGGCCATTAATCCTCACACCTCGGAGCGAGCAGAGCTTGGCGGGAGAACGTCGGCGATCTACCGCCTGCTGTCGTCTGCGATCATGACTTTCCTGGAACGCCGGGGGGTGCGCTCCGAGTTGGTTCAGAAATCCTCACTGGAGAACTCGCGGCCGGAGTTCTTTCACAAAGCTCCCTGTTTTGAGTCCTCTGCCCGTTACGAAATAGTTGCGGCCGGACGAAAGATAGTTGCCTCAGCCCAGAAGCAGATTCGAGGCGTAGTTCTTCAGCACGGCTCAATGAAGGTCTCCGGATTAGCTGCGCATCCCGCTCTGGACTCCTCGGCGTCGCCGAGTGTGACGACTTCCCAACCGGTTGATCGGGAGAGATTTGACCGCGCCGTCTCGGTTTTTGCCGAGGTCTTTTCGACCACTCTGGGGGTAGAACTGGAGGTCGCGCAGGACCTGCCGGATATGGTCTCGGCGCTCGAAAGGCGAGTGTGTGAGGTCAAAAAAAACGCCCAGACACGGCGCAATATCTTTGAACAAACTTCTTAGCCAAACAGTCTATAAGAGAGCAGTTTAGAGCGGTGTTTCGGCCAAGAATTCGCTTGACTTGGCGGGCGAATTGCTGCTATCTTCGGGACTAATGTCGAAATCGCGCATTAGCGCGGTAGAGCCGCCGGTAAATGATGGGGATGGGAGATTGGGCATATTTCTAACGGAACATCTGTTCACACCCCTTCATCAACTCCGTCATTTCATGGACAGGAAAGCCAAGGCAAATCTTGGGACTTTATGAAGCCGCGCCCACCGGCCGTGTGCTGACACAACGTTGAGAACCAGTTGCTGGTTTTTTGAGGAGGAAGAGAGATGGTTGGGACAAGCAGAAGGCTGACCATATGCCTATTGGCGCTCCTGATCGGAGTGATGGTGCTGCCACTGGATTCTTTTGCTGCATCGACCGGACAGATCAAGGGAAAGATTGTCGATAAGGCAACCGGGGAGGAGATTCCCGGCGTCTCGGTTCTTGTGGTGGGTACTGTGTTCGGTGCCGCCACCGATCCGTTCGGAGAATTCGCAATCCTGCGTCTGGAACCGGCCACTTATACTCTGAAGATTTCCCATATTGACTACAGTACGGTCGAGGTTACAGATGTACAGGTGAAGATCGACCAGACGTTTGAAGTCAACCAGGAGCTGTCGACAAAAGTCACCGAGCTTGATGAGACGATTACCGTAAGAGGTAAGAACAAGATCATTGACAAGTTCGTTACCGGCGCCCAGGTGAGCATTAGTCAGGAAGAAATCACCACGCGTCCGGTTCAGACGGTTGACGCTCTTCTCGAACAAGTGGCCGGGGTTCAAACCAACTCCGAGGGCGAAGTCTTTATTCGAGGCAGTCGTGCCGGCGAGGTCGCTTACATCGTGGACGGCGTGCCTATCGGCGATCCTCTCGGCGGTGGCGGCCAGGTAGGCGCCAACCTATCGCTGGTTTCCGGTTCAATTCAGGAAATTCAGATCATCAAGGATGGTTTCGATCCGGAATACGGTAACGCTCTTTCCGGTATCGTGAACATCAAGAGCCAGACCGGTAACAAAGAGAATACCCGCATAAACGTGCAGTATATTTTCGACGATCTGGGCAACTCTGATCTCAACAAATACTCCCGGAATTTCGACTATATGCGTTTTTCGATCTCCGGACCGGATCCGCTCCTCAGCGACAAAATCCTCCCGGCGCTGGGGCTGAACGTCCTCCGAGACCAGGAATTTACATACTACATATATGGTGACATCGATAAGAACGACGGTTTCTACCAGCTGTCGGACTACGATACACCGTCCACCCGTCGGGACTACGCTTCGTCATCGCTCCTGGGTATCAACATCCCGGAGCGTCTTTGGAACCGATACACTTTCCAGTCCAACTTCAAGTTCCGGCCTCGCCAGAACCTGAAGTTCGTGGTCTCCTTCAAGAAGTGGCACATTAAGGAGACGGAATTTGACCGCTACAACTGGGAGCACCGTTACGCCGGTTCCACGTTGCCGGTCTATCGAAACGACCGCCACAGCATCTCTATGGAAGTGACCCAGGCGGTATCAAAGGATATGAACTACGAGATCATCCTTTCTATGACGGATCTCGAAGCCTCCACCGCCCCCGGCGATCCGAATAACCCCGGAAAAACTCTGGAGCCGGATCAGTTTGCTCTGGAGCCCGAGTGGGAGACGTTTGACGATCGCAACGGCAACGGTGTGTACGATGCGCCGGAGCCGATTATCAACCTGTTCCCCGACACAATGACGGTCGGCGGGATCAGCGTCCCAGCCTACACTTACGGCGAGGAGAACGGTTTCCTCGATGAAAACGGTGGTTCCGGAGGTATCTGGGGCAACTTCTATTTTAACGATAACGGGCAGATCGACTTTCTCGAGGGCGAACCCTATATTGACCTGAACGGCAACGGCGTCTGGGATTCGGGCGACATCCTTCAGGACAAAAACGGCAACCGAGTCCTGGATCCCAACCTTGAACCGGTTATAGACGAGAAGAATCCCGAACCGTTTACAGACGGTGATTCTATTATCGGAGAGCCCTTCTCCGATCTGGACTATAACGGCGTTTATGATCCTGCGATCGACGATTTCTATCTTGGAGTCGATCCGCGAACCAATCAGGATTTGAATCATAACGGCAAGTACGACGGACCTCACGATCCGTGGACCCAGGGGATTCCGTATCTGGATCGTAACGCCAACGGTGTATTTGACTATCCCAACGGTCAGTACGACCCGGGAGAACCGTTTATTGATGAGAACGGAAACCACGCGTACGATTACGGTGGCACCGCAACTTTCCTCGATCCCGGCAGTCACGATCAGGACGCTACCTGGAACAGGCAGAAGGTCAGAACCTATCGAGGCGAGGTCAAGTTGCTCAGGCAGATCGGCCGCCACGAAGTCAAGGTCGGCTTCTCGATGCAGCAGGATAAAGTTTCCTACGAGAACATTGAACGTCCGTATCTGACCTACACCGGTCGTCCGGATACGACGGCCGCCTATCCGTTACGCGGTTCGTTCCGTGACTTCTATGAATACGCGCCTCTAACCGGTGCGCTCTACTTCCGTGACAAGATTGAATATGGCTCCATGGTAGCCTCGCTCGGTCTGCGCTGGGACTTCTTTCTTCAGGATACCGATGAGTTGGCTCAGACGCTGGTAGCCGATGACCGCGGTGGCTTGATCCAGGGTGACCGGCACAAGTTCTCCCCGAGAATCGGTTTCTCGTATCCGATTTCAGACAAGGCGAAAGTGTATTTCAACTACGGTCACTTCTTCCAGTTGCCGTACTTCGTGTATATGTTCGCCCGGAATACATCGTCGGTTAACCAGAACGATGTCGTGGGTAACCCCAACCTGGACTACCAGAAGACGATCCAGTATTCGTTCGGCGTCAAGTACGCCATGTCCGAATACTACTCCATTGATATCGAGGGTTACTTCAAGGACGAGTTTGACAAGATCAACCCCGGTGATGTTTACGAGGGATCGCTGGTAAGGCAGCAATACCTTAATAAGGACTATGGCCGCAGCCGTGGTTTCGAACTGACCCTGGAGAAGCGCGGTGGCGGGTACGTCAACGGTAACGTCAGCTACACTTACGCTTTTGCCTATGGCAAGGCGTCGCAGACCAACGATCGGTACATGGAAGACTTCGAACAGTCTCGTGAGCCTCTTACGGAATCGCCGCTCGACAATGACATTCGTCACTCTTTCAAGGCCGCTATTCAGGTCTACATGCCGACCAACGTGAAGCCTCGGTTGTTTGGTGTTCCGATTCCGAACGGCTGGTCACTGTCGGTTCAGGCCATTATTGAGAGCGGCAGCCCGTACACGCCCACATCTTCTTTCCCGAACATCAGTCAGACCGGGCTTGAAGACATCGAGACCAACTCGATGCGCCTGCCGGGTACGGCGATGTTTGATGTGCGTTTCTCCAAAGAGTTCAAACTGGCCAACATGAACTGGCAGGCCATCCTCTGGGTGGAGAATCTCTTTGACAGCAGGAACGTCCTGACGGTGTACACCAATACGGGCCGTCCTGACACACAGCAGAACCAGAATCAGACAATAATGGCCGGCACGGAATACGACTCCAATCCTTACAACTGGGATTACGGGCGTCAGATTCGCGTGGGGCTTGAACTCGACCTCTAGAGGTCAGGCTGGATAAATAGCGTTATGAATATAGACGAGGTGGAAATGTTTACTGTCAATAGTCAGCCCTCCCGTCGCAGCCGGTCCAGGATCGGTCTGGTGCTGGCGGCGTGGTTGGCGTTTGCCTGCCTGCTGGTTGCAGGGGCGCCGTCCGACGTGGCTGCGCAGGCCAAGGTCGGTACCACCGGAGCCCAGTTTCTGGAACTGGGAGTTTCGGCGAGGTCCATGGGAATGGGGGGAGCTTTCACTGCCGTTGCCGACGATATCTCAGCGGTATACTACAACCCGGCCGGTCTTACCTCGCTGCTCGGACGTGAGGTCATGTTTACGTATATCGATATGCCGGCCGACGTACAGTTCGGTTTCGCGGGCCTCGGTGTGCCTCTGGAGTCGATCGGCGGTGTCCTCGGCATCGGAGTCTATGCTCTGACTTCAGGCGAGATGATCGAACGTACTTTCTCACACGGTCAAGGCACGGGTCGCACCTTCGCCTGGAACGATCTGGCTTTCTCCGTAGGATACGGTCGTTACCTGACCGACCGCTTTTCGATCGGTTTTACGGTAAGGTACATCGGCGAATTTGTCCACGATTATTCGGCCAGCAGCTGGTCGGCTGACGTCGGCGTGAACTACGCCACCGGTTATCGCGGTTTCAAGCTCGCTATGGCTATCTCCAATTTCGGTCCTGACCTTAAAATGATAGACGACGACTACCCGTTGCCCATCAACTTCAGGTTCGGCGGTACCATCAATGTTGTCGATGGCCTGGATCATGTGGTGACGCTGGCGGCCGAGGGATCACACCCGGCTGACAACCTCGAAAAATACAATACCGGTCTTGAATACACGTTCAAGGAGAAGTTTATTCTTCGAGCCGGTTCTCGTTTCAACTATGACGCCGACGGTATCACGGCCGGCGGCGGCCTGCGCCTCCCGTTCGGGGACGAAGGCGAAATGCGAGTTGACTACGCTTATCAGGATTTCGGTATTCTGACCGAGGTCCATCGTTTCACACTGGCATTGGCATTCTAGAGGAGAGAGAGCGACAGGATAATGGAAACTATGGTGAAAAAATACTCAAAATATCTGTTCTGTCTTCTGGCGGTCGGGATCCTGGCCATCTCCTTCATGGCCGGGTGTACTTCGAAGCTCGACGGTGAGATGGTAGAAAACCAGAAGCCAATCGTCTGGTTCGTCAACATTCCGCCCGAGGACGCCCGGTCTTCGGTCAACCCTATTATTAACTGGGTCGGGCAGGATCGCGACGGTCAGGTCGACTTCTTCCGCTATATAGTCATCCGTCAGGATGTGGTTGGCACGGCCATAGGCGCTGCTGCCGACTCCACGCTGACCGAGCAGGATATGCGTGATTACGTCAACGCTCATCTGGGCGGCCTGCCTGATTCTTTGTGGACGATTCTTCACGTGCTTGATGCGAATCAAAACGAAGACGGGGGTCCGCGGACGAGCAACATCATTCCGATGTCGGCCGAAATCGCCGATCCGGTTCTTACTTTCGTGCCGCAGATTGTCTTTGTTCAGGCTTTCGACGAGGAAGGCCTTGGGTCTGATGTCGCCTTCCGGCGTTTCTACCGCAACGATAACCCGCCTAATACCAGAATCGTCGGTTTTGTCAACGATGTTTCGTTTATCAACGCGGATGAGCCGGGCGGAGCCAATACCGGCATCAGAATCCGCTGGGATGCTTCCGACGTGATCGACTACCCGACCGACCCGCCGCCGTTCGAATTCGAGTGGAAGCTGTTCGGTCCCTATAGCGACGACGACTTCGATGAGCTGCAGGATTCGTTCCTGATTCCAGTCTTTATCGCCAACGACGCTCGCGTCTTCCGCTTTAATCAGCCCGAGGTATGCGATACGGTAATCGTAGGTGTCGATACCACGATCACCTGTTATCCGACGGCTCTCATAGTCTGTGACACTACTTATGTGGCTGGATCGGAAGTCATTGATTGTGACACTCACCTTATCGATACGATTTCCCAGAGCGGAATCTACGGTACTCTGGACACGCTGTTCCGGGTGCTTGATGATGACTTCCAGAGTTCGACGGATCACTTCAATGTCGTAGCCGACAGTTCCGACGACGGTTTCGGCGGCACCTGGGTTACCGATACACGCGATTCGCTGTTTAACGTATACTGGAATTTCCCTTCCGATACGTCGATCGAATACAACTTCTTCTTCTGGATTCGCAGTCGGGACGACGCTAAAGTCCCCGATCTGACGCCTGCCTGGGAACCGATGAAAGTCATTGATCCCAAGCACGAACGCGATATCCTGGTCGTTAACTGGGCGCTGTCGGATCCCAGTCAGCTCGGATGGACCGATTCTCTCGACGCATCCTGGAACGCCTACATACAGAATTGGATAGCCACGAGAAGCGAGACTATTGAGTACGATCCTTCGTTGGATTATATCCCGATCGGTCTGTATACCTCGGGAACGGATCAACCCAAATACCTTCGCTTCTTGCTGAGCCACAAAATCGTGATTAATATGCAGGACGTGCCTTCGAGCTTCATCTGGAGTCAGGACAATCACGGGCTCATGCAACATACCTACACGGCCTTGCAGACCGGCGTTAATATGTGGGTTGCCGCGCGAACGGCCTACGGCAGCCACGGCTTCTTGCAGGGCCCCGCAACTGACGTTTGCTCTAATCTGTACCGATATTACTTCGGTATGGAGGGCTATAAATTCGACGGTTGGGGCGGTTATGCCGTCGATCAGAACGAGGCCTGGAGGATTGAGGATTTCCTGGGAGCCCTCTCTCTTGATGAGTCCCGCTGGCCCGACGTCGCGATTGACTCGGCTCTGTTGCATCGTCGGTACCAATGGTGGGGACCTTACCACTGGTCCAAGGACAGTCTGGATCTCCAGGGCCGCTTTGCGATGCCAGGAAACGCCGACCAGATGCCACTTGGCGCTCTGCCTGGCGTTGGTTGGGCGGTTCGCTCCACCGATACCGAAGCTATGTACCTGTATCATTCGTTGTACGGTCCGGAGCACTTCCTGGGCAAGGACTTCAGCTACAACGGTCGCCCCGTTGCGCACCGGCTCAATCGCGGTATGTTCCGAACCGTTCACTGGCTCTTTACGCCCATGCCGTTTGACACTACCACCATGCAGGTCACGGTCAACAACGTGCTTGACTGGATGTGGGACGGTCACAACTACGAGCAGCTCACTCAGCTGTCGGGCGCCGGCAAGGGGAGTCTGATCCAGACATCCGCGGCCGAGGCGAAGGAGCGTTACTGGAACGCATACTTCAACGCCAACGGCGACAAGGATGAGTTCTACCGTCTCCTGAACGAAAACCTCGAGTGAGGTAAACTTGGTCCGGGTTCTTCTCGGGCGAGATAAATCAAAGCGGGGACCGAATTGCTCGGTCCCCGCTTTTTCTATGTGGTCGTTATCGTGATTGGCTGATCTGACGGAAGGTCGGATCGTCTGGGAATCTGTCCAACGCGGTTGATATGAGTGTATCGGCCTCTGCAACTTGACCCGACGACAGAAGCGCCGCAATGAGATTGAGATAGGCCGGGGCGAGTTTGGGGTCTCCTGCCACTGCTCTTCGCAAGTATCCAATAGCACCGTCGAGGTTACCTTCCAGTCCCGCGATATATCCCAGCAAATGCCAGGCCCTGGCCTTTTCCCTTACAAACGACTCGTGGGCGTGTCGGAAGTCAGGCTCGAACGCGCGTGAGTCGGTTTCAATCGGCGGTGGTTTGACCTCGGCCGCAGCCGTTGACAGACGCGCCGCCGAAACCTGATCGCCCCGACGGCTCAACAGGGCGGCAGCCTCATTCAGAAGGAACAGATCGTCATTGGTTCGGTCCCGGGCCGAGGATATCTCAAGGAGGAGTTCATCGTCGGCAATGGAGCTGTCCGCGCCCAGGGATCTTACGAGGAGTATGTTGGCTGTAACGTCATACGGGGCAAGACGCACGGCCGTTCGAGACCAAGCTGCGGCTTCTTGATAGCCGCCGCTGACAAGATCGAAAGACGCCAGGTTGTGATATGTTTTTGCCCGACCCGGGTGCAATTGTCTCTCACGCTCAAAGTAGATTCGGGCCGAGTCTATTTGACCCAGGCGGAAGTAGCAGGCACCAATGTTGAGATTGACCTCTGGAAACTCTGGGTCGATCTCACCGGCTGCGGTGAAGTGGCTCAGGGCGGTCACGTAATCTTGGGCACGGTATCCGGTCAGGCCGGACGATAGCTCGTCTTGGGGAGCGGAGGCACGGGGGATCGTATATGCGGTTGAGAACGAAAGCATTCCGGCCACCACAGCCAGCCCCAGGCAAGTGACGAACCTGCTGGAACGAGAAGTCAACTGGTCTTTAAGCATCCCGGCGCCGGCCGCGGCCAGCACGAAATAGTAGGGCATCAACGGCAGTCGAAACCGGCTGTTGTAGAAGAACAGCGAAACGGCAGCCACATAGAGGCACAGGAACAGAAGCACAAAGATCATGCCTCGATTCTTTCTTAATGTGACCAGGAGTCCCAGGACGGCCAGTGGGAAAATGAGTCCAAACCTCAGCGGGTTGTACTTGAGAAGCGGAATCTCTTCCCAGAAACTCCTCAGGGACCGGTTGTTAGAAATCTCGAGGTCGCCGATCTGGAAGTATACTTTCTTGAGGTAAAGCTCCAGGAAACGGCCCGGGTTATCGGCAGTCCAGACAAAGGCGCGGTTACGCCAATAGTCCGAAACTTCGCCCGGCTTTAGTTCACGGTCGATGTCTTTTTCGGCCTGCCAGCTCACCTGCTCGATTCTCCAGTTATAACCGAGGGGTTCGGGCATGGTCGCCGAGGACCCATCGGCCCCGTCGTGATTCCCGATGTACAGATTGACACCGCCCTGAGACGCAATCAGCACCGGGTCATCGGCGATTAATACGTTTCTCAGAAATACCGGCGCGATCACCAGCCCGAGTCCGACAACGAATAGTGTCGCTTCCCTGGTTCCAGATCCCAGGCCCCGGCGTGCCAGAACCCATACCAGGATGAGTGGGACGGCTACCAGAGCCGTAGGGCGGGTGATAGCCGCCAGACCGCAAGCAAGGCCGGTCCACAGCAGATCGGCAGCCTTCTCGGAGTCACGCCAGCGAAGAAAGCAATAGATCGTGATCTGAACCAGAAGCGTAAACAGCGAATCGAGCAGCAACTCTCCCTCAAAATAGAGAGTCAGAGGATACAGTGCGTGGATCGAGGCTGCGATAATACCGGCGCGGCGGTCAATCAGCTTTCGACCGAGGGCAAAGGTCATTGCCACCGACCCCATACCGATCAGCAGGCCAAAGAGCCTTGCTACCCAGAGAGAGCTACCCAGGATCGCATACAACAGGCCGAGACAGTATGTGTAGAAAGGGGCCCGAAAGTAGGTGGTGTCACCAAGGACGTTGCCGTCGGCCAGGGAGCCGGCCCAATTGTGGTGATACCAGTTGTCCACCGTGAGTTGGCTCCAGACGTCAGATTGCTGGTACTGAACGAGATAGACCAAACGAACGACCAGAGCCACGCCCAGAATCAACATGGGAGCCCAGTTCTGGAGGCGATTTTCGGATGTCGTTCGCGGATTCATCGGCACAATATAACGGCCCCTCAGCCGGATTTCCTGTAAAATTTTGCAGTATTGCAGCCGGTTGCGAAGTTCGGAATGTCGCCAGTTTGCATATTCCTGTCACATTTATCCCCGAGCCACTTTCAGTCAGGTTTGGTCGGCAATCGTAAGTGATAACTCCATAACGTCTTATGGTGGCGGTCTGGAGTCGACCTGCACCAGGCTGCACGCTCATCCGCCATCTGGAAGGCGGCATACCCTTTGCAGGAGGAAGGGTTGGAAGATACGTAAGGAGATATTATGAAGACCAGATTTACCAAGCTCTCGACTCTGCTGCTCGCCGCCGCTGTCCTGATTTCGCTGACCGTCACTGCCAGGGCGCAGGCTGATATCAGCGATATGACCTGGCTGAACGACCCCGATCTGGTTTCCGGTGATGGAGTTACCGTTGTTATCTTCCTCGAGGACGAGGCTGCCCAGGAGGATCTGCGTATGACGCAGATGGTTCCGGACATGACTCGCTCCGCCCGAATTCAACAGGTAAGCCGCAAGTTGCAGAACTTCCGTCCGGCCGCCTACGATCGCGTCTCTGATTTCGTGGAGTTCAATTCCACCACCGAAGTCGTCCGCCACTGGATCGTTCCTGCTTTTACCGCTACCCTGACCCCGGCTCAGGTTGAGACTGTTTCCGCCATGAGTGGGATCAAGATGATTGTTCCCGATGTAAATATCATGAGCCTGACGCCGGTCGAAGAACGGCCTTCAAGAGTGCCTCTGGCCGCGTCGTCTTCAAGCCAGCTCCGGATGCTCAACATTCCGGCCGCATGGAGCCAGGGAATCACCGGCGCCGGTCGCTTGGTCTGTTCCTTCGATACGGGCGTTGAACAGTCTCATCCGGCTTTGAACAGCAAGTGGCGCGGACACGAAGCCTCGCTGTCCGCGAGCTGGATGTCAACTATCGCTCCCGATACGCTGCCGTACGATAAGTCCGGACACGGTACTCACACTATGGGCGTCATGGTCGGTTCTTACGGCTCCGACAGCATAGGTGTAGCCCCCGGCGCCCAATGGATAACGGCCGGTGTTATCGATCAGGGCAAGGCTCTTTCAGCCACTATAAGTGATATTCTCATGGCTTTCCAGTGGACACTGAATCCTGATGGCGACGCCTCAACGACCGACGATGTCCCGGACGTCATTCTTAACAGCTGGGGCGTACCCTCCAGTCTTTTTGGTCCTTGTGACGCCACCTTTTTCCAGGCAATAGACAACGTCGAGGCCGCC
Source organism: bacterium (assembly GCA_024230675.1). Lineage (GTDB taxonomy): Bacteria > Zixibacteria > MSB-5A5 > GN15 > FEB-12 > JAAERE01. The sequence continues at coordinate 1,812 of JAAERE010000535.1, read as the reverse complement.
GGAATCGTCGCGATTTTCGCGGCCGGAAACGAAGGCCCCGATCCGCAGACTATCCGCAACCCGGCCAGCCGGGGCAGCAGCCCGATCAACTCTTTCTGCGTAGGCGCCGTGGACAACGACAAGATTGTCGGCAACTTTTCTTCCCGGGGACCGGCCGTCTGCGGCTCCGAGAACATCAAGCCGGAAGTCGTAGCTCCCGGCGTCTCGATTCGCTCCTGTGCTAAGGGCGGCGGCTATGTACTGATGACCGGTACTTCCATGGCGGCACCGTATATCGCGGGCATGGTGGCCCTCGCTCGCCAGTACAATCCCGACGCCACAGTCGAGGAGATCAAGTGGGCCTTGATACAGTCGGCCCAGGATCTCGGCGTGGGCGGCGAAGATAACGACTATGGCTTTGGACTCCCGGACGCTCTGAAAATGCTCGGTTTTCTGTCCTCTCCGGACGGAGCCAATTTCGTTCTTTCAGGCACCGTTATCGACGGCGACGGCGTGGCTTTCCCGAACGAAGAGATCAACCTTCAAGTGTTGCTGACCAACACTGCCGGAAACATTGAGCAGGCCAGGGGACAGCTGACGGCCTCCTCCGAAGGGGTCACGGTCACTCAGTCCGCTGACAATTTCTATTTCGGCGTCGGCGGCACCACCGCGCTGAGTGCTCAGGGCTTTACGGTGCATATGGACAGCATGCTGGTACACGGCCAGAGCGTGTCTTTTTCAATCGAAGTCGCCGACATCGCCGGCAACGTCCTGGACACCCTGACTTTTCCCCTGTCCATCGGCTATGCACCGGGCGGCAACACCACCGACCACGATGCCGGTCGAATCGAATTCACGATCAGCGATTTCGGCCAGTACGGGCTGGCGCCGGGCTCGATATACAATATCGAAGGTAAAGGCTTCCGCTACAACGGCAGCGACAATCTGCTGTTCGAAGCCGGTATCATGATGGGCAGGAGCGACCTTCAGTTCTCCAGTTCGCTTCGAGACAGCGTGGGGTTCTACGCTCCGTCCGATTTTGAACCGGTCCAGTCGCTCGGTCTGGAATGGGTCGACTACGACAACAGCGTGCACAACCTCGCTCGCATGGTTGACGCCAATTCGGAAATCGCCATTCCGGTCACGGTTAGTCAGGAGACGATAGACTACAGCGAAAGCGGCAGTGACGGCATCGTGGTCATGAAGTACTACGTGGTCAATTCCTCGCTGGAGCCGCTGACCGGAATTAGTTTTGGTTTCCTCGCGGACTTTGACCTTCCCGGCGTTTCGGAGCAGATCGAGTACGATGAGTCACTTGGCATGTTTTGTCAGACAGGGGAGAGCGGCCCGCAGATCGGAGTCGTGGGACTGAAGAACGTTGACATGTTCCGCTCTCTCGAAAACGGCGACGACAAGGCCGGGTTCACTCGTGAGGAGCAGTATGATCTGATCTCCTCCGGTTCCGATACGGACGCCGGGCTTTCGGGTGATCTGCTGTTTGTCGTCGGCGCCGGACCGTTCAACCTGGCCCCCCGGGATTCGGTAGAGATTTCGTTTGCTCTGATAGCGGCCGACAGTCGGGACCAGCTATACAACCAGGCCTCTCGCGCCATAGAGCGCTACAATATGCCGACAGGCATGTACGAGCCGTTTGCTGAAATGCCGGCCGGGTATACGCTGAGCCAGAACTATCCCAATCCGTTCAACCCGACCACGATTATCCGCTTCTCGCTTCCGCAGGCCGAGGACGTCCAGCTCGAAGTCTTCAACCTCCTCGGTCAGAAGGTCAAGGTGCTCAGGTCCGGACCGCATTCGGCCGGTACCTATACGCTC
>JAAERE010000534.1 GCA_024230675.1 bacterium | reverse complement strand
GTTGTAACTCCCTCCGGGCCGGACTTTTGCCTGGCCGACGGGGACGTCAACGACAACGGTTCCATAGACATCGGCGACGCCACCACCCTGATCGGCTATATTTATCAGGGTGGGGCGGCACCTGATCCGTTGTACCGGGCTGATGTAACCGGGGATTGTATCATCGATTCGCTGGATGTCGTCGCCCTCACCTGCGCCCTGTTCGGCGGTTGTCCGCCGCCCTCTTTCCCCGTTGCTACATGCTGCGCTCCCAGGGTTTTTGCAGTCGGGGATACCGCCCTGGCTATTGGCGATGCCGAGGTCTCGTATGTAGAGGATACCATGATCGTTACCATGGAGACCGAGGACGGCAGCGGAGGTGTGCGAATCTACGGCGGTGAGACGCAGTCTCGTGGGATCAAGGTCGGACTGACCAATGCCGACATGAGCATTGCCGATGTTGGGCTGGAGTTCACTATTAACGGCTATGTCGAGGGAACCGAGAAGATGCCCCAGGGGACAATGCAGGTGATGGCCTCGGTGGGCATTTATAACAACGGCTCAGGCTCGCTTGAGGTCTTCGGAGACTATTCGCCGGTCGGCGATCCGAACGTCCTTGTCGAAGTCTATTACTCGGGAGTCGGCATGACCGGTTCGGCCAGCGTTCCAGGGGGAGGATTGATCGCTTTTGGCAATGAGTACAACGGCGGGGGAT
>JAAERE010000533.1 GCA_024230675.1 bacterium | reverse complement strand
TTGGTAATTCGTAATTCGTAAATAGTATTGCCCCCCGGAGACGCCGTGCGGGGCGAAGGAGAAAAACATTGCGATGACGTCACAACCCAAAACTTCAAAGAAGATACTGCATGAAACTGCAAACTCGGTGATTTATTATCAAGAGAACGGCGAGTACGACCGGCCGGTGATTCTGAAGGTGCTGCGTCAGGCCTATCCCTCGCCCCAACAAATCGCCCTGCTTCAGAATGAGTATGAGTTTAGCTACGACCTTGACCTGCCGGGGACGCGCCGGGCGTTGGCCCAGCCGCGAATCGAGGGCCGGCCGGCCCTGGTGCTGGAATATGTGGCCGGCGAGCCGCTGCGACAGGCCTTTGTCGAGGAGTCGCCCGACCTGCGGGATATTCTGCGAATCGGGCAGCAGGTCGCTGAAACATTAGGCGAACTGCACCGGCGGCGGATTATTCACAAGGACATTAACAGCAACAACATCTTAGTCAGTTCTGACCGCACCCGCACCTGGATTATTGACTTTGGGATTTCATCCCGGGTTGACCTGAAAACCGAACACCTGGGGAATTTCGAGACTCTGGAAGGTACCCTGTCTTACATTTCGCCAGAGCAGACCGGCAGAATGAATCGGGTGGTGGATTACCGCACGGACCTGTACTCTCTGGGCGTGACCCTGTATGAACTGCTGACGGGGAAACTCCCCTTTGCCGGAAAACAAATTATGGAGATAGTGCATAGTCACATTGCCAAAGTTCCACCGCCGGTAAGCGAGGTCCGGCCCGATATTCCGCCGGTGGTCTCGAATATTATCGCCAAATTGATGGAAAAGAATGCCGAAGACCGGTACCAGTCGGGCTACGGGCTAAAGGCCGATCTTGAAAAATGCCTGAAACAGTTGGCCGAAACCGGGCGGATAGAAGATTTCAAGCTGGCTGAAAACGACTTTTCCGGCCGCTTTCAGATCTCGCAAAAACTCTACGGCCGAGAGGAGGAGATTGCCGGCTTAATGCAAGCGTTTGAGCGTATAAGCCAGGGCGGGAGCGAAATGATGCTGGCCCCGGGATATTCCGGGGTGGGAAAAACAACCCTGATAAATGAAGTACACAAGCCCATCACTGCCAAACGGGGCTTGTTC
>JAAERE010000532.1 GCA_024230675.1 bacterium | reverse complement strand
TTCTGATCTTTCTTGCCGGAATTCATCTCGCCTCCTGATAACAAAAGTTAAGCGACACAACTCCACGTATCTTCGTGTCCGCACTGCGGTGATTCCGGTTTTATAGAATAAAGTTATATTTTTATGGGTGTACCTAAAACTTCTGTAAATTTCTCTTAATTTCCGCCCGCTGTAACGGTGACATAAATGCGGGCCGGTCCCTGTCCGGCTTTTTAGTCTTTCAAAAATGTTTTTTTGATGTGTAATTATAGTGACTTACTGTGATACTGTTTCTAATTATTCCACATTAATTCCGGTTGAGCTTCTTTTGTTTTCCTTGACACACAATAATAATTTTGTTAGATTCTGCGCTCGGAGAGTAGTATGATGAACTTTCACCGCTGAACCTCGAGCGTCACGCCGAGTGGTCTGTTAAGACGGGAGATGATTTCAGCTTCGCTAGAGAGGTTACGTCCGTGCCGCTGACCGCTGTCGAATTCAGGAATGCAGCTGTTGAATTTCCTATTGTTTTTGCCGAAGCCGGCGATGATGTAATGCCCGTGGCGCTGATGGGTATACCGACGCGGACAAATCTGTACATTGGTGAAGATGGCAGGCTAAAAGCACACTATATTCCAGCCTTTTTTCGCAGGTATCCGTTTGTGTTCTCGTCCTCGCCCGACAGCCCAACATTAACGCTTTGCATTGACGAGAAATACGAAGGCATCAACCAAGACGGACGCGGTGAGCGTCTGTTCGACGTCGATGGCGAGCAGACTCAATACCTAAAAAGCGTCCTCGGTTTCCAGCAGGAATATCAGGCACACTTCGTTCGGACAAAGGCATTTTGCTCCAGATTGAAGGAACTGGATTTGCTGGAACCCATGACTGCCAGGATCGGTCATCCCAAGACGCAGCCGATCTCACTGACGGGTTTTCAGGGTATTCGGAGGGAAACACTCTATGTGTTGCCAACACAGGCGCTGCAGGATATGTCTCGTACGGGTGAGCTTGAGTTGGCATACGTTCACCTGCAGTCGTTAGCCAATTTCCAGCGTATGGCCGAAAGAATGAAGGATCCAGATGAATCGTTCGACCCAAGCGTGCGGCTTGAAACTGAATGTTACGAGTGCTGAAACATGAAGTGCCCAATTATTTTACAAATATGGGATAAATCCATGTTTACAACCACTTAACCAAACAACCAATCAACTATATCTGGAAGCAATCTTTTACCGTTAGGGGGAGGCCATTATGAGTCTGACCGAAAGATTTCGCAGGCGACTGAAAAAAAAGCGTCGAACGGCCAAAAAGCCACAAAAGATGCATCTCGAAGCCCTCGAACCGCGTATTCTGCTCTCCGCCGATGGCTTGTCCGGCATGGCGGCAGCCGGCGCGGTCGTCGATCCGACCCCTGATCTCGAAGTCGATCTGACCCCTGGTCTCGAAGATGTCGACGGAACCGATACGCACCGGCTGATTGACAGCGGCCGTCAAGCGGTATTGCAAGATCGGGCCCTTGACGAAACGGGTGCAGTTGATTTCGCGGCAGGGGCGTCGCCGGAAGCTGACGCCTCCGCATCCGAAGCTGCCGGGATCCGGTCACACCCGTCGACGCCTGAGATTTCCGGGCGGCAGATTGCTTTTGTGGATACCGGCGTCGATGACCACCAGACACTGATCGAGGTCATGGGGTTGGGTGACGGCGCTGCGTCGGTCGTGGTGGTGCTCGATGCCGACAGTGACGGGATGGAGCAGATCACCGACTACCTGTACGATGCCGAGAATATCTCCGCCATCCATATTCTCTCCCACGGCTCGGCCGGCGGGCTGCAACTGGGCAGCACGCGTCTGGATACCGATTCGCTCGATTCCCACACCACACAATTGGCCGTTTGGGGTGAGGCCCTTGCCGAGGATGCCGATATCCTGCTGTACGGCTGCAACGTGGCCGCCGGCCAGAGGGGCATCTCGTTTGTCGAGG
>JAAERE010000531.1 GCA_024230675.1 bacterium | reverse complement strand
GCTGCTTTCCAGTGTGTAATTGGCCTCGCAGTCCTCGTCGGTTCCCATACCCACGCCGTAGAAGCTCTCCCGCGGTCTCTTTTTGTAGCGGTAATAGAAGTTTATTCCGATACGTTTTCCCATCAGTTCGCGCATTTTGAATCGGAACTGGTAGGACTGGTAATCCTTCGTGGAGTAGTACCATTTGAAATCGAGGCGATCGCCAAAAGATTTGGCCTTGATCTGGCGAAGCCCGAACCCCAGTTTCAGCCCGGCGTTGGAGCTGTATCCGACAATTGGTATATACCTCTGCACCGGACCTGAGAGTTTGATGACTTTGGCAACGTCGGATATGGGCGGACGGCTGACCGAAAGCGCCAGAAACCTCACCGTGCGCACCGGCAGCTTGAGAATCTCGCCGGGAACGTCAGCGATAACCCGGCCGACAGATTTCTCAGGCTTCTCTGGCTGACGCACTCTGGTGGTGTCAAGGGCACCGTCGTTTTCGGCTGCGGGCGAGATTCCCGCACAGGCCAGGACCAGAATTACGGCCAGTTTGCCGGCCCAGGTATTTATCCTCATAATCGTTCTTTCTAATTCCTTCTAGCTCCCTCCTAGATAATTGCTTACGGGTGTCCGGCGCAACTAGATTATGCGTCTACTCTTGACAATGGTAGGCTTTACGGACCCGTCATTGAATTCCGGGTATTCAACTGTGTCTTCCGGCCCGGGCACTGTGTCGTTGCCCCCTGACAGAGCCGGGGTTATTTTGTCGGTGGACTAATGTCTTGTTGCGCCTTCTCAGGATTTGAGCTACGATAGAGATTGCTTTCGGGAGAGGTATCTAAACAGGCGGCTTGGTTCAGGAACCGCGGAGTAACATGAACGAACTGGCATATCTCAAAGACCTGGTCATTATTCTCGCCTTTGCCGTGGTCGTGGTGGCCGTTTTTCACCGGCTGAAGCTGCCCGCCATCGCGGGCTTTATCCTGTCCGGCTTACTGGTCGGGCCCGAGGGGCTTGGGCTCATTAACGACGCCCACAAGGTTGAAGTCCTGGCGGAGATTGGCGTGGCTCTGTTGCTGTTCGGAATCGGTTCGGAACTTCCCCTGAGCAAACTGCAGCGTTTGTGGAAGCTCGCCGCGGTAGGGGGCGTTCTCCAGGTCGGTTTGAGCGCCCTGGTCTCTTTTGCGGTCTGCCGAGCTGCTGGTATTGAGGACCGCGCTGCCGTGATCATCGGCTTCGTGGTGGCCCTGTCAAGCACGGCACTGGTGCTGCGAGGGCTCCAGCAGCGCGGCGAAGTTGACGCTCCCCACGGCCGCTTGATTCTCGGGATTCTGGTATTCCAGGATTTTGCGGTGGTGCCGATCATGCTGGTCCTGCCGCTGCTGGTGGGGGCCAGTATCGAAACCGGCGCCTTCGCGCTGACCCTGGCCAAGTCAGCCGGTTTAGTGGTCGTGATTCTCCTGCTGGCTATGCTGATTGTTCCTCGGGTCTTGAAGCTCGTAGCCCGGACCAGACAGCGGCAGTTGTTTATACTCGCGGTGTTCGTGATCTGCCTGGGGACGGCCTGGCTGGTGACGCAGTCCGGGGCTTCGCTGGCTATCGGCGCGTTCCTGGCGGGCCTGGTTGTCGCCGGGAGCGAATACCGGCATCAAGCGTTGGCAGATATGATCTCGTTTCGGGAAGTTTTTGCCAGCCTGTTTTTTGTCTCGATAGGGATGCTCCTGTCACCGGCCGCTATCCTCGACAACCTGGTGACAATAACCGCGATTCTGGGCGGAATTCTGCTGGGCAAGGCGCTGATAGTCTTTGTTACCGCTTTCGTGATGCGAATGCCGCTTCGCGTGAGCCTGATTGCCGCTCTGGCGCTGGCCCAGGTAGGGGAGTTTTCCTTCATTCTTCTGCACGCCATCAAGGGAACCGGCCTCATAACGCCGTCTCTGGAAAGCAGCCTGATTTCGGCCGCGATTCTATCTATGTTTATAACTCCCTTCTTGATGTCTTACGGTCCCCGGCTGGCCGCTGGCCTGGGGAGATTCCACCATCTTTCTCGTTTGCTGGAAATCCATACGGCCCAGGAGGCACCTGACGCGGTCTGCAAGACGTGTGATCACGTGATTGTCGCCGGCTATGGCTTTGCGGGTCGGGAGCTGTCACACACGTTGGATCAGCACAACGTCCCTTATGTGGTGGTGGATCTGAACATCGAAAACGTGAGACGAGCCAGCAAAGAAACGGGCAACGCCGTGTACGGCGACATCACCAGCGAGGAAGTCCTTCGACATTTGGGGATTCAGAACGCCCGCGAACTGGTCCTGCTCGTCAACGACCCCACCGCCGCGGAGCACGCCGTGAGAATCGCTCGGAGCCTGGCGCCTGACCTGTTCATTCTGGCGAGGACTCACTACTTGCTCGACATCAAGCGCCTGCTGTCAGTCGGGGCCGATGAGGTGATTCCCGCTGAGCGCGAGGCAGCGGTTCAGGTGGCCACGCAGCTTCTGAAGCGCCATTCCGTGGATGCTCCTCTCATATCAGCACAGGCCGAGCACATCCGGGGCCATACCGAGGACAACGGTCATTGAGAGGACCGAACTTCTGAATCTGCCGCTCCGAGACGACAAAGGCATAGCCCTTAGGCGAGACAGGGTTGCGTTGCGGGACTTCGTGTCCTATCTTTGAGCGTCGACTTTCACCTCGCCGTCTGACAACCTATCACGAATACTCAGCTGTCCGGTATAGAGAGGGCGCAGGCATGCCTGACAAATTACCGTCCCCAATCAACGTTCAGCAATACGCCGGTCTCGGAAAGCGATTTGCCGCTCTGGCTGTTGATTTCTTCCTTCTAAGCCTTGTGTTTTTTCCGGTCACACGGCTGGTCAAAGGGGTCTGGATGATGAGCAGCCAGGACCACGCCTGGGGTTATGGCTG
>JAAERE010000530.1 GCA_024230675.1 bacterium | reverse complement strand
TCGTCGGCCGGGGCTGTCCAGGTGAGGGTCAATGTGCGAGCGGTTATCTGCTCCGCTGCCAAACTGGCTATAGCAACTGGCGGCTGGTTTTCGGCCTTGGTTATCAGGTCTACAACGTTGGAGAGAGCCGACCATTGCGCTATCTCATCGCAGGCCTTGACGGCAAAATAATACTGCGTCTCTGGTTCGAGAGCGTTTACCGTGAAGATCTCGGCGTTTCCTGAGGCCGAAGGCGAGGGCAATCCGGCGATGTGCGTAACCACGCCCCAGTTACTTTCCGTTATTGGTTCGGTCGCACAGCCCAGATCGTACGTGGTGGCTGTCCCGATCTCACCGTCCGCGCCCGTTGCAGACCAGGTGAGGGTAGCCGAGGAAGTTGTGACTTCGGTAGCTGCCAGGTTACTGATGATGCCCGGCGGCAGATTGACGACCGAGGTTTGAACGCTTACCACATTGGAGATTCCGGACCAGTTGGGGACTTCATCGGCCGTTCTGACGGCAAAGAAATGCTCCCTTCCGGGCTCAAGACCTGATATGGTATAAGTTTCCACGCTTCCGGCTTCCAGCGGAGCGGCCAGACCTTCCAGCCGCGCGATCGTGTTCCAGTTCGCGGCCGTGATCGTCTCGACAGCGTAGCGAAGATCGTACTCTGAGGCCGTCCCGCTGATGCCGTTGTCGCCCGGGGCGGTCCAGGACAGCGTGACAGAGGTTTCCGTCGCCTCGACTCCCTCAAGGTCGGTGATGTCGGAAGGCGCCACGATTTCTGATCCCGTCCTTCGCGAAACCACGTTTGACATAGCCGACCAGTCTCCAGACTGATCCGCGGCCTTGATCGCGAAGTAATATGTGATGTTGGGAGTCAGGGCCCCAACCGTGAACGCTTCGTCCGTTCCGGCCGGTTTGGGAGCGCCAATTGTCCGAACGCGATTGGCCGACGCCCAGTTGGACTCTGCTATCTCATAGTTGGCAAAGCGAAGATCGTACTCAACGGCGGATTGCGAGCCGTCTTCGGCTCCTGGGGCTGTCCAGGCTAGAGATACGGAAGTCGTCGTGTGACCCGTCCCGGCCAGATCGGTTATCTCAAGAGGATAGCTGGCTTCCGCCGACGTTTGAACCTGAACGATGTTCGACAGGCCGGACCATTGGGGAACCTCGTCCGCTGTTTTCACGGCGAAGTAGTAATCCGTGTCCGGATCGAGACCGGATATGGTGTAAGTCTCCACGCTTCCTGCCGGTTGAGGTAAAGTCAAACCCTCCAAAACGGTGGCCGAGTTCCAATTGCTTTCGCCAATCGGAGACGTGGCGTACCGAAGATCGTACTGCGACGCCGTTCCCTTGGTGTCATCGGCTCCGGGCGCGGTCCACGAAAGTGACACCGAGGAAGTCGTAACATCGGTGCCAATCAGGTCGGCAATGGCTGACGGCGGCAAATTGACTACTTCAGGGACGGTATTGGCCGTAACCAGATTGGAGACACCCGACCAGTTGGAGACTTCATCGGAGGCCTTGATTGCGAAGTAGTATCGAGTGCCAGGATTGAGCCCGGTACAGGTGAAAGTCTCGGCACCGCCCGCGCCGACGGGCGACGGTACGCCGCTTACGTGGGTGGCCGAGTTCCAATTGCTTTCGTTGATAGCGAATTCGGCGCAGCGAAGATCGTACGCTGAAGCTGTCCCGTTGACACCGTCGTCGCCGGGGGCGGTCCAGGAAAGGGTGACAGAGGTTTCCGTTGTCTCGGTCCCTTCGAGGTCGGCGATATCGGAAGGCGCAGTTGTCTCGGCCCCGGTCGTTCGGGTAATCACGTTTGACATAGCTGACCAGTTTGTTGACTGGTCGGCGGCCTTGATCGCGAAGTAGTACTTGATGTTCGGCGTCAGGGCGCCGACTGTCAACGCTTCGGAGGTTCCAGCCGTATTGGGAGCGCCGATAGTTCTCACGCGATTTGCGGTTGCCCAGTTGGACGGGGTGATTTCATAGTTGGCGAACCTTAGATCGTATTCAACGGCGGACGCCGAGCCGTCTGCCGCTCCGGGAGCGGTCCAGGCGAGAGACACGGAGGTCATAGCGTGGCCGGTGCCGGCCAAGTCGGTTATCTCCAGAGGATAGCTGATATCCGACGTCGTCCGGGCGGCGGCAATATTAGACAACCCGGACCACTGGGGGACTTCGTCGGCGGTCTTGAGGGCGAAGTAGTACGTGGTTGCGGCCTCAAGCCCGGATATTACGCACGATTCCACACTACCCGCCGTCTGCGGCGCGGCAAGGTCTTCCAGCACGGTAGACGAGGTCCAGTTGCTTTCGTCTATCGGGACCGTGGCGTAGCGAAGATCGTACTGTGTCGCCGTCCCCACATTCCCCTCGGAGCCGGGCGCAGTCCACGTGAGCGACACGGACGAAATCGTGGCGTCAAGTTCCTGCAGGTCGGCGATTTCAGCCGGCGGAAGATTGACATTCTCGGAGGCGGTGCTGGCGGTGACAAGATTGGAGATGCCCGACCAGTTGGGGACTTCGTCGGAAGTCTTGATTGCATAGTGATATTGAGTCGAGGGATTCAATCCGGTGCAGGTGAAAGTTTCCGCGCTGCCGGCGGAGGCTGGTGCGGATACGCCGCTCACGCGTGCGGCGGAATTCCAGTTACTCTCGCTTATGGCAAACTCGGCGCAGCGCAGGTCGTACTCGGAGGCCGTGCCGTCCTGACCGTCGTCGCCGGGAGCACTCCACGTCAATGTTATTGACGTTTGCGTAGAGGAAACGCTGCTGAAATCTGCGATACTCGAAGGAGCGATGCTTTCCGGTACGATCGATTTGGCGACTACATTTGATAGGGTCGACCAGTTGAGAGCCTCATCGGCGGTGCGCAAGGCAAAGTAATAGGTTTGGCCGGAAGCGAGACCGTCGACCGTGTGAGACTCGGGAGTTCCCGAAGGTCTGGGTGCGAGAACTCCGGTGACCCGGGTCGCATCGTCCCAATTGTAGTCGTTGATTGGCGCCTGCGAATATCGAAGATCGTACAGGGTGGCGGTACCAACCCGGTCGTCGTCGCCCGGTGCGGTCCAGGTAAGATTCACGGAGTCGGCACGTGCGACGCCTATGCACATTAGCAGGGCCAGGGCAAGCAGTGTCAAGGTTGTCTTTGTCATGGTGGGAGAACTCCCTCCTTGCCGGTTGCAGTATTGGTAGTGTGTGACTCAAAGGGCAGACCGGTTCGCAGGACATCAGCGTCTTGGCAGACTGATGAATGCGGGGGATCGTGTTTTCCGCTGCGCCGGTGACGGGCGCACGGCTCGCATGGGCAGGGTCACTTCGCACAGATGCCAATCCTTGGCGCGGTGAACCTACCTGCGATGAAGATCGCAAAACAGGTCAGTAGCAATTAACGACTCGGTCTATTAGCCCACTTTTTCCTTCAACTTCGGCGCAGGATATCCAGGAATTTAGATAAAAACAAATTATTTTGCGCGTGATTTTGAGCGACCGCGTGAAGTATGTAAAGTCGTGGCGCGCAAGTGGTTGGGCATGTGAAGGTGGATGAGGGCGGTCGATCTGTCCAATTAACAATCGAGCAACGATAACCGGATTTCGTCAGAATTACGCTCAAAGTTCCGGTTTGCGACGACTGTTATTTGTGGCTTCTAAGGTAAGGCGCAGGCTCTTAACAAGTTAGTGTTTTACGGCTGATTTGGACCCGCGTCCGGGTGTTCGCTGGGCGGCGCAAACAGCTGTATTGGGGAGACAAAAACCGCCCCGACAGGAGTTGAATGCCGGGGCGGCTGGGAGTAGAGACACTGGTCTGCGAGGACTAGCTTGTCTCTGGGGATGGTGTTACTTGTTGCCAATCATTATCGTGTGAGCCGTCCGTGAACGTCGCTGCCTGTGCCGACAGTGGCGACACGAGCCGTTGGTTGCGTACGCGCAGTTCCCCTTCGCGAGAGAAGCTGCATTAGAACGACTTCTGCGGCGGAGCCTGCGACCGTTGTTACGCAGGGCTCTTCCGCTTCGGCGGCTGCGCCGCGCGTACATGGCCGGGCTATAAAAGTCACCCGACGCCGGGCAGTAATATTGGCAGCTAGTGCCAGGGCAGACAGATCGCACGGCAGATAATCCTCAAGGTTGAAAAGGTACAGGCGATGAAGCTGAGGCACATTGTAAGAATCATTTTCGAACTCGGTCTAACAGCCCACTTTTGTACCGTATTTCGGAAGCAAGCCGGACTATGTTTAGGCGAAAGGGATCTCCGAGTAGAGATTTACTGTGTGACGCAGCGGATAGGCAGTAAACCGGCGTGGTACGCCGTATTGCGAAGTTGAACGTGGACCGGGCAGGTACTGCCCACATGTGAAGTAAATATAAAAAGGCGGGTGTGATTCCGACGAAAATCGAAAAAACACCCGCTTATAGTCAGGCCCGGGGGATGGAGGAACCGTCGTCGCTATTTCTTCTTCTTGGATATCTTAGCCCAGGAATCGCGAAGTCCTACAGTGCGATTGAAAACCAGCGCGCCCGGTTTTGAATCAACCGAGTCAGGTGTGAAGTATCCCTGTCGCAGGAACTGGTAGCCGGTACCAGGCTTAGCGTCGGCCAGGCCTGGCTCCAGCTTGCAGCCGGTGAGCACCTCGAGCGAATTCGGGCTCAGGTCGTCGATCGGGTCGGCGCCTTCTTTCTCGCTCGGGACTTCTTCCTTGAGCAGGCTTTCGTAGAGCCGTACATCAGCGTCAACCGCGTGTGCCTGCGAAACCCAGTGCAGGGTGCCCTTGACCCGCCGCCCGTCGGGCGAGGCGCCACCTCGCGATTTCGGGTCATAGGTACAGTGCAACTCTGTCACCTCCCCGCTCTGTTCATCCTTAATCACCTCGGTGCAGGTGATGAAATAGGCGTGTTTGAGGCGTACCTCGCTGCCGGGGGAGAGGCGGAAGAACTTCCTGGGCGGGTCTTCCATAAAGTCGCTGCGCTCGATAAATATCTCGCGGGAGAACGGTACAGTGCGCGACCCGGCCTCCGAATCCTCAGGATTGTTGATGGCCTCGAGGTCTTCGACCTGACCCTCGGGATAGTTGTCTATGACAACCTTTAGAGGTCTCAATACCGCCATGACGCGCGGCGCGATCAGGTTGAGATTTTCGCGAACGGTGAACTCGAGCAGGGCCATATCAACCAGGCTCTCTCGTTTGGCAACGCCTATCCGATCACAGAAATTGCGAATTGAGGACGGCGTGTAGCCTCGACGGCGCAGGCCCGAAAGGGTAGGCAGCCGGGGATCGTCCCAACCAGTGACTTTACCGGAGTCAACAATTCGCTTCAGCTTGCGCTTGGATGTGATTGTGTAGCTTATGTTCAGACGGGCGAACTCTATCTGCTGCGGGTGATGCGCTCCCAACTGATCCAGAAACCAGTCATACAGTGGGCGGTGGTCCTCAAAGTCCAGATCACACAGGGAGTGCGTGACTCCCTCGAGAGAGTCCGAAAGGCAGTGGGTGAAATCGTACATTGGGTAGATGCACCACTTGTCGCTGGTCCTGTGGTGCGTGGCTCTCATGATTCGGTATATCACCGGGTCCCGCATGTTGAGGTTGCCCGAGCCCATATCTATTTTGGCCCGGAGAGTGCGGGTGCCATCCTCGAATTCCCCGGCCCGCATACGATTAAACAGGTCAAGGTTTTCTTCGACCGTACGGTCGCGGTTGGGGCTGTTTTTCCCCGGCTCCGTGAGAGTCCCCCGGTATTCACGAATCTGCTCGGCCGTCAAGTCGCATACATAAGCATGTCCGTCGTTGATCAGGCGGAGTGCGAATTCGAAGAGCTGATCAAAGTAGTCCGAGGCGTGAAAGAGCCGATCGTCCCAGTTCCAGCCCAGCCAGCGGATATCCTCGATCATGGAATCCACGAAGTGCGTTTCTTCCTTTATGGGGTTGGTATCGTCGAATCGAAGGTTACACAGGCCGTTGTTTTCAGCCGCAATGCCGAAGTCCAGGCAAATCGCCTTGGCGTGGCCGATATGAAGATACCCATTTGGCTCCGGGGGAAAACGCGTGTGGACCCGACCCTCGTTCTTATTATTCTCGATATCCCGGGCGACGATCTCACGAATGAAGTCCGTGTTTTCGTTGGCATCTGTATTGGGAGTAGCCATTTATTGCAGTCCTCTTGTTTTTCGACTTGTTGTGGTCCCGGCGCCTTTTTTTGACACTTCCGAGGAGCCGGGTCCGGGCAGTGTTTTCTCAGTCTAAGCGGCCAATTTAGCCCTTTTTGTGTATTTCCCCAAACTAAATATGGAGCCACAGGAGAACTCGGTACGTACTTCTATGTTCCAGCTGGATTGCAGCCCTGGATACTGCGGCGTTGCGGAACTCGGTCTGTAGCCGAGATGATGCTGCGAGTCAGGTTTTGTCGCAAACGGTACGAGAAGGTTACGCAGCTTCAGCAACAAGCCGATAAGGTGCAATACCAGGGACAGACATGGGGGCACGTCGGAGATCTGTGTCAGGGCGGCACAGACACAATAGAGCGTTCCCCTGCAGCCGTAGAACACCTTTTGAGAGACGCCTCAGGCAGGGTAGACATGGCCGACAGATTCTCACCCATCAATCCGAAACTCGAACCGGTTCGCGACGAGTCCTCCACGGCCGGCCCGGGGCGCATTCTGGTCATGGACGACGAGGAGATGATTCGCGACCTGGCCGAAGCTATGTTCGGGCGCTATGGTCTTCAGGTCGATGTGGTCGAAGACGGGGCTCAGGCCCTGGAGCGTTTTGAAGCAGCTGCCCGCTCCGAGCACCCCTACGATGCAGTTGTTCTGGATCTGAGGATTCCGGGCGGCATTGGCGGGCGGGAAATTGTGGCGATGCTGCGCGAAACCGACACCAACTCCAGGATGGTAGCTACCAGCGGGGACAGCTACGACTCCGTGATGCTGGATTGTACCGCGCATGGATTCGATGCGGCCATTGTGAAGCCGTACACACTTCAACAGGTGGCGGAGCTCCTGCACAAACTGGAGCTGGCAGTCTAGTATCATTAGTTCGGCGTTCAGCCGTCTCACTCCTTTCTCATGTTCACTGCCTTTGTGTGCAGTTTCTAACGACCTGATTCGTTCGTAGTGTCATTTGCTGTCGAAACCTTACGGATATCATGCGAGCACACATCTGAGCACCTGTCTGATCGAAAGCGAACTGCGTACCAGAATCACGGGAAGCAGGGAGTTGCGAAGTCGCGACGGAAGAAGATTGACAAAGCCGTCGGTCTTCTTTCATCCAGATGGCAGGGCGCTGTCAGCGCTGCCTCCCGCACCGATTTCAAAAGGGGCTGAGATTGCGGATTATCAGGAACCTGATAACCGGTTATCTGACAGCATCAGTGTGAAAAAAGGGCTTGAACGGGCGCTTATCCCGCGTGTGAAGGGTTGAGTTGTATTCGAACGTAGCCACTGAATTCGTCCGGCCAGAAAAGGAACACCAGAAAATATAGAGTTTGTAGCAATCCCTGAACTGTGAAAATCGAAAGGTGGTAGAAGATGAAAACTCCGATTCCCGATTATCTTGAAGGAATGGTGAACAATTCCAGAGATGCCTTCGTTGACACGCTGCACAATCCAGCACTGTGGAGCGAAACCATTGCCAAACGCACTCTCGAGCGCCTGGGTAGCCAGGCTTTCAATATCCAGGATGTCCAATTGGTCATCAAGGACTATGTCTCGGTTCTGGCGGAAGCCATCAGGAAGGGTGAAACCTTCTAAGACCGTACATATCTCGCGAACGGACCTGCCTCGGTTGGGTCCGTTTGAAGCAAAAGTTGCAACGGGAAGCCGGGGATTGCTGCAAATCTCTAATTCTGCCGGCTGAACGAAACGACCGGACCGCGGGAAGAGCCGAGAATCATGGAAATCGTAACCTCAAAGGTGTCGGTCTATGAGGTCGAACTGGACCTTCGCAGCTGGGACAGCATAGACAGCACGCAAGTGCCGGGATTCTGCCGGGCTCTGTCGGATACGATTATCTCCCTGAAAGAACACAAGTGCATGTCGGGTCAGGCGGGCGGATTCCTCAACGAACTGCACAAAGGGACCAATTTCGCCCATGTGATAGAGCATGTGCTCCTGGAACTGATCCACCTGGCCGACCCCGACAAGCAGGTCTACACCGGTTGGACTCGCGAAAAAGAAGACCGGACGTACGTTATCCACTACAGTGCGCCCGATTTTCTTACCGGGCGGCTGGCCGCAATTCTGGGAGTGGATTTGGTTAAGAGGCTCATCCAGGGAGATCGTGTGGATGTTAATCACTATATCGAACTGCTAAAGGAGCCTTCGAGATATTTCACGCGGGAGGACTCCCAGGAAACATCGCTGGTCGAACCCGCAAGCGCTATTCCGGAGATTGAGCAGGCCTCCCAGGCCGCCGGTCTGAGCATGACTTCTGACGCCTCGCTGAGCGCGGATCAGGAATCCACTATCAGCGAGATTCTGGCCGACACCGGCCGACACCTGTCTTATGTCAGCGAGCTCTGGCGAGCGTCGTTCCTCGAATATGCGGGCAATTTCGGTCGGGCCATAATTGACAAAATAGAGCTGCTCAATATAGACAATTTCAAGTCCCTGTTGATTCAGGGAGACTTTCAGCGCTTTTTTAGGGGGATCAGGAACATCAGCCACGTGGTGGCTTCGTATCACATCCCCGTTCATTTCGTGATCCATTCCATCTGGCTCTACAAGAACAGCCTGCTGGGCTTCGTAATAGAGGAGCATAAGGAAGATCGGGAGATGCTTCATCGGGCGGTGCTCAGTTTCGAAAACTTCTTTCAGGTCGTGCTCAAGAATGTATCCAGCGGATATTCCAGCGAGGAGCCGGAACGGTCGATCAAGCAGTTGACCGAGCTGAGGCAGTTTCGGGAACTAAAGGCCAGCCGGGGTCTCATTCTGGCCGTGGACGACGACGAGATCACGCGCCGAGCGTTCAGGGATCTTCTGGAGTACCACGGCTATCGAACGATTCTGGCAGAGGACGGCAACCAGGCGCTGGAGATCCTCTCGGACAAGGGTGATGAGATCCAACTTGTGATTCTGGACCTCTTCATGCCGGGCATGGCCGGCCGCGACGTGTATACAAAAATGAAGGAGCTGTTTCCGGACTTGAGGATCCTCATTTCCAGCGGCTATCCTATCGACAGCGAAACCGACGACTTGTTCTCTCGGGAGTCCGTAGCTTTCATCAGCAAACCTTTCAAGGTCGAGGAATTCCTGGACCGGGTGCAGTCACTGCTCGACAGCCGGCCCGCGGCCCACACCGCCTAGAGCGGCGATGCAACGCTGTTTTGAGGCTCATGAAATCTGTCTTGCCGACGTAATACCTTTGCGGAAATCACATTAGCGGACGTGTCTACGGCGCGTCGCAATCACAATTGTTCAGCAGGGTGGCACGCCGTCGATCGCATTGGAAGGAGCGCGCGATGCGAGGCGGAAGTCGGGGGAGTGAGGAGTTGGCCCGGAGAAAGCGGGCTGGAGACGGGAAAGGGAGAACCGCCGAGGCTCTTCGTTTCGTCCTTAGGGAAACGGCAACCGTGGCCCCGGAGGAGTTTCTACGAGCTCTGACCCGGAGTCTCTGTGAGGCGCTTGGGGTCAGGCACGCTTTCGTTTGCGAGCGGATTGAAGGTGAACCCAGAAGAGCCAGAGTCCTGACCGGCTTTTCGGACGGCAACCCCGCGGAGACTCATGAGTACGATCTCAAGGGTACGCCGTGCGATAACGTTATGGGGCGACAGCTCTGCTTCTACGAACGAGACGTCGCCAGACGCTTCTCCGAAGATTCGTTTCTCACCGGATTGGGGATCGACAGCTATATGGCGCATCCCTTTTTCGGTTCGCGGCAAAAGACGCTGGGCATCCTTTCCCTGATGCACGACGGCCGGTTCCCGGATCCGGAAGCGGCAGAACAATTGCTGCGGATTTTCGCTCCCCGTGCGGGCACCGAGGTCGAACGCCGCCGGGCCGAGGAGGAGCTGCGCCGGAGCGAAGCCAAATACCGCGTGCTATTTGAACGTTCCGGCGATGCCATGTTGATTCTGGACGGTGACCGCTTCGTCGACTGCAACGCCGCCGCCGTGTCTATGCTGGGCTTTGAACGACATGATCAGGTTCTGCAGAGTCATCCCTGGAGCATATCTCCGGAGTTCCAGCCCGATGGCCGGTCTTCCCGTGAGAAAGCCGAGGATATCCTTTCGAGGGCTTTTGTGGAAGGCAGCCAGCGTTTCGAATGGACGCATCTTCGATCCAACGGCGAGCCGTTTCCGGTGGAAGTACTGTTGACGGCCGTACCGGTGGGACAGAAGCCGGTGGTTCACGTCGTCTGGCGTGATCTCTCCGACCGCAAGCGGGACGAGGCAGCTCTGCGCAGCACCGAAGCTACTCTGGCCAGTATATTCAGGGCCGCTCCGGCAGGCATCGGCTTGGTGTCTGATCGTGTCTTCATGCAGGTCAATCAGCGGCTGTGCGAAATGGTCGGATACGATGAATCGGACCTTATCGGGCGGAACGCTCGAATGCTTTATCACACCGAAGAGGAGTACGATCGGGTGGGGATGGAGAAGTACGGTCTCATCAGCCGGCGCGGCACTGGAACGGTCGAGACCAAATGGGTGAGAAAGGACGGCAGGTTAATCGACGTTGTCACAAGTTCGACACCCGTGAACCCCGAGGATCTCAGCGTTGGTGTTACTTTTACGGTTATGGACGTGACCGAGCGAAAACGCTTTGAGCGAGAGCTGGCGATCTTCAAACAGTTCGCCGAGTCCTCGAGCCTCGGACACGGTTTCGCCGATCTGGACGGACACATCGTCTACATAAACCCGGCATTGAGTCGAATGATCAGAGTGGATCGTCCTGCGGATGTGTTCGGCAAGAATATCGCGCAGTTTTACGCGGCCGAAGACCGCTCGCGGCTGGCTCATGAAATCCTACCACTGGTCGAGAAGAACGGGCACTGGATCGGGGAAGCACCCCTCAAATCTGCGGACGGTGGTATTTTGCCAACCATCCAGAGCATCTCTCTGATTCGTGACGCCGACGGCAATCCGATTTATCTGGGCTGTGTTGTCAACGATATCAGGGAGCGGAAGAAGGCCGAAGAGGCCCTGCGGGCGAGTGAAGAACAGTATCGAAGGCTCGTGGAAACGATGACCGAGGGATTCATCGTGGTCGACGGCCGGGGTTGCGTCACGCTGGCCAATGACCGGGCGTGTTCAATGTTTGGGTCGAGCCGCGAGCAACTGGTAGGCAGGTCGGTGCGGGAACTGGTGGATGCTCGCAACCTGGGCGTGCTGGAAGAGCATCTGACGGGACCCGTCCGGAACGACCGATTCTCTTATGAACTTACCTGGACCGGGAAGGATAACTCCGATTTGCTGACGTTAGTGTCCCCGCGCCCGATCTTCGACAAAAAGGACGAGTACAAGGGCTTTTTCGCCGTATTGACCGACATCTCGGAGCTGAAGCAGCTCGAAGAACGAGTTGCTCGAGCGGAGAAGCTCGAAGTCCTGGGTCGACTCGCCGGAACGGTGGCCCACGACCTCAATAACGTGCTTTCCGGACTCGTGACCTACCCCGACCTGCTTCTTATGCAGACCCCGGAGGATTCTCCCATTCGAAAGCCGCTGGAGACGATTCGCCGGTCGGGAGAAAGAGCGGCTGTGATCGTGGAAGATCTGCTGACACTTACGCGCCGGGGGGTGGCCTCAAAGAAACCGGTGGATCTAAACCAGATTGTCACGGAGCACCTGAGATCTCCGGAATACTCGCGTCGTGTTGCCGGCCTTCAGAACCTGCAGGTAGAATGTAATCTGCAGCCCGACTCCCCTTGTCTGAACGGCTCGGCGCATCATCTGACTCAGACAGTTTCGAATCTTGTCTCCAATGCGATTGATGCCATGTCCGACGGCGGTCGGCTGATGATTGGCACGAGAAATGAGTTTCTCGACAAGCCTCTCAAAGGCTATGCCAGCGTGAAGGAGGGAGAGTATGCGGTGTTGGAGGTTTGTGACACGGGTCACGGCATTCCGGCCGAGGAAACCAAGCGCGTGTTCGAGCCCTTCTACACCAGCAAGGAAATGGGCAAGAGCGGCACTGGCTTGGGCTTGACAGTTGTCTGGGGCACGGTTAACGATCATAAGGGGTATATTGGCGTCGACAGTGAAATTGGACGGGGGACGTCCTTCCGCCTGTATTTCCCGGCCACAAAGGCCCCGAGGGCCAGTTGCGCAGAGGGCGGCGAAGAAGTCAGAACGGGCGTACCCGGTGCTGGCCAGAGTATTCTGGTTGTCGACGACGTCCCCAGCCAGCGAGAGATAGCCAGTTCGATGCTAGCGGCGCTGGGCTACCGGGTTAAATCGGCCGACAGCGGCGAGGATGCGGTTGAACTCGTACGCCGACAGCCGTTCGACCTGATCCTTCTGGATATGATTATGGGCGAGGGCATGGACGGTCTGGACACTTTCCGGACGATTCAGCAGTTCAAACCCGACCAGAGGGTCATCATTGCCAGCGGTTATGCGGAATCTCAGCGAGTCCGCGATGCCCTTCGGCTGGGCGCCGGGAGGTACATCAAAAAGCCCTACAGCCTGGAGGCCATAACCCGGGCAATCGAACTCGAACTGGCGGTGTAGGTCCTACGCTGGCGGGGCTGTCCCACGGTTTCTGGCCCGGAACGATCTCTTGAGATAGTCCCAAGGACGGTCTCAAGCCGACTCTATTAATCTTTTTTGTATCACTGATTGTCCTATCTCATGAAAACTGGATGCACCGGCTGGATGCCGGGCTGAACTCTGAAACCTAGCGAGCGAATTATGAAAAGGACCTTGATAGGGGCAACGGTTATCGCACTTCTCGTCCTCGGTGGTTGGTGGCTGATCGGCGGCTCCGAGGCCGATGGCTCCTCAGGATACAAACAGGACGCAGTGACACGGGGCTCTCTGGAGAATATTATCTCCAGCACCGGCGTGCTCAGTCCTGTGACCACGGTCGAGATTGGGACCCAGGTCTCCGGGACCATCGCCAATGTGCTGGTGGATTTCAACGATCTAGTTGCGGAGGGACAGCTTCTGACCGTGCTGGATACTGTGCTGCTGAAGGCGTCGGTGTTGGAGGCAGAGGCCGGGCTGGAGCGGACCGAAGCCCAGCTAGTTCAGGCCCGGTCGGATTTCGATCGATACGAGGCGCTGTTCGATCAGGCCCTGATTTCGGAGGCTGAATACCTTCCGTTTAGCGTTGCCCTTACCACGGCGACAGCCAACGTTAAATCCTCAAAGGCATCGCTCGCAAGGTCCCGAAGCAATCTTGAGTATGCAGTCATTACCTCGCCTATCAGCGGGACGGTTATCGAGCGCAATGTTGAGGCCGGGCAGACGGTGGCCGCCAGCCTGTCGACGCCGACTCTTTTTCTCATTGCTGAGGATCTGTCGAGGATGGAAATCCTGGTTGATGTGGACGAAAGCGACATCGGCGAGATAAGCGAAGGGCTTTCAGTGAAGTTCGAGGTCCCGGCCTATCCCGATGATATCTTCACCGGTTCCGTGTCCCAGGTCCGATTGCAGCCGAAGACAATTTCAAACGTCGTCACGTATACGGTCGTGGTCGAGGCCGGGAACGACGGGAATCGACTTCTACCGGGCATGACTGCGACGGTTGACTTCATAATTGAATCCCGTGAGGACGTGCTGCTGATCCCCAACTCGGCACTTCGTTTTCAGCCCTCCGAGGCCGTCATGGCTTCCTTCCAGGAGAGACGTCGCAGTGAGATGGAAGCGCTGCCGGACTCAGTCAAGGCGCAGAGGCGAGGTCGTGGACCCGGAACGGGGGGCGGCGTTCCTGGAAATATGGGGAACAGAGGTTTCGGAGCGAGCAACATGCCCGAGGTCGGTCGCGTATGGTACCTCGACGAGGAGGGTCAGCCGGCGATGGCCATGCTGCGGACCGGAATAAGCGACGGCTCCTCCACGGAGGTTCTCAGAAGTCGTCACCTGACCGAGGGCACGCAGGTTATTACCGGTAATGTCGTTACGACCTCCACCAGTTCATCCGCCAGTTCCGGTTTCGGCGGTGGTCGTCCTCCGGGCGGACGCGGGTTTTAGTAAAGGATACTACTTCGCTATGAGCACTGTTATACAGACACAGGCCGTCACCAAGATGTTCCAGATGGGCGATGTCTCCGTGCATGCGCTGCGGGGCATTGATCTCACTGTCCGCAGCGGAGAGTTCCTCGCCGTAATAGGCTCCTCGGGATCGGGCAAGTCGACCCTGATGAATCTGCTCGGCTGCCTGGACGTTCCGACGTCCGGCAGATACATCCTTGACGGCTGCCGGGTGGACTCGTTGACCAGGAACGAGTATGCTGATATACGCAATCAGAAAATCGGTTTCGTTTTCCAGGGTTTCAATCTGTTGCCGCGAACTACCGCCCTGGAGAACGTGGAACTGCCCCTGTTCTACGATCGCACTTCCCGGATAGAAAACCACCGTAAGGCGGCCGAAGAGGCGCTGGAGAGAGTGGGCCTGGCCGATCGTATGAGGCACGAGCCCAATCAAATGTCGGGGGGCCAGCAGCAGCGGGTGGCCATAGCCCGAGCCCTGGTCAACAGGCCGGCAATCGTCCTGGCCGATGAGCCCACGGGCAATCTTGACACCCGGACGAGTCTAGATGTACTGTCGGTGTTCAGGGAGCTCAACCGTGAAGGGATAACGGTTATCCTGGTGACACACGAACGGGACATAGCTGCAACGGCAAATCGGATTGTGGAACTCCGCGACGGCCTCGCTATTCGAGATGAAGCTACTGCCGGCACTAACCTTTGACGCAGAATATTCCGGGACAATACCATGAAGCTGACACGCAATCTGATCAAGGCCGCTTTCAAAAGCCTCCTCAAAAACCGCATGCGCAGCCTGCTGACTTCGCTGGGAATCATTATTGGCGTGAGCGCCGTGGTTGTCATGGTGGCGATCGGCGAAGGCTCGCAGGCGAAGATCGAAAAGCAGATCAACGCGCTGGGAACTAATCTGATAATCGTGTTTCCTGGAGGCAGCAGGTCTGGCGGGGTTCATCAGGGCGCGGGCAGTTTCAACCGATTTACTTTCGACGATGTGGAAAAGCTGGCCAAGGAGGCCGCGTTGATCGACGGCGTTTCGCCGGTTGTGCGTTCCGGCGGGCAAATAATCGGCGGTCAGGGCAATTGGAACACGTCTATTTACGGTGTGTCAACGGACTATTTCTCCATCCGGAACTGGGAAATCGAATACGGAGAATACTTCACTGAGAGGGACATCAGTTCCCGAAAGAAAGTAGCCCTTCTGGGGAAGACCGTGGCCGATGAACTTTTCCCCGATCAGGACCCGACCGGAGAGAGCGTACGTATCCGCAACATTCCTTTTACCGTTGCGGGCGTGCTCAAAGAAAAGGGGCAGAGCGGCATGGGGCAGGATCAGGACGATGTGATCCTGGCACCTTCAACAACTGTCCTGTATCGTCTGAAAGGCCGCAGCCACGTTGATATGATAAACGCCAGCGCCATTTCGACCGAGGTGATGGACGAAGCCCAGGAGGAAATGCGTCTGATCCTTCGGGAATCGCATCGTCTGGACGACGGGGATGACGACGACTTTTCGATTCGCAACCAGGCCGAGATAACCGACGCCGTCACCGAGACCTCAAAAGCCATGACCCTGTTGCTGGCGTCCATAGCCGGGGTGTCGTTGGTTGTCGGCGGCATCGGAATCATGAACATCATGCTCGTGTCAGTGACCGAAAGAACCCGGGAAATCGGCATTCGCATGTCGGTTGGGGCGAGGGGCAGCGACGTGCTCACACAGTTTCTGTCGGAGGCCGTGGTTTTGAGCCTGACCGGCGGCATCATCGGTATTCTCCTGTCGTTTGGTGTCATTTACGTACTGAACGAGTTTGTCGGGCTGGCAGCGATAGTCAACCCGGAGATAATCGCTGTCTCGTTTGTGTTCTCGGGCGCCGTGGGTGTGTTTTTCGGTTTCTACCCGGCCCGGAAAGCAGCAGCGCTGAATCCTATCGACGCCCTCCATTATGACTAGAGGGAGGATCGGTCACCCATTCAGACTATGGCACAAAAAAACCCGCC
>JAAERE010000529.1 GCA_024230675.1 bacterium | reverse complement strand
TACCACGTCAATGACAACGGATGGATCTATCCGCTTTACGACGCGGATCTGTCGCGGCGGATCCGCTTCGTGCCCATCCACCCCACGACCGACGTGGCGGAGGCGATGCGGCGGCGCGATCTGCGGTACCTTTTCGTGTCGTTGCCGCCTCCCGCCGCCCGGCTTCGGATCGCGGCGGCCGCCGCCACCGGTGACTTGCAGCAGATCGGAGAGAATCTCTATGTCCGGCAAGATTAAGGATTGGTTGATCGGCGGCGCCTTGCTGGCGCTCAGCCTCTATCTGTTTTCGGTCTATGCCAGGGGCCAGCTGGGATACACGATCCGCTTCCTACGGCAGTGGTTTGAGTGATCCCCTCATAGGAGGAGAACCAAGATGACGCCTGAAAAAGCGGAACGCAAGGTCAGAGCGCTGCTCGAGAAGACCGTCGCGAAAAACAAAGACCTCGGCAGCGTGATCCCGTTGGTGTGCGCGATCTGGTGCACCAGGCCGTTGGCGTGGTAGCTGATCGCCGAGGCGTAGCCCGCCACCGCGGTCAGGTAGCCGCGGGTGTAGGTGTTGGTGACCGCCCGCCAACCACCGCCGGTGTCGTTGTAGCACTTGGCGAAACCCACCGTGCAGCGCGGGTATCGGACCCGGTCCACGCCGCCCATGTCGTCGTAGGTCCACGACTGGGTGAACTCCTCGGCGGCCAGGTCTTCGTCGCTGCCTTCGGCGTAGAGGGAGAGGTCCAGGACCCGTTTCGAGACCCGCCCCCCCTTGCCGCCGTAGGTGTAGGTCTCCCGGATCCGCGCCTCGTACTCGGACGCGGTTCCCGGAAACGCGCCTTGGGTGGTGCTGTCCCAGGCCGAGGTGTCGCCCGACTCGAAGCCGTCCGCGAAGATCAGCGCCCCCGGCGGCTCCTCCGGCGACGTCGAGACGTCGTAGTGGTAGCGGTTCGCCTTCCAGAGCTTGCCGTTGCGCCAGTCGTCGGTGCCGTTCGACTCGGCGAAGGTGAACGACTTCAGGACCCGCTGCTGGCCCCAGGTCTCGCGGACCCTCACCAGTCGCTCCGCGCGGTCGTACATGAAGGTCAGGTCGTTGGGGGTGTCGGCCTTCCGCTGGGCGTGGCCGCGGGCGTCGTGGTTGAAGTACTTCACCAGACCGTGGTCGACCGGCCCCTTCTCGGGGTGCATCTCTGAGAGCAGGAAGGCTCGGTTGTCGTGGTTGAACTGCCGCACCTGGGTCACTCCCTCGGCCGTGGTCTCGACCTTGGCCAGCCGATTGCCTACATCATAGCTGTAAGACGTCGTGACGTCAGCGCCTTCTGGTCCGGACGGCTCGCTGATTTCGATGAGCCTGCCTTGTCGATCGTACTCCTCGACCGTCTGCGAGGAGGTCTCGGCCACGGTCACGCCGTTCCACGTGGTGCCCACCGTCACCGTCCGCTTGACGATCCGTGTGCCCTCGTACTCCAGGGTGATCTGGGAGCCGTCCGACGAGGTGACCGTGCCGGGGCGGCCAAAAGCGTCGTAATCGCTCAGGGTGGTCCAGTGCGCGGGCGCACCTGTGGTGTACTCCGAGACCTTGGACTTCCAGCCGATTGTGGGAATCCACCGCCGTTCCTTCCACAGCCGTCCGAAGATGCAGAAGGTCACCTGGGACTAGGCCAGGATCTCCGTCGTGCTGGCGTCGGACCGGTGGATGATCGTGAGTTAAGATCTACCAATCGTTGCTAGGGCCAATCACCTCTACGTAAAACGGAAGGCGCATCTCAAGGGCCGGATTCTTGCCGGCGTTCATGGGGCGTTTCTCGAACCTGAACTCATACTCAACCGAAAAGCTAGTATTCACATCCAGTGAAAACCGCCATGTCCGGACGTTCGCCAGCGCTTCCTCGATCAGGACAGGATCCCCAAACTGCACCTCCGCGAGAGTCGTAACGGCGATGATAACTGTCCCCTGCACGTCCAAAGCCCGGGCAGCCGGCGGATACTTTGGGGCGGACCAGAAGCGTCTGGCTGTGGCCGCAGCGATCCGTAGCGAAATTTGCCTTACGTAACTAATGCGCTCTTTCTCGTGGCGGATCGACTGGCGGCGGCGGTAGATCCGCTTCCTCAGTCAAGTGAAACTTAAGCGGTTCAAGTAGACGGCGGTCGGCCAAGCGAATCTCGACACCATTAAAGCCGAGATACTGCAACTCGCTCTCAGTGACGGGTTCACCTGTGTCTCGGAGGACGTAGAAAGTGCGGGCCACTACGTGACCAGCCTGATCGTCCCAGACGCTACACCAGTTCGCGCTTTTCTCCGTATCCAGGAAACACTCGATCCAGGCACCACCATCTGGCCCACCGGCCCACACCGCGGTCTTCGGTATCGAGGGCAAACGCTCCGGCGTGTAGTCACACTGACAAGCGCACAGAGCCAAAGCTCCGATCAGATAGCTTGCGTGCAACAGCTGCCAGTGAATGACTCGACTAATTCGGACAAACTCCAGCATCGCATTTCACCGTTAGTTCGTCGTTCTCCGGGTCGTAGCTGACGGTAAAGTCCGCCACATCCTGCAGTTCCTGCATTACGTTATTGGGTGTGTTGATGAAAGACACGTCGAGACTCTCGTCGCCCGCCTCCAGGACGTCTTCGGTAAAGGTCGCGCAGTTGTTACTAAACCGGTCGTAGGCGCCCTGTTTACTCGGATCCTCCCGACGCTCCTGCAGAAAATCCAGCATCGCATCGGGCTGGTCGTTGATGAAGTAGGCACTCTCAACGGGTCTGTTTTGGCCCACAACACTGGTCAGCTGGCTTAGATACTTCTTGAGCGATGCTTTGGTGGGAAGCCCATTTGCTCCCAGTTCGAAGTTCGAGAAAGGTCCACGATATCGCACTGCACCTCCCGGTTCATATCGGCCGTACTCATAGTATCTTGTCAGCCCATTCTTCGAAATCGTGATGCCCGAATGTCCAAGAGGCAGCCGCCCAACTTGAGTGCCGACGCCGTAGCCCACAAAGGTCACCGCCAGGGCATCCCTCCCATCTGGGTCGACCTTGAGAAGTGGGTTGTTGTGGGCGTAAGCGTAACGATTCAAGCGCTGTGGAGTGGTGGTGGGACGGCGATGAAACTCGGGGTCCACGCTGGTAAATCGCCCAGTAATCGGGCTACAGAACCGAGCATGCATGTAGTCGAGGTCATCGCCCGTGCCGTTCGGATTGCCAAGATCGCGCTCATGCCCGGTGAACTTGATCCGCATCTGGTCTTGGAAGGGATCGGATGCCTCTTCGCCGAAGGCGATAGTAGACATGGTACGCCACCTGGTTTCCATCCCCGTTCGTAATCAACCGCGGCGTCCCCAGATGATCTAGATGAAAATGACGCTCCCCCTCCGACGTCTCTGCCGCCAGCAACATTCCACCCCGGTAGATGTAGTCTTCGTCCACCTCCCACTCATAGTCCGTGGCAGTATACTCCCGCAGCGCTTTCCCGGAAAGATCCCGCAGCGTCCACCGGTCGAACCGGGGGCTCGCACCGACCTTGAATTGCCAGACCCGCTCGTCGTCCGCGGTGTAGAGGTAGATCCACTCCTCGTCACCCGCCCAGATCCGCGACATGAGGTTGAACGGGTCGTAGGCGTAGAAGTTGCCGTTCCAGGCCAGCAGGTTGCCCGCCGAG
>JAAERE010000528.1 GCA_024230675.1 bacterium | reverse complement strand
CAGTTTGGCAGACACCGTTGAAGTCAGCGTCACCGTTGAAGCGGTCAACGACCCGCCGGCCTTCGCCATTCTGGGCAATCAGACCACCCCGATGCTGGCCAGCGCCACGCAAACGGTAACCGGCTGGGCGCACAGCTTCGACTATGGCCCGGCTGACGAAGACGCCGCCCAGACAGTTCAGGATTTCCTGGTACTGGTTACCGGCGGCACCAGACTGTTTAGCGTCTATCCCAGAGTTGCTAACGATGGAACGATGACCTATACGCCCAA
This sequence comes from bacterium, assembly GCA_024230675.1. Classification (GTDB taxonomy): domain Bacteria; phylum Zixibacteria; class MSB-5A5; order GN15; family FEB-12; genus JAAERE01. Next base: position 357 of record JAAERE010000528.1, on the reverse strand, counting down.
CGGTACCTCCGGCACGGCGGATGTCAGCGTGTGGCTACAGGATACCGGCGGCCTCGAAAACGGCGGCCTTGACCTGTCCGACCCGATGACCTTTACCATCACCATCCCCAGAGGGACCGAGTACAGCCTGATAGCCAGCACCGGCGCCATCTCCGAAACGGACGGCGGCAGCCAGCCTATCACCTTTACCGTTAGCCGCACCGGCGATACCGGCGTGTCGAGCCAGATAGATTATAGCCTGGGCGGTACGGCCAGCTACGGTAGCGATTTTGGCAACATTGGCGGCACCGGCGGGGCAAGCGCCCTGTCCGGCACCATCAGCTTTGCCGTCGATGAAATCAGCAAAACCATCACCCT
>JAAERE010000527.1 GCA_024230675.1 bacterium | reverse complement strand
TGAAGTTATGGATAATTCAAGCAACAACGCTATTAGCCAACTGGAGCAGACTCTCCTGGCGATTCTCAAGAAGGAATACTCCTTTTATCAATCGCTGTTTATCCTTCTGGACAAACAGAGGGATCTGCTGAAGTACGATCGCGACGAGCACCTTCTGGACCTCTACGCCGAGATCGAGCGCTGTCAGCGGCGCATAAAGGAATCGGAAACCAAAGTGACCTCGCTGCGCAACCGCAATCCGAGGCTCTTTAAGATGGCCTCGATTCATCCGGAAATACGCAAGACGGTCAACAGCATTATCACGCTGGTGAGAAAGAACATTGCCCTTGTGGAGGATAACAAGGACTACCTCACTAACCGCCACGAGCGTATAAAATCGGAGATGAACGAACTGCGGAACAGCAGCAAGATCATGCAGTACCTTTCCGAAGCTGAGCCTTCGCCGCAGTTCGTGGATGGTAAGAGATAGGAAAACTACATCAACTCTGTTTGAGGACATTCTAAAGTTGGGGCTTTTCACCGACGATAGGATATGTATAAGGTGAAATAATGAAAATAGGACCACTTTCGAACGAGCTACCTATGCGTCAGCCGGACCGACCGAAAGCCAACCAGCCAAGCAGCGCTCCGGCCGGGCAGGAACAGACCGATCGGGTTGAGATTTCTCTCGACGCCCGATCACGACTTGCCGAATTGGCCGACCGGGGACTGAAGACCTACGGAAGGCAGCCCGAGGAGCGACTGACGCGACCGGAATCTTCTTCCGGTGAAGACACTGACCGGATTTCCGATATCCGGCGCAAGATCGAGTCCGGTTATTACGACCGGCCGGAAATTAGAGACCAGATTGTCGACAACCTGACCGAGGACTTGGATCTCTGATAAACAACAGGGGAAAAGATGACGACGGTACCAACAGAGGCGGGAGTCCCCGAACAGTCCGCCATTGACAACAAGGTCCGGCAGAAAATCGCCAACGTGCGCAACCTGCCGACACCTCCAATTGTCTTTCATCAAATTCAGAAAGTCATAAACGATCCCAACGTTTCAGCCGGCCAGATTGCCAGTATCCTCGCCGAGGACCCGGCTATGTCCGTCAAGGTGCTTAAGCTCACCAACTCGGCTTTCTACGGCCTCTCCCGTGAGATCGAGTCCGTCAAGCAGGCGGTAGTTATTATCGGCCTCGAGGCGGTACGAAATCTGGTCCTGTCGGCGTCCGTTCTGGATATGTTCAAGCAACAGGACGCCGATCAGGAATTTCAGGAGACGTTTTGGCGTCATTCCCTGGCGGTGGCTGTCTGCGGCCGACTGATGGCCCGGAAAGTTCGCAGCCGTGGCATCATCGATCCCGACGGCGCTTTCTCAGCAGGCCTGCTACACGACGTGGGCAAAATCATTATGTGCTGTTTCCTGCCTGAAGAGTATGCGAAATTCCTCGCCGAGAGAGATAAGGACCTGGAGTCATCCACCTTCGCGGTCGAGGAACGTGCCCTGGGCTACAACCACTGTCAGGTCGGAGCGATATTGGGAACTCAATGGAAGCTTCCAACCCGGTTGCTCCAGGCGGTTGCCTATCACCACCATCCGCAGTTGGGCGACGAAGACGATCCCACTGCCTACCTGATCCACATTGCCGACTTCCTGGCCAAAAGAGCCTTCGCTGAGCGGGAAGACTCACATGTGGATAACGACCTCGGCGAAGGAGTGGCGGAGTACATGCAGGTAACCGAGGAGCAGCTCGACGGTTACTCCGAGGATCTGAGAGAAGAGTACCTTAAGGCCGAGACTTTCATGAAGATGGCTGGAGTCTCTTGAGCTCAAACCCAGAATATGTCTGCCCCGCAGCCCGGCTGCGGGGTTTTTTTATGCGTGTGAAAGTTCGGCGCTCGAGTTCGATCGGATGTTAAGGTGAGCCGCCAGGCGTTCGAGAACGTGGAAGAGAGTGTACTCGCCGTAAACCCGCCGCATGCCTTTTTGGATATACGGTCGCCGTTCTTCGGAATGAGCCAGGAATCGTGCGAACATGTCCTGGAATTCCCGGGGAGAGGCGGCCGCCGCCATTTCATCTTCGGCGAACAGTTCGGACATCGCTACGGGATTGTCGGTGAGTTCGAAGCCCCCGCACGCAGGAATTATCAAGGTGCGGTCGTTGACTTCATTGAAATCTCGCATCTGCCTTTTCACGTGGAAGTTGGGGTAGATACCTGAAGATTGATAAAAATCGGATGTGTCGGATACACTCAGCTCACCCAGGCCCACCGACCAGCCGGTTCCGGCCAATATGCCGTTGTATCGACCCACAAGCGGTTGCAGGAACGTCTGGGTCTCCTCGCGCTTGAACGGGGAGTTGGAGCCCACAAAAAAGTAATCCCACACTTCCCGTCCGGGCTTCATATAGTGCTCCAGGGGATTGATGCCGAAAGGCAGCGAGAGCAGGGGGAGTTCGGCCCGGCGCATCACAGCCTCGCGCTCAGGATCAAGATGGAACGTGATCAAAAAATCGCACGGCTCGTAGCGATGCTCAAACGTTGAGATGTGTCCGATCGTAAGGCCGTTTTGCCGCCGGTATCCGGCTATGTAATTGCTGTCCAACTGATCGATGTACGAGGGGTCGGCGACCGTTATGAAGCAAGTGGGACGAAAGCGTTCGAATTGCTCACGGCAGGCGGCGCCCCAGTCGATCGTCTCCGACGGGATGCCGGTGTAGTTGAGCACATCTCGCCAGTTGTCCATAAGGTATTTCAACGCGCCGTTGCCGGGGCGATGGAGCAGAACGCGGGCGTTGGTGCCCTCGAACTTATTTCTATACTCGTCCAGAAGGCCGTCACGAAGGGCGTGGTTTTCGTGCATCAGCTGGCGGCGGCTGTCATCGGGCGCATTGTCGGCCAGCCACCGCAGGGAGCGCAGTATCTCAGGAGCGCGCGAGCTGTCGGGCGGGGTCGTGCATATGGTCTTGCCCCAGAGGGAGCACAAGTTCAAATGAGTGTCTTCGAGTTCAGGGTCCAGAGACATCGCCTTGCGCAGCATGGCGTCAGAGCGGGCGTAGTCGCCCCGATTAAACGCAATAACTCCGGAGTTGTTCAAACAGCCGGTGTCGTCCGGGTTCATTTGGAGGGCGGCGGCGGTGTACCGGTCGGCCAACTCAAGGTTTCCTCCGGCAAACTCTTGCTCGCCCAGAGAGGCGAGGGCGTCAAACGACCGCGTGGTCTCAATTCCGACCGACTCGGGGCTCGCGGCGTCAGGGTCGTAGGCCGGGTCGGGGTCCCCGGAGGGCGAGAGACTTTCGAGAATCCGATTGAGCTCTCCCGAGTAGGTGGCCGAGTAGCTCAGTGATTTTTCCGCATAGTACCGGATCGGCTCATCGAACAGCCTGAGACCGATTCGGATCTTCTCGTCAGCTCGCTCGTTGCGATATACCTCCGGAATCTCGAAATTGTTACGGGCGTTCAAGAAATCGAGAGCCAGGAAAAGATACTTGAAAGCCAGGTACTCATCGCTGCCATTGGGGAGTTTCAGCATCATCGGATGATACAAATAGACAAACTCGTTAAAATTGTCGATGTAGTATTCCTTGAGGCCGATTATCATTTTTATCCGCTCTTCGGGGGCGGCGCTCATGTTCTCACCATGTACCCGGTAGTCCATGAGGAAGTCGGGGATCAGCCTGATTTTCGGATCACACTGAAGGTATCTTATGCAGGTCAGAGCGTCTTCGCCCTGTCGCGTGTTAGGAAGCTCATACCACGTGAGGTTGTTTTTTGTTAGAAACGACCTCTTGAATACGCCGTTCTTCGGTACCGGGACCGAGGGGATCTTAAAACCGCGCATCAGACCCTCCCGGACATCGCTGGGGAAGTCTCCGTAATCCCATTGGCCGACTAGATTGCCATCGCCGTCGACCACATTCAGATTAGGGGCTATCCAGTCCAGCTCCGGATCCGAAATCGCTTCCTGCATAAGCCTTTCGGCGAAATCCGGCTCCAGGTAATCATCGGCGTCCAGATGGGCAATGTAATCGCCCCGGGCGCTGGTGATTACGTCAATCCGGCCCTGTGTCAGCCCGCCGCTGTTTTGAGCGTGTCGGATTGCTATTATCCGGTCGCCATATTCGGCCAGAATAGCCGGGCAGCCGTCGGTAGAAGCGTCGTCGACTAAGATTATCTCCAGATGGGGATATGTTTGATTGAAAACCGACTCGAGACACACCCGGAGATACTTTTCATCGTTGTAGCAGGTGATCCCGATGGTCAGAAGAGGTTGATTCTGAGCGATCATTCGAACTCCAATTTCGCGTTCGCAGGCCCTCGAAAGGGCGTACCGGTCCTTACTCAGATATATCGGCGATATGCTCAAGAACTGAACAGGGGGAGAGGAATCGGGACTTTTGGGCAAACTCTCCGGAAACAGGAAACGTTGGCTTCCGGTCCCGGCTCCGTAAGTTGTTAAACCTCATGAGATTCATAGCCCGAAGAGCCTAAAATATC
>JAAERE010000526.1 GCA_024230675.1 bacterium | reverse complement strand
GGGGCGGATTTATTGACGGGATCGGAGATTTTGATCCGATGTTTTTTGGGATATCTCCGAGAGAAGCCGAATTGATGGATCCTCAGCAGCGTCTTTTAATGCTCTACGTATGGAAGGCGATAGAGGATGCGGGCTGTTCCGCAAAGAGTCTGTCAGGCACGCAAACAGGGATTTTTGTCGGGACAGGAATCAGCGGATATTCCGAGCTTATATCAAAGGCTGCTATTCCCATAGAAGGTTATACTTCAACGGGGATGGTCCCATCGGTCGGCCCTAACCGAATGAGTTATTTTCTTGATATTCACGGTCCGAGTGAACCCATAGAGACGGCCTGTTCGTCTTCATTGGTAGCGATACATCGAGCGGTTGCAGCTATGGAGAGCGGAAGCTGTGATATGGCCATTGCAGGCGGCGTCAATACCATAATTACGCCCGAAGCCCATATAAGCTTTAATAAAGCAGGGATGCTTTGCAAAGACGGAAGGTGCAAAACCTTTTCCGACAAAGCGGACGGTTATGTGCGGG
>JAAERE010000525.1 GCA_024230675.1 bacterium | reverse complement strand
ATCTGAGCTTCGTTGTCCAACGCCAGGATCGCCCGGGCATGTCCTTCAGTGAGTCTGCCCTCGGCGATCAATCGTTTTATCGAATCGGGAAGGGCTAGCAGTCGAAGATGATTGGCGACCGCAGCGCGGCTGCGCCCCACCTGCACCGCCAGATCGTTTTGCGTCAGACCGCACTTGTCAATCAGACGACGGTAAGCCTCGGCCAGTTCAAGCGGATTAAGGTCCTCGCGATGGATGTTTTCCACCAGAGCCAGTTCCAGCGTGCGAACATCGTCAAGGTCATCCATTATGACCGCCGGCACTTTCGACAGCGACGCCAGGTGGGCGGCGCGATAACGACGCTCGCCGGCCACAATCGTAAAACCTGCGCCGTTGCGGCGTACTACCAGAGGCTGAACCACGCCGTTGGCTTTCAGCGACTCGGCCAGTTCGGCCAGGCGCTCTTTGTCGAACGTATGCCGCGGCTGCATCGGGTTGGGAGCGATCTGATCCAGGGGAATGTTGCGATAATGGACATTATCGACCGATGTGTCCTCTTCTACCGGAATCAACGCGCTCAGCCCCTTGCCTAATACCTGCTTGCTCATGTGGCCATCACTTCCTTCGTTAATGCCATATAGTTTTCGGCCCCGGTGGAGAGAACGTCGTAAAGAATAATCGGCTTTCCGAACGAGGGGGCTTCGGACAAACGGACGTTGCGCGAAATAACGGTGCTGTATACCCGTTGATCGAAATGCTTGCGTACTTCCTCGGATACCTGCTTGGAGAGATTCAGCCGGCTGTCGTACATCGTCAACAGGACCCCCTCAATCTCCAGGTCCGGATTGAGGTGGCTCTGCACCAGCTTGATGGTGTTGACAAGCTGCCCCAGGCCCTCGAGAGCGTAGTATTCACATTGAATCGGGATAATGACGGAGTTTGCGGCCGTCAGCGTGTTGATTGTCAACAATCCCAGTGAGGGCGGGCAGTCTATGATGATGTACTGGTATTCATCGAGCACGCCGGCCATGATTGATTTCAACCGGCTCTCCCGCGAGAGCATGCTGACCAGCTCAACTTCGGCACCAACCAGGGCGATAGACGACGGCGCGACGTTGAGGAAGTTCAACTCGGTCGGCTTGATGATCTCGCTGAGCTGTTTTTTCCCGATAAGGGCGTCGTAGATAGATGAGGCGTCATCCTCACTTCGTTCAAAGCCGATACCGCTGGTGGAATTGGCCTGCGGATCCATGTCGATGAGTAATGTCTTCTGTTCGGCAGCGGCAAGGCAGGAACTGAGGTTGACGGCGGTAGTGGTTTTGCCGACACCACCCTTCTGATTGGCAATGGCGATAACCCTGCTCAATGGACACTCCTTGTCACTAAAGTCTGTTCTGGGAATGATTTTAGCGGATTAGCGCAAGACGCGCAACAAAAAAAGAGGGGATTATTAGCAGCCTGAACTCATGATGCTAAAGCTCTTAATAGCATCGGATTGGGGAGACTTGAAAGTGTAGCTGTCAATCGCGAATTCCTTAACTTTGAACTCGGGCTCGGAGAAATACAAAAAACTCCCGCCGGGATTAAGGAATTCCATGATTCTTGACAACAGGCGCGGGGTCAGCTTGACGTAGCGGAGAGTGATCAGATCGAAATGGGAGGGCAGAACGAAGTGTTCGAAATCCTTGTCATGGACAATAGCCGGGAGATCCAGGTCGTTTAATATCTGTTGAAGCGCCTGGGCTTTCTTCTGCGTGCGTTCGAGCAGGAAAGCCTCCCCAAATACGCGCTCGGTCGCCATTATGGGAATTGCCGGAAATCCACCCCCGGAACCGATATCAAGATAGCTCCCGAAACCTGAGGTGAGGATTTCCATCGGAAGCAGAGATTCGGCGATCAGACGCTCGAAGTCCTCCCGGGATGTTTCACGTGAAACAAGGTTGACCTTCCGGTTCTGCGCCATCAGGCTCTCGAAGTAGCGATCGATCAAATGGGGCTGCAAATACTTCTCCAGCAACTGGGCTGGATTCAGTTCCAGGACGCTCGACATCACTTCACCCCGCTTTTGTACCGTTTCAGAGATACCGACAGTACCGCCACATCACCGGGCGTTATTCCCTCGATCCGTCCGGCCTGTCCCAGCGAGGCCGGCCGAAATCGCTCGAACTTCTCTCGGGCCTCAGTCCTTAGCCCCGCAATACTCTGATAAGAAAAGTCTCCGGGAATGACTTCTTTCTCCAGCTTCTGGGATTTGGCTATCTCCCTTTCCTGCTTATCGATATATCCCTGATACCGGATGAATATCGCAGCCCGTCTGAGCACCTGCTGGTTGTCCGAAAAGAGTCCGTCGTACTTTGCCAGGACCGGCAGAACCTCGTCTATTCCAACTCCCGGCTGTTTCAGCAACTTCGATAGGCTGACCTTGTCGAACTTGCGAAAACGCTCGGCATATTCGCCCAACTCGGAGACCGGTACCCTCGTTTTCCGCAGGAGGTGAATTTCCTCCTCGGTGTCCTTCCGGAGCTTCTCGAAACCGCTGTAATCGGCCTCACAAATGAGGCCTAGCCTCTGGGAATGCCCGAAGAGACGATCACGGGCGTTGTCTTCGCGCAGCGCCAGACGGTATTCCGCTCGCGAAGTGAACATTCGGTAAGGCTCCGTGGTCGACCGAGTGGTCAGATCGTCAATCATCACGCCGATATATGCTTCCGACCTCCCCAGAACAAAAGGCTCCTCACCCTCTATGCCGAGACAGGCGTTAACTCCGGCCATAAGCCCCTGGGCGGCAGCTTCTTCGTAGCCCGAAGTTCCGTTGATCTGGCCGGCAAAATAAAGACCCTTTAAGCATCTGGTTTGCAATGAGATATCTACCTGATGCGCCGGACAGTAATCGTACTCGACCGCATAGCCCGGCTGGGTGATTCTGGCCTTTTCAAGGCCAATTACGCTGCGGATTGCTTCCTCCTGCACCGATTCCGGAAGGGCCGTCGAGAATCCGTTCGGGTAGATCTCGCTTGTCCCTTTCCCTTCCGGTTCGAGGAATATCTGGTGCTCCGCCTTGTCAGCAAACCTGAAAAACTTGTCCTCAATCGAGGGACAGTACCTTGGACCGGTGGAGTTTATCTGGCCTGAGAATATCGGAGACTTCTCGAAATTGGCTGAGATTATCTCTTTGGTCCTCGGGCTGGTACGCGTGAGGTGACAGGGCGTCTGGTCAAACGACCTCACTGAGGAACGATAGGAAAACACAGGGGTCGGCGTCTCGCCGGGCTGGATCTCACAGCGAGACCAATCGATAGTATCCCCGTCAAGCCGCGGCGGTGTCCCGGTCTTGAGCCGGCCTACCTCGAAACCAAGTTCAGACAGGCAGTCAGACATCTTGTAGGCAGCCTTATCCCCCATTCGCCCGGCCTTTATCTTCTTTTCACCTATATGGATAAGCCCGCCAAGAAAAGTCCCCGTGGCAATCACCACGGCCCGGGCGCCGATGCTTTCCCCCGATTCTGTCAGAATCCCCGTCGCCCTATCGTTTTCGTGAGTAATCGCCCCCGCGAGAGCTTCGATCACAGTGACTTTCGGCTCGGCGGCGACAAAGTCAACCACGTACTGATTGTAGGCTATCCTGTCGGCTTGAGCGCGAGTCGACCAGACCGCCGCTCCGCGCGACAGATTGAGTCTGCGGAACTGAATCCCGGTAGCGTCAATAGCCTCCCCCATCACCCCGCCTAAAGCATCTACCTCTTTGACCAGTTGCGACTTACCAATACCGCCAATAGCCGGATTGCAGGACATCAAAGCCAGCTTCCGGGCGTCCATGGTGACTAGTGCAGCGGTTTTCCCCATCCGCGCTGCAGCCAAGGCGGCCTCAACACCGGCGTGTCCGCCACCAACAACTATCATGTCAAAGTCTGGATACTTCACAATCAATCTTCTATAACAATGGCAGTTCCCGATTCAGAATCCAACAGGACCCGCCTGGCCTGTTTCACGTGAAATCTGCGATCGCTCAGGACCGCCCCGATCGACAGGCCTGCCGCTACGCTATCCAATCCAACCAAATCATTTCCCGATACAGAAGCTCGAGAAAATCTTACCCAAAATCTCTTCATTATATATGCGGCCGGTGATTTCATCAAGGGATTCGATTCCCTGGCGAAGCTCAAACGATGTGATCTCCGGACTCTCGTGGTTCTTGAGCTTCCGCCGCGTCCGGGCGATCGCCTTTCGGGCGGCCGATAGCTTCTGCTTGTGACGGGCCGAAGTCACTACCAGTCCCGAAGTCAAGTCCGGCACACTCTGTGTGATTCGCTCCAGGATCTTTCGCCTCAGCCCTTTGAGGCCCTTCCTGGTCAAGCAGGAGATCGACATTGTGTTCGGCTCGGCCGTCTTAGTAGTATCGCCAACAAGGTCTATCTTGTTGCCCACTAGCAATATCGCACAATTCTCGAATTTCTCGGCGTCT
>JAAERE010000524.1 GCA_024230675.1 bacterium | reverse complement strand
GGGAGATCATCGCCTTCATAATCCACATCTCACCCTTTGCGTCATCCCCCTCCCTGAGTCATCCCCGTGCAAACGGGGACCCAGAGATTTCTTTCAGACGGGCGACGCCCATCTTTCCGGCGGCGGATGGAATCCAGTCTTGTTCTGGTCCCCAGCCTTCGCTGGGGAGACGGAGCGGAGCTGCGGAAACAGGGGGTGGAGGTGGTGGAGTGATTTGTAGCCCACCCAGAGCGAAGCGTCGGGTGGGGGTGTTTTCTCAATATCGCCTTGACGGTCTGCGTTGCTTGCCGCATCTTGGGCGTAACTACTTAGGGAGGGACGATCTCATGACAAGAGAAGAAGCACTGAAGCTACTGAGGGGCGGACCGGAAGGGATATCTGAATGGAATAGGCGTAGAAAGGCGGATGAAGATGTTCCGGACATGAGCGGGTCACGCCTGCGCAACCTAAGGCTCTGCAAGGCTGACCTCAGCGGAATGGACCTCGGTAAGGGATCGATCAGTGGTGCAGACTTATCGTGGGCGAACCTTCACGGATCTAATCTTCATAGGACAAACATCCGCTATGCAGATCTGACGGGGACGGATCTCAGTCACGCCTTCCTCAATCACGCTGTCGTCTATAGGTCCATCCTGAACAAGACAGATATGAGTCACGCCAGCTTCGGTGGTACGATATTGGCAACCGATCTATCAAGAGCGGTCGGCTTGGAGAAGACGTTCCACCAGTATCCATCAACGATTGACATCAATGAGTGCATACTTAACTTCAAAGACGACCTCCCGGAGAAGTTCCTAAGGGGTTGCGGTTTGCGTGAGGAAGAGATCGCCCACTTTCGCAGTCAGATCGGAAAACCAGTGCGGTTCTACAGCTGCTTCATCAGCTATAGCACCAGAGACGAGGATTTCGCTACTCGCCTCTATAACGACTTCCAGGGCGCCGGTATTCGCTGCTGGAAATGGGACAAAGACGCCAAGACCGGCAAGAGTTTGTGGGGGGAGATCGACCACGCGGTTCGAGACTTCAACAAGCTGGTCCTGGTTGCCAGTGAGTCATCTTTGAAAAGCCCCTACGTGCATGATGAAATTGAGCGTGCCATACAGAAGGAGCGGCAGCTTCAGCAGCGCAAGAGCAACGGGGAGCTTATCGCCGAAACAGATGTTCTCTTCCCGGTGCGACTCGATGACTATATCTTCGAAAAGTGGGAACATGAGCGGAAAGTTGATGTGAACAAGAAGGTCATCGCCGACGCACGGGGCTGGGATACAGACACCGCAAAGTACAACAAAGTCCGCGATAAGCTGATAAAGGACCTCAAAAGAGCATAGCTTTGCAGGTCGAACTCTCTGCGGTTTAGACCTAACACCGTATGCCGGGAACACGGCGCCTCTGAGCTGTGGGTTAGTCTGACAGGAAGAGCTCTTCTCTCTCATCGATTGTCTTCGCGGTTATTTTGAGCTCGCGATCAATGATCTCGTAATCGATCACCACTCTCACCCGCTGTTTTCCTCTGTCATCGAGCCAGATGAATACGGCGTCTGTAGCTTCACCGCCTTCCAGCGGTCGCAAGCGCATGTCGGTAGCGAGGCAGGCGCTCACGATATTACGATCATTTCGATATTTCTGGAGCATGTCTTCGATCTGTCTCCTCATCTGACGCACAGGCTCGCCCTTTAAGGCTCCGTCAGGGTTGGGCATTGTCTCCAGAAACACCATTTCCATGTTCTCTTTCTTGCGCCGAAGAAGAATTCCATAGGGGTCAAAAGTGCCCCGGTCGGGGATCTCCCTGGCAATATGCCCTTCGACAAAAGTGAGCAATGCCCTGAGGTTACCGGTTAGGTCTTTTTCCTTCATACCACTCAACCTTCAATGAATAGGGATGGCCGGTAGATACAATCTGGCCGGTTTTCAGGTTACTGGCGAATTCAGTTATGATATCTTTGTGTTTCGAGGGTGTCCTCAAGCCGAAAACCACGCCGGAAGGCTTCAACAATCCGGCGGCGGTATATGAGTTTGTGCGCGGATACTGCAAACGTACTTCCCTTTCGTATTCCCAAACCTCGGATTTGGTCCACAGGGCGTCTCGAACGCTTTCGGGGCGATTCAGGATGTCAACATCCGAGGGGTGCCGCCGGTACTTGACCGGACGGCAGAAACGACTTCTGAGCAGATAGTTGGACAATCGCTCATATTTCAGGACATATCCTTCATGGTTGCAGGCATAATGTGCCCACATCTGGGCACAAACGGGGTCGTAGGAAAAACAGATGCAGCCGCACCACTGGCTATTGTAATACATCGTCAGCCCCGGCATCTCCCGCTGGTCGGAGTCCTTGCCCAAGACAATCGCAGCCTCTAAGGGGTCATTGAGAGCCTCGATTGATGGTGACCAGAGTCGACCGTCGACTATCGTTGTCTCGGTGCGTTCCGGATGGGCCGGGTCGAAAGACCGGTACTTGTATAAGGGGAGTATGCTTCGCGAATCAATGCTTTTTGGCAGATCTGTACACTCTCTGCCGTCCATCTCCCTGAACCCGGACTCGATTTTGCGGCAGAGTTCCTCGCTCCAGACGACCGATTCCATAGCGGGATCGTGGAGTGACGGGTACATGCATTTCTCATAGGCCCCTTCATTTTCTTCCATACTGGCCAATCCCTATGCGCCCCTCAATTCGGGGCAGTGACAGATTCCTCAATTAGAGCCGTTCGATGAGCGAGGTGCTGGGTGGTGGGCTGTAGTGCAGGCTTTGACAGCCGATGCTCGGCTGGGGTGAATCACACTTATTGGCTGACCGAAGGCCCTTGGGACAGACTGCTCGGGCTTTCGTAGCACATATTGTTCATAGTTGGAACCCCACCTGCAATCAGTATAGGGGGGAGGAGCGGGGTGTTGCAAGAGGAATTTCTTGCGACCGTGCCGCTTTCCCTAGGGGCAGGCCGGGAAGGGGTCCAGGGTGATGAACTGGCAGTCCACCATTAGCTGGAGATCCGTGATGTCGATTTCCCCGGAGAAATCCAGGTCCGCCTCCTCCACACAACAGAGCGGTGTGAAGGTCAGAAACTGATGGTCGATGAAAAGCTGCAAATCTGTGATGTCCACCGTCTGGTCGCTCGGGTCGCAGTTCGGGCTCAGCGTGACGTTACCCAGCGTACCCATGCATTCAACCGCGACCATATCGGCCCAAACACACCCCGCGCCGCCCCAAGCCGGGATATATTTTGTGTCGGACGTATCGATAAACGCGAGGTCGAGACTGGAAGCCCACGTCATGGTGTCAGCGCAGCAGGAATCGCCGGTGCTCCAGGGAGAAGCTCCGAAGTAGTAAGAAGCCATCGGTCGGGCCAGGTCGCTTGCCAAAAGGTGAGGAGGTGAAAAGCTAATGCCCACAAATGAGAATCTGCGAATGATGTTGGTACTGTCAATCCGGCTGTCGGGGAAGATGACTATTAGGTCGAAGGCGCTGTCGGCGGCCGGGGACAATACCACTGAATCCATGTAGACGTTCGGGTTGTTCCAATAGAACCCGACCATCACGGTTTTCAGATCCTGCGTGTCGTTGAGGACGTAAAGCTCGAGTTCGGCTCCCGAGTCCCCCCGCCCGACCAAAGAGTCCTCAATCACAAAGAAGGCCGAGTCCGGTCCGCCTTGGTCGAGGGGGTCCTGCTGAGCCAGGGCCAAGGATGATACCAGCAGGCCTGCCGCAAGAAATAGAGCTAGAATTTTCGTAAAGGCAAATTCCGACATTGGTTCCCTCCCGTAGATATCGCAGCACTGACTCAAAATATACAAATCTGCCGATTTTGCAAGGGCTTTGACGGGCGACAGCGAGTTCGGGCAAGGCTTTTGCTCCATAGTAGTTACGGACGGATACACCTTGGGAAAATGCAGCCCAACAGACATTTTAGGCAAGGTCGGGACTTGCATGTCGTCGTTGTTTGCTTATTTTATGGTAATACTACGTCATCGGGGCAGGCAGCGTACATGGGCAGACGAAGCTACATCGATTTTTGTACACGCGACAGGCACAGAACAAAAGACTAAACTTCAATCCGGTGGTTGGATGACCAGACTGATATTGGTTCTTCTTATCGGTATGTTAGCCACGGGCGTCGCTCGAGCGCAGCTCTCAGTAAAGATGGAGCGCGTGGTCGGGGCTTTTCGCGGCGACACGGTTTCGGTTGACATTTATCTCGAGAATCCGCCGCCGGTTATGGAACTGGGCGGCTTCAGCCTGCTTTTCCATCATCACGAAGCTCTCACCCTGGTCGACGTCCAGCCCGGTTTTGTCCTTAGTGAATGTGGCTGGGAATACCTGACCTACGGCACGACTTTTACGGGGGCCAAAGAGGTTATCGCCATGGCCGAAATCGCCAACGGCAGCAACCACCCCGAATGCTACGCGCCCTTCTCCGGTGCGCTGGTGACGCTGTCGATGGCCGTTGGCACCGATCCGGCTTTAGAAGGCCAGCAATTGCCGATTACCTGGTGGTGGTATGAATGCGGCGACAACACCCTGTCGTCGAAGACCGGCGGCACGCTCTACTATTCGGATCGCGTATTCGATTCATACGGCTACGAAGTAACTTACGATACGGCCTTCCCGACAAGTCGCGGCACTTCGGGCTCCTGTCTCGGAGGCGACACGGCTGTGGCCAGGCGAGCCGTTGACTTCTACAACGGAGGGGTGGCCGTCCAGCGAGTTGATAACGAACCTCCCGTGGCGGTCTGCCCGCAAAATATCACGGTTGGCACTGATCCAGGTCTCTGCGGTGCAACGGTCGTCTACGAGTCGCATGTGTACGACAACTGGCCCGGAGCTACCATATACTGTTATCCGTATTCCGGAAGTTTCTACGGAACGGGGGTTACTATTGTAGACTGCGACGCCATGGACGCTTCGGCCAACGTCGACTCCTGTCACTTTCTCATAAGGGTCACCGATGACGAACGTCCCGAAATTGTCTGTCCGGAGGACGTTGTCGTGAACACAGAGCCCGGGGGAAGTTCAGCAATTGTCACGTACGATCCGACGG
>JAAERE010000523.1 GCA_024230675.1 bacterium | reverse complement strand
TTCACGGTCCTGGAGGTGAGGGACGAGATTCTCCCGCCACTGGTGGGGCTTTCCGACGGTGAAGAGAAACGCAAGACGTTTATCGGCAACTACAGGAAAGTATCAGACAGGCATATTGGCCAGGTGGGCGCCTCCTGGATCGCGGACGGCACGATCGCGCCGGATATTATCGAAACCGAAGGCGGCTTCAAGAGCCAGCATAACGTCGGCTGGAATTACTCTGTCGGGAAGATCGAGCCGCTGGCGTCGCTCGCAAAGCCTCAGGTCAGGAAGGTCGGCGAGTACCTCGACCTCCCTCCGTCATTCACACACCGGATCCCCTGTCCCGGTCCCGCGCAAATCATCAGAACTGTCGGCGAATTCACTGAAGAGAAGCTCCGTACGGGCCAGCTCGCGTCCGACATCATCGAGCAGGAGACTGAGAAGTATTACACTGAGAAACACGGTAGACCCTACCTTTACGACGAAACTACCGGAATCCGGACGCCCTTTCAGTACTTCGGAATTGCGCTCGACCCGAACATGGAACCCGACCCGGCCCTGGCAGACCTGGCCCGAAACACTCTCGGCGCGAATGCGGAGTGCTTCAAAATGGATAGCCAGACGACTGTCGTCCCCGAAGAGGGAACGCGCCCCGAGGTCCCTATCTACAGGCCTGTCTCGTGGATAAAGGTCGACGGGGATATCGACTATGACAAACTGAATGCGCTCTGTGTCGAGGCGTGGCATAAGCTCGAGCTTCCGCGCATTCTTCTCGAGCTT
>JAAERE010000522.1 GCA_024230675.1 bacterium | reverse complement strand
GGACCAGCCGCGCCCTTGGGCTCCGGCTTGTCACAGATAACGGCTTCGGTCGTCAGCAGCATGCCGGCGATCGAGGCAGCGTTCTCCAGCGCGGTGCGAGTGACCTTGGTGGGGTCGATCACGCCGGCCTTGAACATATCTTCGTAAGTGTCGGTGAGAGCGTTGTAGCCAAAAGCGGCCTCTTCGCTGATCACCCGGTTAATCACGATAGAGCCTTCAACACCCGAGTTGTGAGCGATCTGGCGGATCGGCTCTTCGAGCGCCTTACGGACAATATTGACACCTACCATCTCTTCTTCGTCGGCCTTGACCTTGTCAAGAACGGTCATGGTGCGAAGCAGGGCGACGCCGCCGCCGGGGACGATACCTTCCTCAACCGCCGCGCGGGTGGCGTGAAGGGCGTCTTCGACGCGGGCTTTCTTTTCCTTCATCTCGGTCTCGGTGGCAGCACCGACGTTGATGACGGCTACACCGCCGGCCAGCTTGGCCAGGCGTTCCTGCAGCTTTTCGCGATCGTAGTCAGAGCTGGTGTCGTCGATCTGCTTGCGGATCTGACTGATACGGCCCTTGATGTCGTCGGTATTACCGGCGCCTTCGACGATCGTGGTGTTGTCTTTGTCGATGGTGATCTTCTTGGAGCTACCGAGGTCTTCGAGCACGGTGTTCTCGAGCTTGAAGCCGAGTTCTTCGGAGATAACCCGGCCACCGGTCAGGGTCGCGATATCTTCGAGCATAGCCTTCCGACGGTCACCAAAACCCGGAGCCTTGACGGCAGAGACTTTGATGGTGCCGCGAAGCTTGTTGACGACCAGCGTCGCGAGAGCTTCTCCGTCGATATCCTCGGCAATAATCATCAGCGGACGACCGCCCTGGGCGACTTTTTCCAGTACCGGCAGAAGGTCCTTCATGTTGGAGATCTTTTTGTCGTGGATGAGAATCATCGGATCTTCCAGAACGGCTTCCATGCTGTCGGGATCGGTTACGAAATACGGGGATACATAGCCGCGGTCAAACTGCATACCCTCGACGACGTCGAGCGTAGTATCGGCGGTTTTGGCTTCCTCGACCGTGATAACGCCGTCCTTGCCGACCTTCTCCATAGCCTCGGCGATCAGGTCGCCGATCTGCTTGTCGTTGTTGGCGGAGATGGTGCCGACCTGGGCGATCTCTTCCTTGCCGGCGACCGGCTTGGACATCTTCTTGATCTCATCGGTGACCGTGGTGACAGCCTTGTCGATGCCGCGCTTTATGGCCATCGGATTGTGACCGGCGGTGACGTTCTTGAGGCCTTCGCGATAGATCGCCTGGGCGATCAGAGTGGCGGTGGTGGTACCGTCGCCAGCGTCGTCGGAAGTTTTCGAGGCGACTTCCTTGACCATCTGGGCGCCCATGTTCTCGAAATTGTTTTCGAGTTCGATCTCTTTGGCTACCGTGACGCCGTCCTTGGTGATGGTCGGGGAGCCGAATTTCTTGTCGATGGCTACGTTGCGGCCACGGGGACCCAGCGTAACCTTCACGGCGTCGGCCAGCTTGTCGACACCGACTTTAAGCTGGGCGCGAGCATCCGATTCAAATTCAATCAACTTGGACATATTCAAATTCTCCTGATTTCAATCTCTTAGCTGTTTACGACAGTCGCGAAAATATCGGACTCGCGCATGATCAAGTAGTCTTCGCCTTCAACGGAAACTTCGGTGCCGGAATACTTACCGTAAAGAACCCGATCACCCTTTTTCAGCTCCATATTGACG
The DNA here is from genome assembly GCA_024230675.1 of bacterium. GTDB lineage: Bacteria > Zixibacteria > MSB-5A5 > GN15 > FEB-12 > JAAERE01. The sequence goes on along the minus strand of JAAERE010000522.1, from coordinate 6,851 downwards.
GCTTTGCCCTCGTCGGTGATACGACCCGGGCCGACTTCAACGATTTCGCCCTGCATCGGTTTTTCTTTGGCGGTATCGGGGATGATGATGCCACCCTTTTTGGTCTCGAGATCTTCGAGCGGTCTGACAACCACGCGATCAGCAAGCGGTTTGAACTGCATTTGTTACCTCCCGTTATGGGGACTTGTTATTGTTACTTCGTTACTTTGTCATCAGCGTTCTGCCTGTTAGCACTCCCTTTTAATGAGTGCTAACGGGCGATCATTATACATTAAACGGCAGTAATGTCAAGGAGTTCCTTTGAATTTGCAGTGATTTTGCGTATTATTTTGCCGTGCACTGCCGTTTTGGCATGGCCTGGCGGCAGTCGGCGAATGGGCAGCGTGGGTCTAGTCGAGGTGTGAAGTACTGAGGGTATCTACTTGCTGCAGGCGACCGTGTGACCAGGATTCTATAATCGTCAGATTCCCCTCGAGATCCCAATACTCCCAAGTACCGGTCTTGTTATCGCTTCCCCATTTCCTGCCCCGGCTTCTTTTCTGGCCGTTGGGATGGAAACAGGTTTCCAGCGGCGGAGATCCCGAATGATTGATCGTTCTCAAGAGCATACCGTCGTGGCGGTAGAAAGACCACGTCCCGGCATACCGACCTTCGGTGAAGTCCTTCTCCCACTTAAGGGCACCATCGTCGTACCTGCCTGTGCTTTTGCCGTGGGTTCTACCCTGCAAGTAGTAATGCTCTTCGCTGACAAAGCCTGTGGGGTGCCAGTGGATTCTACAGGTGTCACCCTGATAGGACTTCGGAGTCCCGTCTTCATACCACTCGCGGAGAGTGCGACTGGCCGGAGGGCCGGTCCGTCGGATTTCCTCTTTCCTTACCTGGCCGTTGGAATACCAGGTGCGAAAGACAACGCCGGAGTCAGAGGGTCGGACTTCGCGTGCCAAACGACCGTTCCCGAACCATTGCTCTGCGGGGGATTCATAAGCACTCCAAGAGCCTCGCTCGTAGATCGTTCGCTTCTTCATTTGACCGGAATGGTACCATTCGATCGCTTCCCCGTGTTTCCTGCCGTTCTCCCAGGACTCGCTCTCACAGGGAGTGCCGTCGGGATAATACGTCTTCCACACACCGTGCTTCCGCCCGTCCTTGTAGCTCTCCTCTGCCGAGATCGTTCCGTCGGGGTAGCAGGTTCGACCGGTTCCAAAGTCGAACGTGCCGGTGGCCGTAACATGACCGGAGGAATCCCACCAGTTCCAGTCGCCGTGTTTTACTCTGATGATTCCTGATGCGGTTGCCACGGCTTCGTATTCACCTTCCTCACGCTGGGTCCCGTCAGGCCACCAGCGTGCGAAGCGACCACCGGGTTTGCCGCGGTCCCAGTGACTGATTGATTCTGTTGAACCGTCTTTGAAGTAGGATCGCTGCTCTCCGTGTCTCACCCACCGGAGGGAGCTATCAAGAACCTCGTGCCATTCGGAGAGCATCTGTCCCTCGCCGCTTATCCGTTTTCTCGGGACCGTCCAAAGAGCAAAGTCTTGTTGACCGGTGGTTTCCGTAATTCGAGGGAGTTTTTTTCTATCGGGCCACTCTGGAAATTGCCAAGGCGGGTCAACAGACAGGCGATACGTGAACAGGCTATCGTGCCTGTCACACTCCAGCAACCGGCGCGTGAAAACGATCTCATTGGTGCAGACCCATTCAAGACTGCGTACGAAGTCGGGAAACGGGCGGCGCGGATCGCTCTCTTCCGCCAGCTTCCCCATGCCGAAAGCGTCAATCGTAACGCATGAGTCAGAATTCCTTCGGACGACCTCGAACAGCCGATTCTTGTCGCCCAGTATGTCTGCCAGCTCTTTTACTTCTACTGTGTCACCCAGGAAGGTTTCGATCTTGAAAGTGCGGATGATCCTGGGGCTGTCAGTCTTCAGGCTATCCTCAACCTCGAAGATCAGGCTGAGGGCGACAAGCGAGTCCGATGGCTCAGGTCGCCAGACAGTGTCGGCAGAAAGCAGGTCGCCCTTGTCCCAGTTCTCCCGCAACCAGAGGCGGCCGTGCCAGTCCCAGTATTGCCAGAGATCGGTCTTGCGCTCCTCGTCCAACTGACGGCCCTGTGACTCCAGGCCGCCGTGCGGGTAGTAGGTTGTTATGGTTGAAGGGTCGGTCCCGTAGTCTGCAGTCCGGGTAGAATCGCCATGGTGCCCGTAGTGGGTCCAGCGCCCCGACTTGACTCCGTGGGAATACTCACCTCTCAACTTGAGTATTCCGGGGTGAGAATAGGTCGAGTACGGTCCGTGCAAAACCCCGTCCAAATAGCGACAGCGTTTCTCGATGCAACCGGACGGGTTGTAGAGGGCCAACATGGTGTCGTTGCGGACCATCTTCCGCGTGCCCCCACTATACCACTCTCGGATTTCGCCACGACCGTCGCTGTAGGCTACGTGTTCTCTGATCAGGTAGCCACTGCCGGGCGACCAGACTCGGTGCAGCCGGCCGTCTTCCGTCAGGGCTTTCTCTTCAAAGAGATAGCCGGTCTCGTCCCATCGCTGTTCGATCCCAGCCGTTTCACCGCGTTCATAGACGCGCCGGCTCGCCTTCCGGCCGTTTTCGTGCCAGGTAATAACTTCGCCGTGCAACCGGCCATCCACCCATTCTTCGCTCTTGCTCTCCAGACCATCGGGGAAGTATTCTCTGCAAACGCCGTGCTTCCCGCCGTTCTTGTAGAGAGACTCTGACTTGATGGTTCCGTCCGGGTGCTTCTCAATTAGAATGGAATCGTGAGCTACCGAATCAGGCACATCCGCGGCCGCAGACACACACAAGACCGGGAGGCACAACACTAGTGGAATCAGATGACGTAGTAAACCCATCCCTCACCCCAGTTACAGGAACCGCTCTACCTACAAGACGTGGCAGATCGACTGAGCGTCAAATCCCCGGGCTCAGTTGTACTCGGCGATTAACCGGAGACCTTCGAGCGTAAGCGTCGGTTCGATCAGCCGAATGTGGCGGGAAGCCTTTTCGATTCCCCCGGCCAGGCCTCCGGTGGCGATGATCCGCGTCTTCTCAAACCCAGTTTCTTCGATAATCTTATCGATAATGAAGTCGACTTGCCCTACGGTGCCGTAAAACAGGCCGGACTTGAGCGCCCCGGCGGTGGAACGGCCGACCACGCTGTCGGGTTTTTCTATGCGGATTTCGAAAAGCCGAGCGGCGCGTTTGGCCAGCTCAATCATCGAAGTCTTAGGGCCCGGCAACAAAACGCCGCCGATGTAGCTGCCCTCGGCGTCCACAATGTCAAAATTGACCGCGGTACCAAAATCGACGACTATCACCGGTCCGCCGAACCTGGTGAAAGCCGCGACGGCGTTGGCGATGCGATCGGCGCCGGCTTCATCGGGACGGTTGATGTCAATCTTCACGGGCAGCTTGATTGAAGCCGACACAATGATCGGAATACAACCGAAGTACTTGCGGGCAGTTTCCTCGAATACCGGCGTGAGGCCGGGAACGACAGAGCCGATCACGACGTCTTCGATCTCTTCATTTTCGATATTCATCCGCTGGAGCAATCCGGTGATGAAAAAGCCGGCCTCATCGGACGTCAGGCGTTCCTGAGAGGCCACTCGGAAGTGATCCTTCAGCACAGCTTTCTTGTAGACGCCCACAACGGTATGGGTATTGCCGATGTCTATAGCCAGTAACATGAGGGGAATATAAGGGCAGGGGCGCGATTGTCAAACCATGAGACCCCGTAGGGACTTTTATATTGGTTGTCGTCTTTCCCAATCCTCTCGATAGACCAGGTACTCGTAGAAAGGAACGTCAACGGCGTGGGGTGAGATATTCGTCGCCGCTTTGAAGAGTCCCTCGCCTACTCTCTTTCCGCCAACCGCCTCCTGCATTTTCTGCGAGGCGATGTTGTTCCTGTTGGGAGTGGCCTTTACCGCCCGGCAGTTTGTATTTCGAAACAGGTAGTCTACAAGACCCTGCTTCAGCTCCGTGCCAAGCCCTCTCCCCCAGAAGCGGGGCAGCAGCTTGACATCGGTCTCGGAGATGCCTTCGGCGTTGGGAACGCCCAGCTTGCACTCGCCTATGCGGACCGGGAGGGACTTCAGCTCGACTACCAGCTTAGGGCCTGGTTCTGACTCCGGCCGGTCCCTCAAACGCCGCATGATCTGCTCTTCAGTGTAGTCGATCCCCCGAGGGAAGCCGACGGCAGCCATAACTTCGGGCGAGGTCCACAGACGATAAAACAGTCGAGCGTCTCGGGCCGAGGGTTCGGCTTTTCGGACGGACAAACGCTGGGTTGTGAATACCGGACCGGGCGTAGCGGTTTCTCCGGCGCCGGACCGGCTCAATCTCGAGCGTACAGGCGAAGGTGTCAGGGCGAGAGGCAGGCGCAGGAGGATTTCAACGATTGGATCGATTGTGCATCGTGGCATCGCCACAACTTACCAGGAATCTGGCGAGACCGCAATCAGATCTCACGCTGTCAGGATCGTTGCTGCCGCCAGAAGAAGGTCGCCGCCGGCAGAAAGACAACTGCCATTCCCGAGAACACTCCCTGCAGAAAGTCGGCGGCCGAGAACTCGCCGGTGAATCTGCCTATTATCGTTGCCACAGTGGAACAGAGAATGCCCAGAGCAAGCATCGCTATTGGGTTTCTTAGTTTCATGTTCGGGTCACTCCATTCGGGGCTGAAGTCACGAGTGTATATGTGCTATACGAAAATCTGGAGGCGCAGTTTCACGTGCCGAGATTCAGCAGGAATGATGCAAGATAGACGGGCCCGTTCAAGCCGTGCGGCGTGCTTTGCCCCAAAGAATCAGGAAGGTGATATTGAACACCAGCGAAAGGCCGAGGAGCATTCCCTGAAGAAAGTTCATGGTTGGATACTGGGGACCGAATCGCCACAACAGCAGCGAGGTGGTAAGACAGACACTCCCCGCCAAGCTCCAAACCAGATTGTTCTTAATGAGGTTGCGTAGCAGCATGGTTGTTCCCTCCTGACAGAAGACGCGTTGTTCAAACCGGAGCCGGGCCGTCGGTAGTGTAGTTAGAGGCATAGGCATTGCGGCGGGCGATGTCGTAGTTCACCTTTTCAGCGGACCGGTATGCGTCGTACATCCCGAAGATGAACAGAATTGGAGTTGTGAGCAGACCGATAAGCGCAAAAACCAACAGCCAGCTTATCGTGTAAACGACGATAAACGCGACGCCTTTGGCGATCTGGCCGTTGTATATCTGCCCCAGGCCCATCCAGAAGAACGACAGCACGGCGGCCAGGCCTGGATTCTTGTAGAATACCGGCGGCGGGGGACCTGCTGGAGAGGCGTTCGGCGGGGGTGGCGGGGGCGGGTTTTGCATTATCTGTCTCCGGGTTATTGTGTCAGCGCCTTCTACCGCAATGTACTACATATACGACGAGAAATTCAAGAGGTTTTCCCAAATGTGAAGTTTTGCATCCTATCAATATCGCGGTGGTCAGAGACGTCGGATGTGCCTATATTCACAGTATGAAACATCGCGCACCGACCTACCGTCTTGGACCGGAGTTCGACCGGAAACTGGAAGAGTTCCGACGTAAGTTTCTGAAGGAGGGGTTTTCACTTTTTGCCGAAGAGTTCTCAGGTCTGGACACCTTTATCGCGAACGCACACCAGGATCGTTCCGACCGTCAGGACAAGGGTCTGCGCCGTACGCCCCGGGAGAAGTATCTACTTGAAGCCCTGTCCTACAAGATGTATGACGAGCTGAATCGAGAGGCTTTTAATCGGACCAAAGATACTCTGATCGTCCTTCCCGACTGCCTGTCGCTGGACAATCCGGACTGTCTTAAGACCGACGAGGCCTGGGGCGACCGGTGCCAGCAATGTAACCCCGAGTGCGAGGCTTTTGATGTTTCTGAACTGGCCGATCGCTACGGGCTGGAGGTGGTTTACTCGAAGCGAAAACTGTCCGAACAGATAGACCATTATGCCGATCGGTCCGGGGACCTGGCCGTAGTGGGCGTGGCCTGCCTGCTGATGCTGGCGCCGGGAATGCGGGCGGCGGCGGATGTCGGCGTACCGGCGCGAGGCGTTTTGCTTAATTTCACAGGCTGCGAACATTGGAACGACGAGACGTTCGCCTCACGTTTCCCGCTCGAGCAGTTAGAAGCTATTCTGGAGGAGAAGTATGGACAGGTTGATCAGAAAGCTGACAATTGATGATTACGAAGGCATAATCCGGGTCTGGTCGGTGGCCGGACTGCCGTTCAAGTCAACCGGTCGAGACAGTAGAGAAATGATGGCCGCCGAAATGAAGCTGGACGCCTGCGAGTACTTTGGGCTGCTTATCGATCAGCGACTGGTGGGCGTTGTCATAGCTCAATACGACGGACGCCACGGCTGGATCAATCGTCTGGCAGTGGACCCTGACTATCGGGGAATCGGCCTGGCCGGCGATCTGATAGAGACCTGTGAAAAGTACTTCGAGCGTTTTGGCGAGGTCGTGATAAGCGCCCTGATTGAGGACGAAAACACACCTTCGATGTCCTGCTTCGGAAAGGCCGGCTTTGAGTGCATCACTTCGATCAAATACTGGAGCAAACGCCCCCGCGCCGATCTTTGATTATACCGATCCGCATAGCCTATTATTTACCGTCGTCGGCCGCAGAATTCTTGACCGCTGCGTTCCCGCTGTCTTACCTTATCGCCAGAAATGATCCTTCCATCTAACGGAGGTCTGAATTGAACTATCCCTTCTGGGATGTGGACCTTGGTTACGGAATTCTGATGGCTGCAATTGCCGTAATCCACGTGTTCGTCTCCCATTTTGCTATCGGTGGCGGTTTGTACCTGGTCGTGGCG
>JAAERE010000521.1 GCA_024230675.1 bacterium | reverse complement strand
TTAGCCTTGGCTTTAGCCTTGGCGGCCTTGAAGGCTTCTTTCAGGAGGATCGGGAGCTCGGTTGGAGAACCGGCCACGGGGATTCCGACCTTTTTCAGAGCGGCAACTTTGCCCTCGGCGGTTCCGGAACCACCGGAGACGATAGCCCCCGCATGCCCCATCCGTTTGCCCGGAGGGGCGGTCTGTCCTGCGATGAAAGCAACTACCGGCATCGTGAGATTCTTCTTTATATATTTGGCCGCATCCTCTTCATCGGAGCCACCGATCTCACCTATCATAACAACCCCTTTTGTAGATTTGTCGGCTTCAAACGCAGCCAGACAATCAATAAAATTGGTTCCGTTGACCTGATCGCCGCCAATTCCGACACAGGTTGTCTGGCCCAGTCCGGCCAGGGTTAGAGCCCAAATGGCCTCGTAAGTCAAGGTGCCTGAGCGAGATACAACACCAATATTGCCTTTTTTTACGATATTGCCCGGCAGAATACCAACCTTGGACTGGTCGGTAGAAATAAGTCCGGGGCAATTCGGGCCGATCAAACGAGCGCCCTTGGCCTTCACATATGGTACGGCTTTCATCATATCGTTCGCCGGGACACCTTCGGTGACGCAGACTACCAGCTTGATACCGGCGTCTACGGCTTCATAGATAGCGTCCACCGCAAACGGCGGCGGGACGTAGATAACCGAAGTATTCGCCTTCGTCTTGGCCACGGCCTCTTCCATCGTGTTGAATACCGGAATGCCGGAGACCTTGGTGCCGCCCTTGCCGGGGGTTACGCCGGCGACCACTTTGGTGCCGTACTTCTTCATCTGGGTGGCATGGAACGAACCGTCGCGGCCCGTAATGCCCTGCACAATCACTGTCGTCTTTTTGTTTATGAATATCGACATGGTTCAAACTTCCTCTTTGTTTTCCTGTCTGCGCCGCTTACCCGGCCAGTTCAATAGCCTTCTTTACTACGTCATCCAGGGTGTCCTCGGACGGCAGTTTCACCGAAGCCAGAATCTTCTGCGCCTCTTTTTCGTTGGTGCCGGTCAGCCGCACGACCACGGGCACGGACGGCTTCAACTGGGAAAAAGCCTCGACAATGCCGTTGGCGACGTCGTCGCACCGGGTAATACCGCCGAAGATGTTTATCAGAATGGAGCGCACGTTGGGATCGGAAAGGATGATCTCCATCGCGGTTACCACCTTTTGCGGGTTGGAAGAACCGCCGATATCCAGGAAGTTGGCCGGGTCACCGCCGTACATCTTGACGAGATCCATAGTCGCCATCGCCAGCCCGGCGCCGTTGACGATACAGCCGACGTTGCCGTCGAGTTTTACAAACGACAGGTCAGCGTCGCGAGCCTTGACTTCGGCCGGGTTCTCAGCGTCCAGATCGCGCATGGCGGCGACTTTCTTGCGGCGGAAAAGAGCGTTGTCGTCGATGTTAATCTTGGCGTCAATCGCCATGACATCTCCGCCCGGGGTCGTGATCAGCGGATTGATCTCAACCAGGGAAGCATCGACGTTCCAGAAAGCGTCGTAAAGTTTCATGAGGATGTCGGCGCACTGGCGAACCTGGCCGATATCGCGATAGAGTTTGTAAGCCAGGTTGCGGGCCTGGAACGGCAGCAGCCCGACGGTCGGGTCGACCGCCAGCTTGTGAATCTTCTCGGGCGTCTTGGCGGCGACTTCTTCGATATCCACACCGCCGGCCGAGGAAACCATAAACACCGGGCGCTGGGTGCCCCGGTCGAGAATAATACCCACGTAGGACTCCGATAAGATATCGGCAGCCACCGAAATCATTACCTTGCGGACCTTCTCCCCTTTGATATCCATCCCCAGTATTTTGGTCGCGAGGACCTTGGCGGCCTCCGCGTTTTCCGCATACTTGACACCGCCGGCCTTGCCGCGTCCGCCGACCAGCACCTGTGCTTTGACCATCACCGGCTTGTTGAAGCGGGCGGCAATGTCTGCCGCATCGATAATGCTGTCAGTGGTTTCACCTTCGGGAACCGGAATGCCGTGATCGGCAAAGATTTGCCGGGCTTGATACTCATGAACTTTCATTGATCGGTTTCCTTGCTTTCTTGGTCGCTATCCTGAAATTGTGATTGATAATACTTCTGAGCTAAGTCTGTGAGTTTGTCGCAAGTGTTGTCTTCGGGATTGTCCAGCACCTGTTCGAGTAGATGATCCAGAATCAGTCCGACCCTGGGCGACGGAGATAGATTGAACATCTTCATCACGTCGCGACCGTTCAGGGCCAGATCGGAATGGCTGAACGGAGGTTTCCGCTTCAATTCCTCGCGGATGTTCTCCTCGAACGCGTCGACGTCTTCGGTCGTGCCGCCCATACCCTGCCCGATTACATCGGCACGGCGGAGATCCAGCAGGTCGAATATCAGACCGACCCCTACTCTCTTGACCAATCGTCGCATGCCCTTGTCGGTAACATCGGTAGTGAACATGTGTCGTTCGACCAGCGTGTTGACCTCTTTGGTGAGCTCCTTGGGATAACGCAGCCGCGACATTATTTCGACGCCTGTGCGTGCCCCGGTAACCTCGTGCCCGTAGAAGGTCGCGCCGGTCTCGGTCTCGCGTTTGGCCTGGGGCTTGTTTATGTCGTGAAAGAGCGCCGCCATACGGAGCCTGAGATCCGGAGCACAAGCGTCGAGGCAATGCATAGTGTGTTCAAATACGTCGTACTTGTGATAGCCGCCCGGCTGATCCACCCCCGCACATTTCTCCAACTCCGGCAGGATTTCCTTCAGCAGGCCGCTGGAGAGCATGATGCGGAAGCCTTCCGAAGGCTTCTCAGAGCGGGTCAGCAGCTTGTTCAGTTCCTCGGCGATTCGCTCTTCGGATACCGATGTGATCAGCGAGGCGTGCTGCCGCAGGGCCTTGAACGTTTCCGGCTCGATGATGAAATTGAACCTGGCGGCGAACTGCACGGCGCGTAGCATCCGCAGGGGGTCTTCCTCAAACGAGGTCGGCGATGTCATTCGCAGTTGGCGTTCTTTGAGGTCGATTTGCCCGCCGAGCGGATCGATGAGCACATCGCTGTCGAGGTCCAGAGCCATCGCATTGACGGTGAAGTCACGCCTGACGAGGTCCTCTTCGACCTTTAGATCGGGATCGAAATCTACTGTGAAGTCGGTGTGCCCGGCGCCGGTGGAATGTTCGCGGCGCGGCAAGGTGATGTCGAAAGTGTGCTGTTTCTCCTGACGAAACTGCGTGAATTTGATGACTCCGAAGCTCCGCCCGACCAAACCCACACGGCCGTGATTCCTGAGTATATGCGTAAGCTCATCGTAGGGGATCCCGGTTACAAGGTAATCGCGATCCTTGACTTTTGGATTCGTTCGGAGGAACCGGTCCCTTACAGCGCCGCCTACTTCGTAGATGCGGCCCTGGAGGAGTATATCGCCGATTGCCTCTTCAGAGAGCTTACACATCATTTATCTGGCTCGATTCTCGTTCCCGCCTCACCTCTAAGAGCCTTGCAGACTTTCTCGAAGGAGGTAATCGTCACCATCCCCCCGCCGTTCTCCATAAACGTGACAGCCGCCTTGACCTTGGGTCCCATCGACCCCGGCGGGAAATGCCCTTCCGCTTGCAGATTTTTCATCTCAGATACGGTCACCCTCTCCAGCGCCTTCTCTTTCGGGCCGCCAAAGTCGGTAGAGACGTTGTCGACCGAGGTCAGAATAGCCAGCTTTTCAGCCCCAATTTCCCGGGCCAATACGGCCGAAGCCAGGTCTTTGTCGATCACGGCGTCCAGGCCCTCAAGCTTGCCGTTCTCATCGCGGTATACAGGGATTCCGCCGCCCCCGGCGGCGATAACAATCGTACCTGAATGAACCAGCAGCTTGATAGTCTCAGCCTCAAGCGCGCGCAGCGGCATGGGTGAGGGCACCACCCGGCGCCAGCCCCGGTTGGCGTCTTCTTTGAGATGCCAGCCTCGGGTTTCGCCGAAAAGCTTCGCTTCCTCTTCGGTGTAGAACTGCCCGATATACTTCGAAGGATCGGAGATAGCCGGATCATCGGGCTTCACCAGCATCTGGGTGATGATTGTCACCACCGGCCGGTCGATGCCTTCCTGTCTGAGTCGATTTTGAAGGGATTGTTCGATCATGTAGCCCATACCGCCTTCGGTATCGGCCACGCAAACTCCGAGGGGCAGTATGGGGGCTTTGCCCCGGGCAAGTTCGATTCTCAGCAGGGCGTTTCCGACCTGCGGCCCGTTTCCGTGACTGACCACGAGATTATAGCCGTCCCGAATCAGTTCGACGATGCCGTCCAGAGACTTTCGGGTATTGGCGAACTGGTTGGCAATGGTGTCTTCGACGCCCGGCAAAGTTATGGCGTTGCCTCCGAGCGCGACCACGGCTGTCTTGTTCCTGGCGTTGGCGTTCAACTAACTCAGTGTCCTATACTTCGAAAAGCAAAAGCGGGCCGAAATCCCTCGGCCCGCCTTCGGTTGTATCAGCCTTTTTTCTTGGCGCTCTTTTTAGCGCCGCCTTTACCCGAGAAGTAATCCCCGAGCACGGTGGCAACGTTGGGAGTGCCTATCTCCTGCAACGAATAGTAAACGCGGGTGGCCGGCTGCTTGATCTTGAGCACTCTGCTAAGATCGATCGGCGTAGCCACGACCACGGCGTCGCACTTGGTCTTGTTAATAGTCGTTTCCAGATCCTTGACCTGCTGATCGCCATAGCCCATGGCCGGCAGCAGCATACCGATCTCCGGATACTTCTCAAAAGTCTCGGTGATCGACTTGACCGTGTACGGACGAGGGTCGACCAGTTCGGCCGCGCCGTACTTGGAGGCCGCCACAACACCGGCGCCGTACTGCATCTCGCCGTGTGTCAGGGTCGGGCCGTCTTCGACCACTAATACGCTCTTGTTGCGAATAAGCTCCGGCTTGTCGACCTGGATCGGCGAGGCGGCGTCGATAACGATGGCGTTCGGGTTCTGATCGGCGATATTAGCGCGCACCTCGGCGACGCCTTCCGAATCGGCCGAATCCATCTTGTTGATCACGACGGCGTCGGCCATCATCAGGTTAACCTGACCCGGATAGTAAGCGAGTTCGTGACCGGCGCGGTGCGGGTCCACAACGGTAAACAGGAAGTCGGTCTTGTAGAACGACATGTCGTTGTTACCGCCATCCCACAGGACAACGTCGGCTTCTTTTTCGGCTTCGCGAATGATCATTTCGTAGTCAACACCGGCGTAGACGACAACTCCGGACTTGATGTGCGGTTCGTACTCTTCACGCTCCTCGATCGTGCATTTGTGCTTGTCGAGGTCTTTGAGGGTCTCAAAACGCTGGCAAGCCTGCTTGGCGAGATCGCCGTACGGCATGGGATGACGGATCGCCACCACTTTTTTGCCCATAGCCTGGAGCACCTCGGCCACCCGGCGGGTGGTCTGCGATTTGCCACAACCGGTGCGGATGGCGCAAACGCCGACGACCGGCTTCTTGGATACGATCTGCGTAGGCTGGGTGCCTTCGACCGCAAAGCGAGCTCCGGCCGCCATGACGCGGGAAGCTTTGTCCATAACGTACTGATAAGGAACGTCGGAGTACGAGAAGATGACTTCGTCGATGTCGTGCTTCTTGATCAGGTCGAACAGCTTGCTCTCATCTTCGATCGGGATACCCTTGGGGTAGAGCTTGCCGGCCAGGGCGGCCGGGTACTTGCGACCGTCGATGTCGGGAATCTGGGTCGCAGTGAAAGCGACGATCTCGACCTGGTCGTTGTCACGATAGAGAGTATTGAAGTTGTGGAAGTCGCGGCCCGCCGCGCCCATGATTATCACTTTTTTTCTATTCTTGGCCATTTCATCCTCACAATTCTGAGTTATTGCTAATCAATCGATTATTCTCTTCCGGTCCCTCCGGGACTTCTCATATCGAAGATGACAGCCAGATAAACAGAATCAGGTACAAGGCCCGGTGTCCCCGAGCTTCACTTGATATGTACTTACGTCGAGCCAATTGCTTTCTCCAAAAAACGGCGGTTATGCCTGCGCCTATTGATTGTCGATCTGCGCCCGCTGAATAGTGCCGCTGAAATCGACCGAAATCGACTTCCATTCACTGAACACGTCCAGAGCCGCCGTGGCAGCCTCGCGGTGACCGTTGCCGGTCTCCTTGGTGCCGCCGAACGGCAGGTGAGTCTCGGCGCCGATTGTCGGGGCGTTGACGTAGAACAGTCCGGTGTAAACATCGCGCATAGCCGTGTAAGCCTGGTTGATGTTCTTCGTATAAATCGAGGCCGACAAACCGTAATCGGTATCGTTGGCCATCTCAATTGCTTCGTCAAACGTGCTGAACTGACCGATCGCCAGCACGGGGCCGAAGATTTCCTCGCGCCAGATACGCATGCTCTGGGTGATATCGGCGAAGATCGTCGGCTGCACGAAATAACCCTTGTCGTAGGCGCCGCCGGTAAGACGCTCACCGCCGGTAACCAGGCGGCCGCCGTCTTTCTTGGCTATTTCGATATAGCTCAGAACGGTATCCAGCTGGCCCTGGTTGACGCACGGTCCCATCTGGACCGACTCGTCAAGACCGTTGCCGACTTTCAATTTGGCCGCCCGCTCGGCGAGCTTGGCGATAACCTTCTCGTAAACACCTTTTTGGCAGATCAATCGGCTGGTGGCCGTGCAACGCTGACCGGTGGTGCCAAAAGCTCCCCAGAGGGCGCCATCGACCGCCAGGTCGACATCGGCGTCATCCATAACGATCTGCACGTTCTTGCCGCCCATCTCGAGACAGGAATGCTTGAATGTCGGGGCGCAGGCTTCGGCGACTTTTCGACCGACTTCGGTGGAGCCGGTGAACGACAACACGCGCACGCGGGGGTCTTTGATCAGAGGCTGACCAACCGCGCCGCCGGAACCGGTGACCATGTTGATAACGCCCGGCGGGAGACCTTCCTCGTCCATAATCCTGACCATGTTGGCGACCGAGGCCGGAGTATCTGTCGCCGGTTTGATAACTACCGTATTACCGCAGATCAGCGCCGGCATGGACTTCCACGAGGGGATGGCCATGGGGAAATTCCAGGGGGTGATAAAACCGCAAACGCCGAGCGGCTGGCGGACCGTCATGCAGAACTTGTTGGCCAGTTCCGAGGGCGTTGTCATCCCTAACAGGCGGCGACCTTCACCCGCCATGTAATACGTCATGTCGATTGCTTCCTGCGTATCACCGCGGGTCTCAGCAATGATCTTTCCCATCTCGCGAGTCATAATCTGCGAACAGGGCTCTTTTTCGGCTAACAAGCGGTTGGCGATGCGATACAGCAATTCGCCACGTTTGGGGGCCGGGACAAGGCGCCAGGATTTGTAAGCTTCGGCCGCGGCGTCAACGGCGTCCTTGACGTCGTCTGCGTTGGACTTCTGGAAAGTTCCGACGAGATCGTCCTTGTCGGCGGGGTTGCGATTCTCGAAAGTCTCGCCTGATTTGGAATCTACCCACTCACCATTTATGAAGTTCTTGTATACTTTTTCACTCATCGTTAACTCCAAGTATTACAATAAGTTTTTGCCAGCTTCTCAAGTTGGCGTATGTGAATAAATTCACAGACGCCCAGTACAATCCGCTAATATAGTCCTTAAAACATCGTTGTCAACTGGTTTCGACTTGCTTCAACCCTACCCCTTAGATTTTGCCCCACAACAGCTTACAGCACACGTTTAAGGCGCCCTCCGCCTCCTCAAATCGCCATTGCGGCAGATGCCGTCATTTTTTGACAACGACGGACTAGTATACGCCACAAGGAATTATTGACCAACGGTGCTTTTCGTCCGTTTATATACTGTAATCTTATTTGGGAGCAACGATGAACGCACTGCTAATGGCCGCCTGGCTGACATTGCCTCTGGCCCCTATGAACCCCATTGAGGAGGATACTCTCCCCTCCATGAGCGCCCACGTTACCGTGGCGGTCACGGCTCCGAACGGCATAGTTTCCGCCGGACCGGAACTGTCGGCCAAGTACGAACTTCTGGTAATTCACCCGTTTGTTGTCCGGGGAGCGGTGGATTTCAAATATTGTCACACGGTTTCAGACCTGTTCCCGAAGGGGGAACTGTTCTCGCTGCCCCTGTCGTTGGACGCGATTTACTATCGAGGGACCGATCACCTGACCGGCTATATCGGCTTTGGGGGCATTTACGCCGTGAACTATTTCACACCGGGGTCATCGACGCTCGACTCTCTCACTCGCTATCAATCGGTAGTCGATGTTGAGATGCGCGACGAATTCGGTTATCGCCTCACCCTGGGCCTGCGCTACAAGAAGGCCTATTCTTTGGAGATAAGCATATCTGAAATATACCCGGAGTTCATTCTTCACGGACGGCACCCG
>JAAERE010000520.1 GCA_024230675.1 bacterium | reverse complement strand
TGGCCGCGGCCGACCGCTGAGATCGCGTGGAAGCCCATCTGATCGCAAACCCGGACGCACAGGCCGCACAGGATGCAGTCGTTCCCGTCGGGGACCTCTTCGTATGAGGTCTTGCTGACGCCGTACTCGGCCGCCATATCCTGCACCAGTTTGGCCTTGGGCGAACGCGCCAGCATCAGATCAAGCAGCGTCTTGCGCAGCTCGATTACTTCCGGAGCGTGAGTCGAAACCACCAAGCCTTCTTCCACTGGGTAGAGACACGAAGTCACGTGCTTTTTCCAGCCCGGCCATTTGGGGTGAGTGATCTCGACCGTGCACAGGCGGCAGGCGCCGTAAGGTTCCACAGCCTTGTGGTTGCAGGTCGAAGGAATATCGATATTCTGCCGCTCGATTGCAGCCAGCAACATCTCACCTTCCTCAGCCTGTACCAGTTTTCCATTTATTGTCAGAGTAACCATCGGTCTCTCCTAAAAAACGTCGATAGCGTCTTGCTTGCAGACCGCCACGCAGGCGCCGCACTTGGTGCATGTATCCTGGTCGATAACGTGCACCTCTTTTTTCTTCCCGGTGATGGCGTTATAAGCACAGGCCGTAATACAGGCCAGGCAACCGGTGCACTTCTCGTTCACTTCGTATGTAATCAGTTCCCGGCAAACACCCGCCCGACACTTCTTCTCGCGGATATGCTCCAGATATTCTTCTCGGAAATAGCGTAGTGTTGAAAGCAGGGGATTAGGACCGGAAGTCCCCAGGCCGCAGAGCGATCCCATGACGATCGATTTCGAAAGCTGCTCCATTTTGTCGAGATCGGACTCGTCGGCCCGGCCCTCAGTGACCTTGATTACCAGCTTATGTAGCTGGTAGAGGCCCTCGCGACAGGGGACACACTTACCGCAGGATTCGTCGACCAGGAATGACAGGAAGTACTTGGCGACGTCGACCAAGCAGGTTTTGTCGTCCATAACGATCAGGCCGCCGGAGCCCATCATTGAACCGGCTTCGGTCAGGGAATCGAAATCAACCGGAAGGTCAAGTTCGGATTCGGGGAGGCAGCCGCCCGAAGGTCCACCGGTCTGGACCGCCTTGAAGGGCCGGTTCTCGAGGATGCCGCCGCCGATATCGTATATGATCTCTCGCACGGTAGTGCCCATTGGGACTTCGATAAGGCCCGTGTTACGAACTTTGCCGACGAGCGAGAAGACCTTCGTGCCGGTGCTCTTGGGCGTACCGACTTTCGCAAACCAATCCGCGCCCTTGCCCACAATCAGCGGGACGTTGATGTAGGTCTCGACGTTGTTCAGCACGGTCGGTTTGTCGTAGAGTCCCTTGATCACGGAGCGTACGTATTTGGCGCGCGGCTCGCCGATTTCTCCGGCTACCGATTTCATCAGGGCCGAGGACTCGCCGCAGACAAACGCGCCCGCGCCCCGGGCTATTTTGATGCGGAAAGAGAAATCAGTGCCGAGGATGTCGTCGCCCAGCAGTCCGACTCCTTCGCACTGCTCAATAGCCGCCTTGACGTTCTTCACGGCCAGAGGGTATTCTTCGCGAACGTAGATGTAACCCTGTTTGGCGCCGACCGCAAAAGCCGCGATCATCATGCCCTCAAGTACGCCGTGCGGGTCGCCTTCCATAATGGAACGATCCATAAACGCGCCGGGGTCACCTTCATCAGCGTTGCAGATGACATAGCGAACGTCGGATTCTACGTCGGCACAGGTACGCCATTTGCGACCGGCGGGGAAACCGCCGCCGCCACGACCGCGAAGTCCCGACCTGGATACAGCGTCTATGACTTCATCAGGCTGCATTTTCGTGATTGCTTTGTGCAGGGCCTGGTAGCCGCCCACTGCGATATACTCGTTGATGTCGTGAGCGGCAATATTACCCACGTTGCGCAAGGCAATACGCTGCTGGTGCGAGAAGAACGGTATCTTGCGATAGCTCTCGGTCTTTTTGTCGGTGGCCGGGTCGGTGTAGAGGAGACGCTCGATAACCTTGTCGCCGCGAATAGAGTCCTCGATTATCTCAGCTATATCTTTGACCTTCACCTTGGTGTAGAACGTGCCTTCGGGCTCGATCGCCACGAGTGGCCCCTGCTCACAAAAGCCGTGGCAGCCGGTCTCAGTAACCGCTTCAACCGCGAAATTCTTGATCTTCTTCTTGCTGAGGACGCTCTTGAATTCGTCGAGGATAGCCCCGGCCCCGTTGGCCAGACAGCCGGTCCCGCAGCAGACGATCACTTTCTTGTGGAATTTCTTCTTTTCGGTCGTGACCTTTTTCTGAAGCTCTTTGAGTTGTTTGAGGTTCTTTATGGTCATGCTACTTTTTCCTCAGGAGTTTCTTGCAGCCGCTCACTTTAACCGAGCCGTGGTACTTGTCGTTGACCACCACCAGCGGGGCCATGGCACAGGCGCCCACACAGGCAACTGACTCCAGCGTATATTCCATATCCTTGGTCGTCTGTCCCGACTTCACATCGAGCATGTTTTCAAGCTGCTCCAGGATAAGCTGTGAGCCTCGAATATGACAGGCTGTGCCTACGCAGACCCGAACCTCGTTCTTGCCACGCGGTGTCAGGCTGAACGCGCCGTAAAACGTCGAAGCGGAGTAGACTTTGGACAGGGGTACGTTGAGGGCCTCGGCCGTCTGTACCAGAGCTTCTTTGGGCAGGTACCGGTACTCCTTCTGGATATCCTGAAGAATCATGATGAGAGATTCCGGGTCCTGCTGGTGTTTGCCAATTATCTCGGGGATCTTTTCGAATTCTTGCTTCATGCTTTTTGCCTCTGACGAATACCTTTCTTGCCGATCTCAAGCCCCTGTGCGAGGACTTTCAAGTTGGTCCCGAGCACGGCTTTTTTGGCGCCGAGCTTCTCATGAATGACGGCCTCGAGATTTTTCGGATCAATAATGCCGGTGGCGCCGACAAAAGCGCCCAGCATGGCGATGTTGGCCGCTCTGACGTTTCCGGCCTCAATGGCCATTTTGTTGGCGGGTACGAGAATCTCGGTAATGTCGGTGCGGTCGGTAGTAGTATTTATCAAACTCGAATTGACCAGCAGCAGGCCGCCCGGTTTGATTTTAGGGCAAAACTTATCGAACGAGGGCCGGTTGAAGACGCAGGCTGCCTTGACCTGGCTCATGATCGGTGAGCCGATTCTCTTATCCGATACAACGACCGTGCAGTAAGCCGTGCCGCCGCGCATCTCCGGTCCGTAGGAGGGAATCCAGACGACGTTCTTGCCTTCCTTGATACCGGTGTAGGCGAGAAGCTGTCCGGCGACCATAATGCCCTGGCCGCCAAAGCCGGCCCATAAGACTTCATATTGTGGCATCAGTTGCCCTCCTTACTGTCGGGCGACTTGCACAGGCCCAGAGGGAAGTAGGGCATCATGTTGTCTCTGAGCCATTGAGTTGATTCGGCGGGCGTTTTGCCCCAGTTGGTCGGACAGGTGGACAGGACCTCAACCAGCGAGAAACACTTGCCTTCGACCTGGTACTGGAAAGCCTTTTTGATTGCCTTCTTGGCCTTGATGATCTGCATCGGCGAGTCGACCGACACGCGCTCCAAATAAGCCGGCGTGTTCAGGGTGGCCAGCATCTCCGACACGCGGATCGGTTCACCGGTCTGGGAGACATCACGTCCGGCGGGACAGGTAGTAGTGATTTGTCCGGAAAGGGTGGTGGGGGCCATCTGGCCGCCGGTCATGCCATAAATGGCGTTGTTGACGAAGATAGTTGTGAACTTCTCGCCCCGGTTGGCGGCGTGGACGATCTCGGCCATGCCGATCGAAGCCAGGTCGCCGTCGCCCTGGTACGTAAACACGATCATGTCCGGACGCAGGCGCTTGAATCCTGTGGCCAGTGCCGGGGCGCGACCGTGGGGAGCTTCCAGGAAATCACAGTTGAAATAATTGTACGCCAGGACCGAGCAGCCCACCGGCGCTACACCGACCGTCCGCTCGCGAATATCCAGCTCGTCGAAAACTTCCGCGACCAGCCGGTGGATCACCCCGTGCGTGCAGCCGGGGCAGTAGTGGGTCACCGTTTCCTGCAAGCCTTCCGGGCGGGAGAATATCGTTTTCGTCTGTTCCGACATTGCGCTCAGCCTTTCTTCTTGCTCTTAGTCGTACTCTGGCGCGTCTTGGCGCCGTGCTTTTTCTTGATGAGCTCCTTGATCTGTTTTTTGACCTCATCGGGAGTGGGGACGATACCGCCCGTGCGGCCGAAAAACTCCACCGGCCGTCGGCGGGCGATGGCTCTCTCGACGTCTTCCACCATTTGCCCCATGCTCATTTCCACCGTGAGCACGGTATCTATATTCTTGCGGGTAGCTTCTTTTTCGAGGGCTGCCTCGGGGAACGGATAGACCGTGATCGGTCGGAACAGCCCTACCGACACACCTTCCTCCTCGAGTTCGTCGATCACCGTCTGACAGATGCGGGCCATAGTCCCGTAAGACACGATCAGAACCTTGTTCTTCGTCGAGGTCTTGTACAGCTCGAACCGGACTTCGTCCTTCTTCATCTGCTGGTACTTATTGTACAGGACAACGCTGTTGTCTTCCAGCTTGTAAGGATCGAGGAACAGCGACTTGATGACTCGGGGCTTGCGACCTTTGGCGCCGGTAGCGGCCCACGTGTCTTTGGTCGGCAGTTCCGGCTCGGTGTAATTCTCCGGGAATTCCACCGGTTCCATCATTTGGCCGATCATGCCGTCGCCGATTATCATAACCGGGTTGCGATATTTGTCCGCCAGGTGGCAGGCCAGCATGGTCAGGTCAACCGCCTCCTGAATCGTGGAAGGCGCCAGCACCAGGAGTCGATAATCTCCGTGACCGCCGCCTTTGGTTGCCTGGAAATAGTCCGACTGAGCAGGCAGGATGCCGCCCAGGCCCGGACCGCCGCGCATGATATTGAGAATCACGCAGGGGAGCTGGGCTCCGGCCATGTAAGAAATCGCCTCCTGCATCAGGCTGATGCCCGGACTGGAGGAGGTGGTAAACACGCGCTTACCGGTTGAGGCCGCGCCAAAAACGATATTTCCAACCGCGACTTCGCTCTCAGCCTGGAGGAAAACCCCGCCAACTTCGGGCATGCGTTTGGCCAGATATTCGGCCACTTCCGTTTGCGGCGTGATAGGATAACAGAAATAGTTGTTCGCTCCGGCCCTAATAGCGGCCTCGGCGATCGCCTCATTTCCTTTCATCAGTACTTTTGCCACAGCTATATTCCTTCCGGCTTCCTGGCTTCTTTAGTACTCGAACAGCACGAATTGGGTGCCGTTTGTGTTAACCGTAATGGCCGCATCGGGGCAGACGATAGCACAGATCCGGCAGCCGATACAGCGGGAGGGATCGTGCATCCTGGCAAAGAAATATCCCTTCAGCGTGATCTCTCTCGACATCGAGAGGATATCCTGGGGACAGGCCTTGACGCACAGCTCGCACCCTTTACAATGATTTTTGTCTATGGTCACACCGGGCATAACAGGTTCCTCAACAATCAATTGCCGCCGGTCGGGGCCTGCCGCTCCCACGGCTTAAGCAGCGACCGGTTCAAAGGCAGTATAGGACAGTCTATTAACTCAGGGTCCATCGTTTCCAGGACCTCGGTAACGGCGCTCAAGAATACGATCGGAACGTTTGCTGTCGCGCTTACCTCGCGGGACTGCTTCAGTCCGGTCAGGACAACTTCCGAAGTCGTGTCTTTCATTAAGTGTGTGTTGCAGATGATCCCCGTGAACTTCATCCGCGACGCTCCCTCAATCTCGCTCATCACTTTCAGTGTGCCTTCCAGGTCCGAGGTGAAAGGGCGATTAGCGTTGTGCGTCAGCAGCAGATCGTAACCCGTGGCGGGGAAGGCGTCCCTGAGGGAGCTCAGGACCCGCGCGCCCAAGTCATCGCCGCCGACGTCCAGGATCAGGGTTCCCCCGGGCTCCTCGATCGCGCCTTTCACTTCGGGGATAACGATCGGAAGATCGGCGTGGACGTTTTCGCCCCCTGGAATTAACGACTTCACACCCAGCGAAGCCAGTTGAGAGGCGGCCTCTCGCGAGCGAAAGTAGGGGTTTATGACGTCAAGATCAGCGATGGTAACCGCTTCAGACGAGGTCCGAGCCAGGTAGGCCGCCAGATTTACCGAAACTTCGGATTTCCCACTGCCAAACCCGCCCACAATGATCAATATCTTGTTGGAGAATTGAGGAGGAGTAAATCTGGTCTTACCTGACAACGGGTTCTCCTGTGAGGGCTCGTCCGGAACCTCGAAAGCCTGGTCCGTGGTTTCCGTAAGCGGTTATCCAAGACAAAAATACACTTAATTTAGTCTTCATTAAAAGATCGTCTTTTGAGGCCTCGAAGTCAAGCCCTATTGTGAAAAAAATAACGTAGCTGTTACCGTTGACAGGCTCGCTCGTTTCAATTATAGTGTTACTGGGTAGTAACTTATAAGGACCAGCCGAATTCGGCGTCAGGACTCATCAGTCTATGAATATCTCGTCTTTCTCTTTTGAAGGCTGGAAGCTCGCATCAACTGCGACCTTGATGGCCTTGACTCTATGTATTGTCGTGACAAGCGGTTGCTCGGAGGCTCCTAAAGGGCCGCTGGAGGTTCTGCAGACGGAGCGTGAATACCGGGGCTGGAAGATTTACAGCCTCGATCGCGTCAATATTCTTTATCCCGAAGGTCACCCTCAGGAAGAGCTGTTCGAGACGATCGCCGGCGGCTACCAGGTGGCCGCCGATCAGATGACACATCGGTTGGGCATGCCTCCGTTTGTGGATACGCTCAACGTGGTTTTCTACACTGGTTTCGGACAGGGGAGGGATCTGACCGCCAAACATTGGCCCTATGTTGAGGACGGCGTAATTCACTATTGGAAGCCAAGTCTTCCGGGAGTCACGCTGTCAGACTTCATGGTTCAGCGATGGAGCTCGACCTGGCCTTCCCGGGACCTCTTCCACCACGGAATGAGGACGCTGTTTGATTTCTCGGGCAGGAACTATCACGATCGCACGGCGCAGCTGCAGGACAGCAACCTATACGTACCTCTGGGAAATCTGGCGGTAGCTCCGAAATTCGTCAGCGATTCTGAGAGGGTTCAGTCGGCCGAAGCTGCCTCGCTGGTTGCATATATCCTGGCGGCGCACGGACCCGGCAAGTTCAAGCTGCTTTACGAGGCCCAAGGGCCGTTTGATTCCATTATTGACGAACATCTTGGTCTCGGCGTAGACTCTTTGGAGTCTGGTTGGTTGGACTATGTGGACGAAAACAAATGGGGCGGCAGGGACGCGGAACGATAGGTCCGCGCCGATCCGGCGAAAGGCTTAACACACGAAAACTCGAGTATTAACATAATTCCTGGAGAGATCCCATGGCGAACGAGAAATGGAAAACCGGCATAACGGACATTGGCCCCAACAAGATTCGGGTCAAGGGCTACGATATTGCCGACGTTATGGAAAACCTGACCTATGCGGAAACGGTTTTCCTTCTGCTAAAAGGCGAACTGCCGAGCAAAGCCGAAGCTGACCTTATGAATGCTATCCTCGTATCATCGGTGGACCACGGCGCCTCACCGCCTTCGGTTCTGGGCACGCGGACCGTTGTTTCGGGCGGCAACAGTCTCAACGCGGCTGTTGCAGGCGGCGTCCTTATGATCGGTGACTGGCACGGCGGGGCGATTGAACAGTCGGCCAAGATTATGCAGCAGTGGGCCGGCAAGCTGGACGACGGCGAGGCGGCCGAAAAAGTAGCGGCCGATCTGACGGTTTGGCTAAAAGAACAGAAAATTCGTATGCCCGGGTTCGGGCACCGGCTGCATACCGCCGATCCGCGCACAGCGAAACTGTTTGCCATCGCCGAGCGGCACGGTTATTCGGGCAAGCACATCAAGCTGTGCCTGGCTCTGGAAAAGGTGCTTGAAGAGAAGCTGGGGCGCAAATTGCCGATTAACGTGGACGGCGCTATTGCAGCGGTCATTTCCGATATGGGGTTTGATTGGCAGCTCGGTAAGGGCTTTTTCATTATTTCACGAGTACCGGGCCTGATAGCCCACGCGTACGAAGAGCGGAACCGCGAGAGACCGATGCGGAAGCTCGGTCCGATGCCGTTTGAATACGACGGACCGGCAGAGAGAAAAATCAAATAGCTCGTCGCTTCCGACTTTTCGCCAGAGTACAACAAGAAACCGGAACCGGTTAGCGCCGGTTCCGGCCGTACATCCCTCCCACATGTAATCTTAGATAGCTAGGCAACACTTTCGGGCTGGCGGGGACGCTCCGTTTGCGACGGCGGAGGCACTTGGTACGTGCCGCCGGAAAAAGCCAGTACACCCAGGGCAATGAAATTCAGGATGGGAATCAACACCAGAAAACCCATCAGCGCGCTCTGGCCGACCGTCTTGGCCGTCTCCATCCACAGGACGGCGAATACATATAAATTCACCAGCGGGATCAGGCAGAGGACAAACCACCAGGCAGGTTTGCCGGCCATTCTGAAGAGCAGGAACGTGTTCATGATCGGGATCCACGCCCACCAGGCGCTGTCGTGGCAACCACATTTCTGCGCAATCTTGTATTGGGTGAAGGCGACATACGCGTAGATAGCGAGCAACGCCAGAATCGGCAAGATCCCTGGGCCCGCATCAGTTCCCGACTGGTAGTCGTACATAATTACCTCCTGAAAGGTTTTTCCTGTCAAATGGATAAGCCCGGGGTCGGGCCGTAAGTAATTCTCTTAAATCGACAATTACCGTCCATAACCTTAGTATATTGTTGAGGCCGCCTGAGCCGGCCCGGCTATTGGTCAACAAAAGGACAGGGGGAGGTAGTCGGACCGAGATACTTATTGTTAACCGGGACCCGGTGGCTTATTTTGGCGGCTATGGATATCGTTAAGGAAAAAATCGAACAGGCCGGAGCCCTCCTGAAGGAGATGGATCTGGACATGTGGCTGGTTTTCGTACGCGAAACCTCACTTCAGGCCGATCCCGTGGTGCCGCTGGTGATAGGCGATGACGCTACCTGGGCCTCGTTTTTTATTTACACTCGCGACGGCGACGCCCTGGCCCTGGTGGGGAATTTCGACGAGGACGTTTTCAAACGGAGCGGCCGTTTTACGGAAGTGCTGACCTATACCCAGAGCGCCCGGCAGGAGATTGTCCAACTGTTGAACCGGTTCGCCCCCTCAAGAATCGCCCTCAACTTTTCCACCAGCGACAGCGCTTCCGATGGACTTACCCACGGAATGTATCTCCTGCTTCAAGACTATCTGGCAGGAACGTCCTACTCAGAACGCCTGACCTCCGCCGAGAATTTCTGTTCCCGACTGCGCAGCCGGAAAACTGATCTTGAGGTCAAGCGGCTGACCGTCGCGGCCGAAATGGCCCACGACGTATGGAGCGAAATCGTGGGGCAGGTCACGGTCGGTATGTCGGAAATCGAGGTGGCCCGTATGATCGACGCCCGGATTCGTGACGCCGGCGGGGAGCCTTCGTTTGATACCATCGTCAACGCCGGGGACAAGACCAATCCGGGTCACGGCCATCCAACAGACGCCGTTTTGGAAAAGGGTGACCTGCTGCACGTCGATTTCGGCGTTATCTGCGAGGACTTCTGTTCGGATATCCAGCGGCTTTTGTATTTTCGGCGACCGGACGAGAAACAACTTCCTGCAGAGTTGACCGAGGCGTTTGCCTTGGTCAACGAAATAATAGAAACTTCCTCCCGCCTGTGCCTGCCGGGTACAAAAGGGTACGAGGTCGACAGCGAAGCGCGCCGTACGCTGACCGAGAACGGCTTCCCTGAATATCAGCACGCTCTAGGGCATCAGCTCGGTCGAGCGGTGCACGACGGCGGCGGAATTATAGGTCCGCGCTGGGAAAGGTACGGCGTCACGCCGTCGATAGAGCTGGAGACGGGCAATGTATTCACTCTCGAGCTGGAGATCATGCTGCCCGGTATCGGCTGTGTAGGCCTCGAGGAAGATATCTGTGTAACGCCCGACGGCGGGCACTTTCTTAGCCCCAGACAATTGGAGTTGAACGTCATATGAACAAGACAGTTATAGCAGCCGCCCTGGCTCTTATGGTCGTGGGGTGTACGCCGAAGCAACGTCCGGTCGAATACGCACGAACCGTGTTCGCCGTTGAGGCCTCGGTGGAGGTTAACGACAAGACTATGACGGTAGCCTGGAAGAAATCGGGCGAAGGTATGATAGGTGGCTACAACGTTTACATCAGCGAAGAGCGCCTGGCGGCCAAACACCCGGCGTCCGTAGCCAAACCTTCGTTCAGGCCGTTCAATGAGGAACCTTTTCCCGGCGACACCAATCCCGACGACGGCGTGGAGTATTTCGTGGCTGACGGCCTGGACAACGGTGTGAGATATTACGTCTCCGTTCGAGCTATTTACCCCGATGGTTCAGTTTCCAAACCCTCCAACGAAGTTGAAGTCGTCTGCGGTCCCAGAGGCGAAATTGAACTGGCGGTGAGATATGAAGGAGAACCGAGCGGGTTTTCGTTCGAAAGAAACGCTCCGGTCAAGGCTGATGCCACGGACAGCGATATCTACTTCTTCTCCAAGAGATTTGCCGATATACTCGGTTCGCCCGAGCGATTAAACGGTTTTCTCCGTCAGACCAGATTTCTGGTGCTGCCGTTCGGCGGCAGTTTCGACGAGGTTCGCAAACAACTGGCCCAAAACCCTTTGAGGGCCACTAAGAAATCAGTACCTGTGAAACAGGGCGAATGGGTACTGATCCAGACGCCGGAACAGAAGAGCGCACTCGTCCAGGTGGTGGGCTTCTCCGGCGAGCAGGGAAGTGATCGGCGTGTAACATTGGCCTATGCTTTCTCCGCTTTGGTGGGGGAAGCGGTTTTTTGATCTGACTTGACCCGTATAGCAAGACCGGCCCCAGGGCCGGTTTTTTGTTGCGCGTGAGGGACGCCGTCGCCTATTCTCAGGGCACATAGCTAATCCAGCCCACAAAGGACACGATGTGAAAAAAACGATTTTAGGCGGCCTGGTCGCCTTCTTCTTAATGGTTGGCTCGGGGATAGCCGAAGCGGCAGATCGCACCGGCTATGACGAGCTGACGGCCATCATGGACTCGGCAAAGGTCAAGGAAGCCGGAGTGTTTTCGCCCAAGACCTGGGAAAAAGCCGTGAAGAAATACGCCGAGGCCACGCGGTCTTTTGACCTCGGCAAGAATCAGAAGACGATCGACAAGTACGTTGCCGAATCTCGAGAATACGCTGAGAATGCGCTCAAGGCGGCCGAAGTCGGCAAGCTCTCTCTTCAGGAATATCAGGCGCCGCGCGACAAGGCCCGGGCCGCCAAGGCACACACGCTGGTGCCGGTTCTGTACGGGAAAGCCGAGGCTCAGTTTCTGAAAGCCACAGCGAAAGTTGAGTCCGGCGACGTCAAGAACGCTCTAAAGGAAGCCGACAAAGCCACGCCGCTGTTCGACGTCGCCGAGTTGGAAGCTGTCCGGGCCGAGGTTCTGGGGGCCGCCGACAAGCTGATCGCAAAGGCTGTGGCCGACGACGCCGGCAAGTTTGCTCTTTCGACGCTGGACAAAGCCCGCACCGCCAGAACGCGCGCCAACGCTATTCTTACGAGCGACCGCTACAACCGTACGGAGTCGGTGGCTGAAGCCACTCGGGCCGAGTACGAAGCCCGCCATTCGTCCAACATTGGTCTGTCGGTGCGCTCTCTCAATCGCAACGATCAGGCGTGGGAAAAACTGATGCTCGGCTACGAGATCCAGATGAACCGGGTTGGGCAGGCGGCAGAGATGGAACATCTCCCGTTCGACGAGGGAGCGCTGGCAGCGGCCGACGCGCTGATACACTATATCGAGAGCGTGCGGTCCGACAGGGAACGGGTGTCGGGTCAGATGGGGGACATCTTTTCCGAAGTCTCCAAACAGCTGAAGTCAACTTTGGACAGACTTGAGGTCACGACTGACGAAGAGAACCCCGTAGCGCTTGCCAAAATGGTCGACCAGCGCCTGTCCGATCTGCTGGTAGAAAAGGCCGGGCTGGCTGAGCAGGTCCAGTCCAGCCAGACACAGTTAACCGAATTGTCACAGGCGCATGAAGGTATTTCCGAGGAGCTGTCGGTCCGCAAGGAACGTGAAGACAAGTTTCGCACGGCCAAGCAGGTTCTCAATCCTTCGGAGGGCGAAGTTCTTTTCAATTCCTCGAACGATATTGTCCTGCGCCTGAGCGGTCTGTCGTTTGACGTCGGGAAAAGCGACATCAAAGATGACCATATGGAGTTGTTGAGAAAGATCCAAAGCGTCATTGAAATGTTCCCGACTTCACAACTGGTAGTTGAAGGTCATACCGATGACCGGGGTGAGGCTTCTTCGAATGTCACCCTGTCGGAGAAACGAGCCTTTGCGGTAATGCAGTATCTTCGACAGGCTATGCTGATCCCGGCGGAGCGGATTCAATCCATAGGGTTTGGCGCCGATCGACCGGTGGCTTCGAACAAAACTTCCGACGGTCGGGCCAAGAACCGCCGCATCGACATTATCATTATGCATTAGCAGTCGGCCGTTCACGCAAAAAGGTTTTCAACGAAGACCCGGGCTCAGACGTCCGGGTCTTATCATTGGTATGAGGCCGGCTCGTGGGTCGGGGGAGTATCCGGGAGGTGTTTGGGGCGCCGAATCTTATAACGGTTGACAAAGTCCATTTTTGAAGTATATTTCAAAGTGGAACTGTTACGCGGGCCGGGGTGGGCTGCAATCCGATCAATACACGCCGTTGAGCCCGGGGTCCAAGGGAGATGTTTGTCAGGTGATTAAGTCCAAGTTCTACATTGGTACTGCGTTGGTCTGTCTGCTCGGTTGTTATCTGGCAGCGGCGGATGTCTCGGTAGCCGATGCTCCGGCGCCGGCTGATCCCGAAGGCTGCTATTGCATAGGCAAAGTGGGCAATGTCAACTGCGACTACGCGGATATCGTTGACATCGCCGACTTGCAGTTCCTGGTGGATCACATGTTCCTAAGCCTGGTCAGGCTGCCCAACCTAGAGGAGGCAAACTGCGACGGCGTCCCCGGAAGCGGAGTGGATATCACCGACCTCCAAAGACTTCTAGAGCATCTCTTTCTAACTCAGTCGGAGCTACCGGACTGTCCAACCCCGTTCAATAAGGCGCCTAGCACCGCTATCACATACGGTATTCCCGAGTACTATGTAAACGGCAAAAGTCCGGACAATGCCGCAACCGGTGTTTGTGTGAGCTGGACAGGCGGGGATCTCGTTGACTATCCTTTCGCTGCTCCGGACTTTGAGTTCGAGTGGCGTCTCTACGGTCCCTATACGGATGATGAGTTCCAAATGCTGCTGGACTCGTTTGTGGTGAGAGTCTTCGTTACCAACGAGGACGAAGTCTTCAAGTTCGGTCAGCCACCGTTGACAGTGTGTGATACGGTGGTGGTCGGTCCGGATACCACGATCAATTGTATCGACCTTCCCACTTTTCACTACGTCTGTGATACTTCGTATGATGGCGGGGTCAGGACGATCACCTGCGACACTATATTGATCGACACGATAGGGCCCTACAACGATTACGGTCGGCTGGATACGCTGTTGGACGTCGAGCATCCGGCTTTCACCGCTCCAGGGTCGGTCTTCAACAGGATTGCGGCGAGGTCTTTCGATGGGTCGGACAATCTGGTGACAGATACGCTCACGACGATCTATGATGCCTTCGCCGCCTATCCGCACGACACAACGGTGGAGATGAACTTCCTTTTCTGGGTGCGAGCGGCTGATCCTGACGATGCGAGCATTCATGATCTGGCTCCGCCGTTCGAGGAGATTCGTGTGCTGGATCCGGTGCGTACGAGAGATGTCCTCGTGGTCAACTGGGACCTGCCGGACGAGATTCAACGCGCTTACGCGGATTCAGTGAAGTTGTTCTGGTCAGAAGCCATTCCTGAGTGGGCGACGTCAAGGGGCCTTGACAGTCTCGATTTCGACGCAGACAGAGACATTGTCCCGGCTGCATTATATACTTCGATTTCGCTTCAACCGAAGTTCCGACGATTGGTGTTTTCCTACAAGACCGCCGTGATGGTCAGTGACCAGGTTGTGAGTTTCATTTTCGGGCAGGATGCCAACGGTCTGATGTCTGCCACCTACTACGCTATTGCCACTGGGCTCGATACTTGGGCGGCCATGCGAAGCCCTTTGGGAGGCGTCGGGCGAGGTTCAGCCCCAACTGACATTTTTGCCAGCGACAACTACCGTTACTATTTTGGAGTTGAGATGACAAGGTACCCCGGCTGGTCCTCCTTTTGGCTGAAGTCATCGGATACCTGGAGGATTGAGGATTTCATCGGGGCTGTGTCGCTCGACACAGACCGCTGGCCCGATCTGGTCATCGATACGGACCTGATGCACCGGCGCTATGACTGGTGGGGACCTTATCACTGGAATCCGGACAGCCTCGATATGCTGGGACGTTATGCGATGCCGGGGAATGTTGCATCAATGCCGCT
>JAAERE010000519.1 GCA_024230675.1 bacterium | reverse complement strand
CGCCCGCCCGTTCGGCTTCCTTGATAACCTCATCGCGATTATCATTGAAATCCTTGAAATCAAGATGGCAGTGGGAATCGATCATCAACTGACCTTGGCGCCGGGCGGAAGGTCACCGTCGGGCGTGAGCACAAACAGCTTCTTCCCCTTCTTGGCGGCCAGCAACATACCGTTGGACTCCACTCCCCTGATAACGGCCGGCTTGAGGTTGGCCACTACCAGGATGTTTTTGTCCGTGATCTGGGAAGGTGAGTAATGTTCGGCGATACCGGCGACAATCTGGCGCTTCTCGCCACCGAGGTCAATCTGGAGCTTGAGCAACTTGTCGGCCCCTTCGACCTTTTCGGCCTGCATTACCTGGGCGACACGAAGTTGCACTTTAGCGAATTCAGAAATATCCAGCAGGTTGTCTTCAGCAGCAGCCTTAGCCTCGGCCGCAGCCGGGGCGGCCTTCTTCTTGGCGTCAAAGCGCGGAAAGATCGCCTGATCGACATTCACCGGCGCGCCCTTTGGCAATTCAAAAAACTTCCGCGCATGATCCAGGGTCAGCGTGCTGTCGTCGAGGCCAAACACCGCTCTTATCTCGGCCATCTTGCGCGGCATGACCGGATATAGCAGCGTGGAGACGATCCGGATTACCTCGCAGCAAGCGTATAGAATACCGCCGAGTTCGTCAATCTTGCCCGCTTTGGCCAGCTTCCAGGGGGCGGTGTCGTTAAAAAACTTGTTGGCCGCCCGCACCAGGTTCATGGCATTGTTGATAGCATGGCTGAGACGATAGCCTTTGATATCTTCGTAGATAACGCCCGGTAGGGATTCTGACAGCTTCATCAACTCGTCCAGGCCCTCGATACCTTCATGCGGGGCAGGAAGTTTCCCTTCGAAATTGACCATAACCATTTTGCCGACCCGTGAAACCAGGTTGCCCAGGTCGTTGGCCAGATCGGAATTATACTGCTGCACGAATCGTTTGGCCTGGACGTCTCCGTCAACCCCAAAGGGGTACTGTGTCAACAGAAGATACCGGGCGCCGTCGGCGCCGAACTCCTCCACCATGCCGTTGGGATCGATCTGGTTGCCGAGCGTCTTGGACATCTTCTCGCCGTCGACCGTGAAAAAGCCGTGAAGGAACATG
>JAAERE010000518.1 GCA_024230675.1 bacterium | reverse complement strand
CCGACACATTCCACGAGGAACACTCCCCAGCCGAGGCGATGTTCGGAGTCTCGACGATGGCAACCAGGCTGTGGGCGTTGCGCTCGGGATCGTGCTCGACTTTCAGTTCGAGGATGCGCGGCTCGCCCGGCGGCACGACGCGAAAAGATGCGGTTGCATAGACCTCGACGCCCTCCTCCCCGAGCCTCGGCACCTGCACCTCGACTCGGTACTGTCCCGCGGCCAGGGGTGCGGCCGGAACGTCCACCTTGAACTGCGCTCCTCGCTCCTGCACGGGCTGACAGTCCGGTCGTTGGGCACGGATCACCACCTTAGGTGGCTGTCCCTCGATCGACACGCTGTCGATCTGCGGCACGCAAGAGGTGTCCCCCGGGCCGACCACTCTCAGGACCAACGGCTCACCGGCCACCGGGTGAAGCCTCCTCGGGTGAACCTCACCAGCGGTGACGTGAAACGTCGCGGGTCCCGAGAAGCCCTCGAACCGGGGCTCGGATCCCGGCTCGCGCCAGTCGACCCCGTAGCTGTACACCTGCCAGGCCCCGGCGGCGAGCTTGCCGAGGCTCT
>JAAERE010000517.1 GCA_024230675.1 bacterium | reverse complement strand
TCTATCAGGACCGCGAACATTCCCCCTCCCAGCGAAGTCCCACTCGGGTAATAACCGCGCGGTTCCGGAGGAACGGCGCTGGTCGTAAGGCCGCTGGTTGTATCGTCTTCGTAGAATTCGTTGATCCAGACCCATTCGTTTTCTTTTTCGTCCCGCCAGCACAGGCCGGCCTGCTTTGATCGCACGCCGATTGCTTTGGGGTCGACCTTCAGTTCTACCTCGAACGGCTGGGTCGTCACGAATGCATCCGGAAGTATCCGATAGCAGTTGGAGACAAGACCGGGTGTGGCCGGAGCTTCAGCGTTCTCTAGCGCGAGGAACCTCGGCTCGTAGAAAGTCTCTCTGGTTGTGTGGACGGAGAAGAGACTGTCATTTGAGAGCATGGTGTGGTCTTGGTAACCGACGGCGGAGACATTGACTTTCACACCGAATGGAGACTGATGTGGTCGCCTGAAGTCCGGCGAGACTTCCACGTAATGGACTTGGTTGTATATGGATTGGCAGGTCACGAATACATGCCCGGCCGACGCGGGAGTTACCGCCCAACCTCGTGAGCCTCCGATTCCGCCCGGCGAGCCTGCTGTATTCCTGTAGTGGACCATAACGCGTCCAACACTGTCTTTGTCGGAACCACCGTCAAGCGATAGAACAAGCCCTTGATCCAGTAGTGTGTATCCCAGACTTTGCGTTTCGCGGACTCCCAAATCGGCCGACTCAGAGCGACTCTCCCCCTCCGGTCCCCACATGAACCTGAACTCCAACCGCGCTTTATTACCAAACGAATCTTCCGCCTCAATCAATCCCTCATGCACTCCATCGGACAACGACGAGTCAGCGCCGATGATGCCGTTCGATTCTCCCCCGCTGCCGAAATACTCATTACCGGGGACGTGAAACAGCCTTCGAATCCGCTTCTCCCCGGCCGCCGCCGAGACATGATCGAACTCAAGCTGCACCGAGGGCCCTATCTCAAACTTCAGGCTGTCAAAGACAGACTCGTACACCGGTCTGCCGTCAATGCTCAAGGTCAACCGGTGTATCGACTGCCTCATACTCCCGGTCCGCATCTGGTCAAAGCAATCCACGAGGACCCCAAAAGGCGAACTGAGATAAGGGACCGTGTCCGTCGAATACAGTCCAGCCTTCGCCTTGACAACATCGACACGAAGTGTCCTGCTCCCGTCAGGAAACAGAGACCGGTCGTCGGTAAGCTGAAAGCCGATTCGTTCGAAAGTCGGCCGGACCTTATCGTTGAGCTTGAAACCATGTTCAAGCGGGTTCAGCGGCTGATTGTTCGAAGACCTCTTTTCAAAATGCAGATGCGGCGCCCCCACCCCGGTCTGGCCCGAAAGCGCAATCTGCTCACCTTTCTTGATAGGGATGGAGTCTTGCAGTAGGTTCAGATCGACATAATACCGTTGGGCCCGGTTCTGGGCCTCTTTCACCGTTCTATCGATCTTCTCGCTCAGAGCCGAGAGGTGCCCGAACACGTATATATGACCGTCGTCCCCTTTGATATACAGCCCCTTGCCATAGCCGTTATAGGACATTTTAACCCGCCAGACGGAGCCGTTTACCGGCGAATAGACCGGTTTCCCGATTCTCCCGCCCGT
>JAAERE010000516.1 GCA_024230675.1 bacterium | reverse complement strand
GTCACTGGGTTGATTGGCGTAAGTCGTTGGGGTTCGGTCGCTTATTGGCGCAAAAAAATAACCCAGGCAAGTGGTCGACCTACCTGGGTGGACGATATTAGGTAATCCACAGAAAGAGTAACACTTTCCGATTGCATTACGAAGATAGTCCACAATCAAGATTTTGTCAAGGGAAAAATCCAAACGCAGGTACAATATCTGGTTACCGGGGATACATCACCACAAGGGCGAAAAGTCGCTCACAGAAAGGATTTTCGAGCTTTTTTTGGTCAGGGTTGGAACCCTGTTTACGCCTCCCGGGCGGCCCCTGGGGCGGGGCACCGCCGGCAGGCTTGAGAGACACCGACTCTCAGGGAAGACGGTGTCTCTCATCAAAAAAAGGTAGTTAAGATGAAATCAGGAGCATCCCGAAGTGGCTCCGCAAGTGTCGCACTTCAGGCACGTGCCGTTGCGTACCATCGTGAACTGGCCGCATTCACCGCACATGTCTCCTTCATAGCCTCTCAATCGCGCGAATCTGATTTTTTTTCGGAGCTGGTGCTCTCCTTCTTCTTCGGTGGTTGATCCTGCTGACGAGACATACTCAAGCACCTTCTCCGATGATTCATCTGGTACTGCAACCTGAGCCTCCACCTGCTCACCATGTCCGTTCCCTCCGTGGTGTCCGTTGCCGCCGTTATTACCGTTGCCCTTACCTCCGTGTTCCTTGTCGAGCGGGTCGAAACGAAGGTGGGGGCTATAGATGTCGCCGTTGCTTCGGCTGCCACTGGTCAGCTGACCGGTGACCTGCGCCGTAGCCGGCTCTTCCTCTTCGTATTCAATTGACTCTCCCTTGGGACTGCCGACCGTATCATGTCGGAGATCCTCTTCCGAAATGTGGGCCAGGTCGGTGCGGCCAAGGTAAGTGATAGCCAGTTCGCGGAAAATATAGTCGATAATAGAGGTTGCCATCTTGATGGACTTGTTGCCGGTGACCATACCGTTGGGCTCAAAACGGCTAAAGAGGAAAGCCTCGACGAATTCTTCGAGAGGCACGCCGTGCTGAAGTCCCAGCGAGACCGAAATCGCAAAGCAGTTCATCAGCGATCGGAACGCGGCGCCTTCGCGATGCATATCCAGGAAAATCTCTCCGAGCGTTCCGTCGGAATATTCACCCGTGCGCAGATAGACTTTGTGCCCGGCCACTACCGCTTTCTGAGTGTACCCGGCGCGGCGATGAGGCAGTTTGCGACGCTTGGCGAGATAGCGATAAACCAGGCGCTCGGCCATTACCTTGGCGGCCGTATCGACCGTCAACTCCTCGGCCTCACCTTCATCGCTTTCGTCAAATAGCGAGGACGACAGCGGCTGGCTGAGCTTGGAGCCATCGCGGTAAAGTGCGACGGCCTTGTTCATACTCTCCCACGACAGCATATAGGCGCGCTTGACGTCGTCGATCGAGGCTTCCGACGGCATGTTGATCGTCTTCGAGATAGCGCCCGAGATAAACGGCTGGGCGGCCGCCATCATGCGGATGTGAGCCTCATAGTTGATGAAACGGACTCCCTGGCGACCGCACTTGTTGGCGCAGTCAAAGATCGCCAAATGACTGTCCTTGATACCGGGGGCTCCCTCAATTGTCATGGTGCCGCAACAGAATTCGTTGGCGGCCTCGATCTGCTCTTTCGTGAACCCGAGTTCCGAAAGCAGGTTAAAATCCCAGGCGTCGGTGGCGGCGTCATCGTAGCCCAGAGTTCCCTCAAGGAAATCCGTGCCCAGCACGTGCTTGTTGAAAGCAAAGCTGATGTCGAAGACGTTGGCCAGCGCTCCCTCCAGCTTTCCGAGCTCTTCTTCTGTAAATCCTTTGGCCTTCAGGGACTCATGATTAACGAAAGGCGCGCCCTTGAGCGTCTGATGTCCGGTGGCATAGGTAATGATCTTCCCGACCTCTTCCTCAGAATAGCCCAGCCGCTTCAGGGCTATTGGCACCGAGTTGTTGATGATCTTGAAGTATCCGCCGCCGGCGAGTTTCTTGAACTTCACGAGGGCAAAATCCGGTTCGATACCGGTGGTGTCGCAGTCCATGAGAAGGCCGATGGTGCCGGTCGGTGCGATAACGGTTGCCTGGGCGTTGCGATAACCATAAACCTCGCCCAGTTCCACGGCGCTGTCCCAGA
Organism: bacterium; assembly: GCA_024230675.1. GTDB lineage: Bacteria > Zixibacteria > MSB-5A5 > GN15 > FEB-12 > JAAERE01. Next base: position 30,559 of record JAAERE010000516.1, on the reverse strand, counting down.
CTTCTCGAGCGGAACTCACCAGGCTTTCCGGTAGATAGTTAGGATTAATGCCGTGCGGTTTGAGCGTCAGGCCTTCGTACTCCGAACGGTCGGCGTTATAGGCGGCCCGGCGGTGGTTGCGCAGGACGCGGAGCATGTTGTCGCGATTGCGGTAAAAGCCGGCGTAGGGTCCCATCTCTTTGGCCATTTCACCCGAGGTCATGTACGCCTGACCGGTCAGGATGCTCGAAAGAGCTCCACACCAGGCGTACGCGCGCGGGGAATCGTAGGGGATGCCCAGACGCATCAGAACCGTGCCCAGATTAGCGTAACCAAGTCCCAGCGTGCGGAAATCGAAACTCTTTTGGGCTATGGAGGCGGAAGGGAAGGACGCCATGAGCACCGAAATCTCAAGCACTGTAGTCCAGACTCGGATAGCGTGGCGGTAGCCCTCAATATCAAAATCACCGTCCTCATTGAGGAACTTGACAAGATTCAACGAGGCCAGGTTGCAGGCAGTGTCGTCGAGGAACATATACTCTGAGCACGGATTGGAGGCGTTGATACGGCCGTCCTCCGGACAGGTATGCCACTCATTAATAGTCGTGTCGAACTGAACTCCCGGATCGGCGCAGGACCAGGCCGAAAAACAGACCTTGTCCCAAAGCTCCGTGGCCGGGATGGTTTTGTCGGTCAGTCCGGGCGTGCGGTGCCTGAGATGCCAGTCCTCGCGGGTCTTGAGCTTTTCGAAAAAGCTGTTGGGAATCCGAACGGAGTTGTTGGAATTCTGACCTGAGACCGTCAGGTAGGCCTCGCTGTCCCAGTTGGTGTCCAACTGTACGAAGTCTATCTCCTCGACTCCCTGAGCCGCCAGTTCCAGAACTTTCTTGATGTAGGCCGCAGGTACGGCGTACTGACGCGCGGTCGCCAGAACCTTTTTCAGTTTCCGGTTTTTCGACGGGTCTACTTCACGCTCCTTGTCGCCGTTGTTCCCGGCAACGTTGGTAGCTTCGAGAATGCCCCTGAGCTGGTCGTTGATTATCCTGGAGCCGGCGACAAGGGCCGCGACCTTCTGCTCCTCGACCACTTTCCAGTCGATGAATTCAACAATGTCCGGGTGGTCCAGGTCGAGACAGACCATTTTGGCTGCCCGCCGTGTAGTACCGCCGGACTTGATAGCGCCGGCCGCGCGATCGCCGATCCTCAGGAACGACATCAGGCCGGAGGATTTGCCGCCGCCGGACAGGGGCTCGTCTACTCCGCGAATATGGGAGAAATTGCTGCCGGTGCCGGAGCCGTACTTGAACAGCCGGGCCTCGCGCACCCACAAATCCATAATACCGCCGTCGTTTACCAGATCGTCGGTGACCGACTGGATGAAGCAGGCGTGCGGCTGCGGATGCTCATAGGCGTTTCGGGCCTCGGTCAGGTTGTGCGATTGAGGGTCGACGAAGAAATGTCCCTGGGCCACGCCGCTTATATTGTAGGTCTCGTACAGGCCGGTATTGAACCATTGCGGTGAGTTCGGCGCCGAGATCTGGGCCGCCAGCATATAAACCAGTTCGTCGTAGAAAGTCTGGGCGTCTTCCTCAGAGTCAAAATAGCCTTGTTCCTCGCCCCAGTGGCGCCAGCAGTTGGCGAGGCGGTGGAACACCTGGCGGGCGTCGGTTTCCCCGCCTGTTTTCTGTTCGCCGCTTTCGTCCAAAACCGGGTTGTCGTGTTCGTCAACTAGCGGTACACCGGCTTTACGGAAATACTTCTGGGCGAGAATATCGACCGCTACTTGCGACCAGGCCTCGGGGACCTGAATATTATCCAGCTTGAAGACGGTTGAGCCGTCGGGATTCCTTATCTCGGATGAACTCTGCTTAAACGGAACTCTTGCGTACGGTGATTCTCCCTGGTGGGTGAAGTATCGCTGAAATTTCAAGAAGTACCTCCTGTACTCTCTTTTCCCCTCAGAAAAAGGACAAGGATCACTCTTACTGCGCGGGGCGCTGTGTCAGTCTTTGGTGCCTGCCCAGGCTGCAAATTCGTCCAGTCTCGTCAGTAGTGGGGTCGAATGCCTGTTCACTATATATCGAAGTGAGCACAATATATTGGGGTATGGATGTTGAAAACCACAAAAAATGGTGTTTGATTGCAAAAATCTCTATTCCCTTGGCTGGCAAGTGAGTACCGCCCGGAGCAGTAAGCGACTTTGGCTGACCCGGCCGGAGAACAGAAAATAATGAAAATTAAACACAAGCAATCCGTTGTTTTCCAAACGTTTAGTAGGCGGGGAAAAATTTACCCGGTCCGGTCGGATCATGTGTACGAAGTGGAGAATGCTAAGGCGCTATTTTCGAAAGAGTTATGAACATATCTACATGATATCCACAAGCTGCCCACAATTTGTCGACAACCGGGGCTGATTTCCACTCTGATTCTCTGCCGATTTCAGTATTAATGTAGGCCCCCGGGGGGCATCATCTTGATAGGAATTCGGGAGTCTCCAGGGTAGGCGGCACTGTCGCCTGAGCGTTCGTCACGGGCGCAGGTTTCACCCACGATTGCGCACAAAAACGTCTTCTTCGGGAACCAATAGGCCCGGTTCCGGTTTGGTCTCTTTGAACGCAGGTGTGGGAGGCGTATCCCCTGGAGACAAAAACCACGGTGACGATGTAGCTGTGTGAATCGGTAGGTCCATGACGTCAATCAAAGACTATATAACGCTCACCAAACCGACCATCATGTTGCTGGTTCTGTTTACGGGTGCGACCGCGCTGGTTATGGAGGGCAGCATGTTGTCCCGACCGGTGGATTTCCTGTTGGTAATGGTGGCGCTGTATCTCACCGGGGGATGTGCCAACGCCTTGAATCAATATTTCGAAAGGGATATTGACGCTCGCATGTCCCGTACCAGCCGACGCCGCCCGCTGCCACAGAGCCGCCTCACGCCGGGACAGGCGTTGATCTTTTCGATCACTATCGGCGTGCTGGGCGTGTTCATATTTGCTTTCTGGTTCAACTGGTTGGCCGCTTCGCTGTCGTTGGCAACGATTCTCTTTTACAGTCTTATTTACACGCTCATACTCAAGCCTCGTACCAGCCAGAACATTGTGATCGGCGGGGCTGCAGGGGCGATGGCTCCGGTGGGCGCCTGGGCGGCGGCTACGGGGACAACAGCGGTAGCGCCGTGGCTGCTCTTCCTGATCGTGTTTCTCTGGACGCCGCCGCATTTTTGGGCGCTGGCCATGGCCTACAAGGATGACTATATAAAGGCGAAGCTGCCGATGATGCCGGTGGTTAAAGGGGATCAATCTACTCTTTTTCAAATGCTCCTGTATTCACTGGCCTTGATCGCCGTTACCCTGGCCCTGCCGTTTTTCGGAGCGGGTTGGCTCTATGCGGTGACCGCAGTGTTGCTGGGCGGTCTATTCCTTGGAAGGTTGCGGGATGTCCGGCGCGATACGGGGGAAAGATCCTTGAGAAGGCTTTTTGGATATTCCATACTGTACCTGTTTGGGTTATTTCTGGCGGCGGCTGTTGACTCTCTGGTGTAGCGACGTGAGCTCAGGGTTAATAAAAACTCCATTGTCTATGTTCGGCTGTCAAAAGGTCCAATTAGTAGTTGACAGAAACGGTCGATGTTCATTTATTTATCCCCAATTATCATTCTATGGACGGGTTTGCGGCGACGCCTGCATAAGGTAGAAGGCAGAGAAAGAACTCCTTGGCGCAGATATTTCCTAAATGGACCAACAATCTCCCCACCTACGTGGCCCTGGGAACTTTCGTTCTCCTCACGGGGGCGGTAGGATTTGTCTGGTACTACTTTTCGCCGGAGTATACCGACGTCGGCTATCGACCGAAACAGCCGGTGGCCTACTCACACAAAGTTCACGCCGGGGACCTGGGGATAGACTGTCGTTATTGTCACACCGGCGTCGAAACCCAGGCGCAGGCCAACGTGCCGCCCACTCGTACTTGCATGAACTGTCACACCATGGTCAATACAGACAGCGACAAACTGGCGTTGGTTCGTGAGAGTTTTGCGTCCGGTCGCCCGATCGAATGGGTCCGAGTCCACAACCTTCCCGATTATGCCTACTTCGATCATTCCGCCCACATCACGGCTGGAGTGGGATGTGCCAGTTGTCACGGCCGGGTTGACCAGATGGAAGAAGTGGCGCTGGTGGAGCCGCTCAGTATGGGCTGGTGCCTCAACTGCCACAAGAATCCAGACTTACATCTTAGACCTCTCGATCAGGTGACGAACATGAAATGGGAAGCGCCGGTCAGCCAGGCTGAGTTTGCCCGCGCGGCGCGCACCGAAAAAGACATCAACCCGTCGATCGAATGCTCGGCGTGTCATAGATAGACGGCAAGATCATTATGGGACGACAGGGAAAAGAATACTGGCGGTCGCTTAACCAACTGGCCGATACCGACGAGTTCAAGGAATTCCTGCACCGGGAATTCCCAAAAGGGACCGTCGAGCTCGCCGGGAATGCATGGTCGCGCCGAAGTTTCCTGACCACTATGGGAGCTTCGCTGGCCCTGGCCGGTTTGGCCGGGTGCCGTCGGCCGGTAGAGAAGATCGTGCCGTACGTGACGCGTCCCGAGGAAATCCAGCCGGGTCTGCCCAATCGGTACGCCACGACGATGCCGCTTGGCGGCTCCGCCTGCGGTCTGGTCGTGACCAGCCGCGAAGGACGTCCGGTCAAGATCGAGGGCAACGAACTTCATCCGTCCTCGCAAGGTGCGGCCGGCACTTTCATGCAAGCCTCGATTCTGGGGTTGTATGATCCGGATCGTTCGCAGGAAGTTCTGAAGGACGGCAGGTCCTCGGATTGGGACGCCTTTGTCGCCTTCTGGAAAAAACAGCAGGTCTGGCATATCGCTGACGGAGGCGAAGGTCTGGCTGTTCTCTCGGAATCTTTTTCTTCGCCGTCGCTGTCCCGTCTGAAGACACAATTTGAAAAGGCATACCCACGCGCGAAATGGGTCAGCTACGACCCGGTGAGCGATGGAAACATAAGCCTCGGTATTGAGGCCGCCACCGGCCGGAAGCTTCAGCCGGTGTACGATTACAGCAAAGCGAAGGTTGTTCTTTCTCTCGATTCCGATTTTCTCGGTTTCGAAAGCGAGTCGGTCAAGGCCACACTCGGCTTTGCCGACGGCCGGCGGGTGCTCTCGCAGCAAGACGATATGAGCCGCTTGTACGTAGTTGAAACCGCGCTGTCAATAACCGGGTCTACCGCGGATCATCGGTTGGCAATAGAAGGCGGCCGTATTGCGGCTTTTGCTCGCGCCCTGGCCGGAGAGCTGAGCCGACAGGGAGTGCTCCTCAACGTATTAGACAATGTGACGCTGCCGGACGGGAGCGATTTTGACGGCAAATGGCTAGAGGTTGCCGCGGCAGACCTGATTGCTGCCGGCAGGCAAAGCCTGATAGTTGTAGGACGGCGTCAACCAGCCGAAGTGCATGCCCTGGTCCTGGCGCTGAATGAAGCGCTGGGGAATATCGGCGAGACGGTTTCTTATAATGAGAACAGTGACAGCCCGGATTCGAATCGTGAGACGTTGGCCGAATTGACGGCCGACATGCGCGAGGGTCGAGTTTCGACTCTGATCTACCTGGGAGGCAATCCCGTATACAACGCCCCGGTCGACCTGGAGTTTGCCTCTTCGCTTCGCAAAGTCAAAACGATAATACATTTTGGTCTTTACGCCGATGAAAGCGCAGCCGGTGCCAACTGGCACGTACCGCAGGCGCACTTCCTGGAGAGCTGGGGAGACGCACGTGCGGTCGACGGCACAACAAGCGTCATCCAACCGCTGATCGAACCGCTTTACGGAGCTCACACCGATCTGGAGTTTGCTTCGCTGCTGACAAGCGGCGAAACGAAGTCAGCTCACGACGCCGTTAAGGATACCTGGAAAGACATCCTCGGAGGAGGCGACTTCGACAAGAAGTGGCGGCGGGTGCTCCACGACGGTCTGTTGACCGGAAGCGCGGCTGCAAATGTGATCCCGCGAATCGACAGGCGCGGCTTGACGGGTATTATTTCCGCAAGCACAGTTGAGAAGTCGAAGGTCACCGTGTCCAACATGGAGATCGGCTTCTATTCGTCAAATGTATTCGACGGCCGTTTTGCCAACAACGGGTGGCTTCAGGAACTGCCTGACGCAGTAACCAAGATAGCCTGGGACAATGTCGCTCTCGTAAGTCCGGCTACTGCCGAGGAGTTGAAGGTAGAAAACGGAGACATGGTCACGTTGAACTATGAGGGCCGGTCGCTGGAAATGCCGGTCTGGATCTCGCCCGGCCAGGCGAAGTACACGGTTGCGGTGGCGCTGGGTTACGGCCGGACGGCGGCCGGACGCGTTGGCACCAACACCGGTTTTGACACTTACAGGCTAAGAACGGCGGGCGCTCCTTACTTTGCGTCCGGCCTGACGGTCGGTAATATCGGTAACAATTATACGCTTGCGAATACGCAGGATCACGGCAGCATGGAAGGCCGCCCGATCGTGCGAGAGAACACGCTGGCCGGCTACAAAGACAAGGTGGAGTTTTTCCCTGAGGAGCCGCATCATCCGCCGCTCGTGGCGCTGTGGGATGAAGTCAAGTACGATAAGGGCTATCAATGGGGCATGTCGATCGACCTTAACGCCTGTACCGGCTGCGGAGCGTGTGTAATCGCCTGCCAGAGCGAAAACAACATCCCCATTGTCGGCAAGGAGCAGGTGCACAACGGTCGCGAAATGCACTGGGTGCGTTTGGATCGTTATTACGCCGGGGACAAAGAAAACCCCGAAGTTGTCATGCAGCCCATGACCTGTCAGCAGTGCGAAAACGCCCCTTGCGAGCAGGTCTGCCCGGTCGCGGCGACCACGCACGACGACGAAGGTCTTAACGTCATGGTGTACAACCGGTGCATCGGGACGCGTTATTGCTCTAACAACTGTCCTTACAAAGTCCGCCGATTCAATTTCTTTAATTACACGAATGATATTCCCGAAGTCGCCAAGATGGCTCAGAACCCCGAAGTCACGGTGCGGTTCCGCGGTGTGATGGAGAAGTGTACCTATTGTATACAACGGATCAACACCGCCAAGATAGACTCCAGGAGCAAGGGCCGCGAAGTGGCCGACGGCGAAATTGTCACCGCCTGCCAGCAGAGCTGCCCGGCGAAGGCGATTGTATTCGGCAATATCAACGATCCCGAGAGCGAAGTTTCGAAGCTGAAAGAAAACAACCGCAAGTACCACGTGTTGGAAGAGATCAATACCCGGCCGCGGACGTCCTACATGGCGCGGCTGCGCAACCCCAATCCTGCGTTGGTATCCAAAGAGAGCCACAAGTCAGAACACGAGAACGGTTGATAGACAAGAGATGAGCACAGTCGAGAACAAAGAACAGATGCCGCCGGCCGAGCCGCCCCTGATTTTGGGCAACCAGACCTTCGGAACGGTCACGGACCGGATCTCAAAGCTGGCGGAGCGAAAGACCACCCTAACGTGGCTGGCCGCGCTCAGCCTGGCAGCGTCGGTGGCTCTGTTGCTGCTGGGTTCGATAGGTTATCTGTTCTACGAAGGAATTGGAATCTGGGGGCTCAACGTCCCGGTCGCCTGGGGCTGGGCGATTGTGAACTTCGTTTTCTGGGTCGGAATCGGTCACGCCGGTACTCTCATCTCGGCGATTCTCTTTTTGTTCCGCCAGAAGTGGCGGACTTCGATCAACCGCTTTGCGGAGGCAATGACGCTCTTTGCGGTTATCTGTGCGCTGGTGTTCCCCGGCATTCACGTCGGACGTATCTGGGTGGTCTACTGGATGTTCCCTCTTCCGAACCAGATGGATATGTGGCCGAACTTCCGCAGCCCGCTACTCTGGGATGTGTTTGCTGTCTCCATCTATTTTACCTGTTCACTGGTTTTTTGGTACACCGGCTTGATCCCGGATCTGGCCACACTGCGAGATCGTGCTACAACAAAAATACGCAAGATCGTCCTTGGAATATTCTCGCTGGGCTGGCGCGGCGGCAATCGCCAGTGGAAGCACTACGAGCTGGCTTATCTGATTCTGGCCGGCGTATCAACGCCGCTGGTGCTGTCGGTGCACTCAGTGGTTAGTACCGATTTCGCGGTATCCGTCGTACCCGGCTGGCATACAACAATATTCCCGCCGTACTTTGTGGCGGGGGCTATCTTTTCCGGGTTTGCCATGGTAATGACCCTGGGGATAATCACTCGCAAGGTGTTCCACCTCGAAGACTTCATAACCAATCAGCACCTCGAGAAGATGAACAAGATAATGCTGCTGACCGGCATGATGGTGGGTTATTCTTACGCTTGCGAGTTCTTCATCGCCTGGTACAGCGGCAACGCCTACGAGCAGTTTGCGTTTATCAACCGTGCTTTTGGACCTTACGCCTGGGCGTACTGGATAATGATCAGCTGCAACGTGCTGATCCCTCAGATGTTCTGGTTCAGGAAACTTCGTACCAGCATCCCGGTCATGTTTGTAGCTTCGATCTTCATCAACATCGGCATGTGGTTTGAGCGCTTCGTAATTGTAATGAGCCTGGCGCGCGACTACCTGCCGTCGAGCTGGGACTATTACTCGCCGACTACCTGGGATGTGCTGACGTTTATCGGATCGTTTGGCCTGTTTTTCACGCTGTTCCTGTTGTTCCTGCGATTCCTGCCGGTAGTGGCTATGTTTGAGGTGAAGGGTGTCCTTCCCGAAGCTGACCCTCATCACAAGGGAGGGTCGCACTGATGAGTACGGCAACAGCAAAGAGAACTTACGCAGTACTGGCCGAGTTTGAAGGAACAGCCGGGCTCCTGAAGGCGGCCGAACAGGTGCGCGACAAGGGCTATAGGAAATTTGACTGTCACTCGCCGTTCCCGATTCACGGGATGGATGCGGCGATGGGGCTCAAGCGCTCGGCGGTCGGCTATATTGCGGGCATCTGTGCGTTCCTGGGGGGCGCTTTCGCGCTTTGGCTGCAATGGTGGACGAGCGCCGTGGACTATCCTCTGGTTATTTCCGGTAAGCCGCTGTTCAGCTATCAGGCTTTTGTTATCGTTACCTTTGGAGTCACTGTGCTGGGTGGAGCGCTGGGAGCGTTTTTCAGCATGTTGATCATAAACCGTCTGCCGCAGTTGTTTCACGGGATTTTCTATTCCCCGAACTTCGGGAAATTCTCGGACGACGGGTTTTTCGTGAGTATTGAAGCGGAAGACCCTCAGTTCGATGAAAAGGAAACGGCGGCCTTCCTGGAGTCAATCGGCGGCAAGAACGTTGAAGTGGTGACGGGCAAATGAAGATGAGAATACTAACAGCCGCGATGTTGTGCCTGGTGCTGGCGGTGGGCTGCGCTCGCAACCGGCCCTCGGATGAACCGCCCATCCATCTCAACACCAACATGGACGAGCAGCCGAAATACAAGGCGCAGGCGTCGAGCGAGTTCTTTGTCGATGGTCAGGCGATGCGCCAGCCGGTGGAAGGTACCGTCGCGCGCGGCTGGCTTCGCGAGGACGTAGTTTTTTATACTGGAAAAACGGAGAACGGCAAACTCGTCAAGGTATCCCCGGTGCCGGTTACAATGGAACTGCTGGAGCGCGGGCGAGAGAGGTACAGCATCTATTGTTCTCCCTGTCACGGCCAGACGGGAGCGGCTCAGGATATCAAGGCGATTGTGGTTCAGAAAGGTATGCTGGCGCCGCCAAGCTTCCACGAGCAGAGGCTTCGCGATGTCGAAGACGGGCACCTTTTCGATGTGATTACCAACGGCATTCGCAATATGCCGCCGTACAAATATCAGATCTCGGTGGAAGATCGCTGGGCTATCGTGGCCTACTTCCGGGCGTTACAGCGCAGCCAGAACGCAACCGTCGAAGACGTGCCCGAGTCGATACGGCAGGGTTTGAAATAGCGGAATGGAAGACTAATGACGGCTGACAGCAAGACATACAAGCTGATTGAAAAAGGTCGCCTGGGAATCATCGCCCTGGTGGTTGGTGTTGTCGGACTGGCAGCCAGTGCCCTGGGCTGGGTCTCGGAACCCGAGCGTTTTTACCACGCGTTTCTGACAGCGTTTGTCTTTTGGACCAGCATAGCTCTCGGTGGATTGTTTTTCACGATGATGCATCACCTGACCGGCGCGCGATGGAGCGTGGTAGTACGAAGGATTTGCGAAAACCTGATGATGCAGCTTCCCTGGCTGTTTCTGGCGTTCATTCCGGTCTACTTCGGTATTCACGACCTGTACCATTGGTCGCATACGGAAGCCGTGGCGGCGGATCATGCGCTTCAAGGCAAAGCCGCCTATCTCAACGTGGGCTTTTTTACGATCAGAACCGTGGCGTACTTTGCTATCTGGTCGATACTGGCCGTGTTGCTCTATAGGGTGTCGCTGAAACAGGACGCGGGGCACAAACCGGAACATCTAAAAAGTATGCGGAAAATCTCCGCCATAGGGATGCTGCTGTTTGCGGCAACCATTACGCTGTCCGGTTGGGACTGGTTGATGTCGTTGGAGCCGCACTGGTTCTCGACAGTGTTTGGTGTGTACCTTTTTTCGGGCAGCTTCCTGAACGCGGTTGCCGTGGTTACGGGCGTTTGCCTGTACCTGAGGAAAGAGGATGCTCTCAGGAACACTTTTACGCTGGAACACTTTCACGATCTGGGTAAGTTGATGCTGGCCTTCACGATCTTCTGGGGCTATATCGGATTTGCCCAGTATTTCCTGATCTGGTACGGCAACCTTCCAGAGGAAACTTTCTGGTATACCGCCCGATGGGAAGGGAGTTGGAAGATCGTCAGCCTGGTGCTGCTGTTCGGCCACTTCGCCCTGCCATTTGTTATACTCTTATTCAGAAACGTTAAGCGGAGCCTGCCGATCATGGGCTTTCTCGGGATTTGGTTCCTGGTAATGCACTGGCTTGACTACTACTGGCTGATCTATCCTACGTTCACGGAGCAGGGGGCCTCAATAGGTGGCCTGGAGATAGCGGCGGTATTGGGGCTGGGCGGTATTTTCATCTGGCAGCTCTGGCGACGTATCGGCTCCAGTCCGGTTGTGCCGGTCGGAGATCCGGAGCTTGATAATTCCATAAATTTCGTCAATAACTGAGATCAGTATATGAGCTCCTCACATTCCACCAACCCCTCGGGATACGAAAAGCGGGACGCCAACGTCCGCTCGCTGGTCGGGGTCATTCTGGTAAGTGTGGTGGTCATTGTCATCGCCGTGGTGCTGCTCTACGATTATTTCATTGCCGTTCGAGAGGAAGTCGTTCTTGAGAACGTCCTCCAGCCGGAATCTCCCGACCTCAAGGCCCTCCAGGCCGCCGAGGTTGAAGTGCTAACCAGCTACCGGCTAATCGACTCGACAAGGGAGACTTATCAAGTCCCGATTGACAGCGCGATGGTTCTTATGGCGCGCGAAGCCTCGGGAACTCAAATCAGGTAACAGCCGTTATTGAGGGAGTCATGTTGCAGTCTTTCAAAATGAGTCTATTGTGGACTTTAACGATCCTTCTACTCGCTATTACGGTGACGCTGGTCCCGAGAGCTGGTCTGGCACAGGCTGTTCTCGAGACTCAGGCCGAACTGGAGCGAATCGATATCGAAGAGCACCTGGGGGAGAAAATTCCCCCGAACCTGGTGTTTACCAACGACAACGGTGAGAAGGTGCCCTTGAGCGACTACCTGGGCAAGGGCAAGCCGCTGCTGCTGACTCTGGGCTATTACGAATGTCCGATGCTCTGTAATCTGGTGTTCAACGGGCTTTCGGACGGTGTTCGGCAGTTGGATTGGAAGCCCGGTGAAGAATTTCAAATGATTACGATAGGGATCGACCCGACCGAGACCGCTGAATTGGCACACGCCAAGAAAACAAATTACCTGAACGACTTTGATACTTTGACCGGTGAATCCGGCTGGGTATTTCACGTGGGGGCTCAGGGCCAGATCGAGGAGCTGGCGGACGCGGTCGGGTTCAAGTATTTCTACGATGAGGATCGGGACGAGTATGCGCATCCGGCAGTAGCGTTTGTGATTGCGGAGGACGGGACTATATCCCGCTATCTCTACGGAATCGAATTTAGGCAGCAGGATCTAAAGCTAAGTCTGCTGGAGGCGTCCGAGGGGAAAATCGGCAGCTCGCTCGACCGCTTGATTCTCTATTGCTTTCACTATGATCCGGACGCCGGGGGATATGTAGTTATGGCAGGCAATGTAATGCGTCTGGGCGGCGCCACCGTGCTTGTCGCCCTGACGGTGCTGATCGCATTGCTTCGGCTGGGTGAGCGACGGCGCAGCCGCAGGAAAGCTGCGGCCGTTGGTTCGCTTTCGACAAACGGTGTGAGGAATTGATCTGATATGGATAGTACGGGTTCATTCTGGCTGCCCCCGCAGTCATCAACGATGGCCGGCGAGGTGGACGCCCTCTTCAACTTCATTCTGTACGTCAGCACGGTGTTTTTCGCCATCGTTGTGTTCGGCGTTGTCTTTTTCGGCCTTCGGTACCGGCGTCGCGGTAAAACAGGTCTCACAACCTCCAAGGACCACAATCTCTTCCTGGAGATCGCCTGGACGGCAATCCCGACCGTGCTGATAGTGATCGTGTTCTTCTGGGGTTTCAAAGACTACATGAGAATGGTCGTGACGCCCGCCTACGCTACAGAGGTCAAGGTAACCGGCCAGAAATGGTTCTGGACGTTTGACTACCCCGAGGGGGCCAACGCCGTCAACGAACTGGTCGTGCCGGTAAATCAGCCGGTCAAGCTGCTGATGTCGTCCACGGACGTCATTCACAGCTTTTTTGTCCCCAGTTTCAGGATAAAAATGGACGTTCTCCCCAACCGCTATTCCATGTCCTGGTTCGAGGCGACTCGCGAAGGTGAGTACGATCTGTACTGCACGGAGTTCTGCGGTAAGGGTCATTCGGAGATGATCGGCAGCGTGAAAGTTGTCAGCGATTCCGCCTACGCCGCCTGGTTGGAGGCGTCAACCGTGTTCGGGGAAGGCCTCACGCTCGAGGAGTACGGCGAGCAGTTGTATACTACCAAAGCCTGTGTCACCTGTCATACTCTCGACGGCAAGAAACTGGAAGGTCCGACTTTCCTCGGCCGATTCGGGAGTGAGATTCGTATGAGCGACGGCTCCAGCGTTCTTATGGATGAAAACTACATGCGGGAATCAATTCTGAATCCAAAGGCGAAAGTGGCCGATGGTTACCAGCCGGTCATGCCGACTTTTCAGGGCATTCTCAAGGACCGGCAGGTCGACGCCCTGATTGCCTATATAAAGAAGATAAACCAGAATTAGGTCAGAGCTATGAGCGATATAACCCACGACAGCTATCTGAGTTCGCCAAAAGGGATCAAGTCCTGGCTGCTCACGGTGGATCACAAACGAATCGGCATTATGTATTTTGTGGCCATCATGTTCTTTTTCGCCCTGGCCGGCCTGCTGGCGGTGATTCTTCGCACGGAGCTCCTGAGCCCCGACCGTGTTTTGATGGACGCCGATACTTACAACCAGTTCTTTACGCTTCACGGCGCGATCATGATCTTCCTGTTTATCATCCCTTCGATTCCGGCCGCGCTGGGTAATTTTGTCCTGCCGCTGATGATCGGCGCCAAAGACGTAGCCTTTCCGAGGCTCAACCTGGCCAGTTGGTACATATATGTCGCCGGGGCTCTGATCGCGGTCTTTTCGATTCTTCAGGGAGGCGTTGATACCGGCTGGACTTTCTACACGCCTTACAGCACGGGTACGAACACGGCCGTGATTTCAATGACTACAGGGGTGTTCATCCTTGGCTTCAGTTCGATTTTCACCGGTCTTAATTTTATAGTGACGATTCATAAACTCAGGGCGCCGGGGATGACCTGGTTCAAAATGCCCTTGATGGTCTGGGGGCTGTACGCCACGGCTGTGATTCAGGTCCTGGCCACGCCGGTCCTGGGAATTACCGTGGCGCTGCTGATTGTCGAGCGCTTGATGGGGATCGGGATCTTTGACCCGGCTATGGGCGGCGATCCGGTCTTGTACCAGCATTTCTTCTGGTTCTACTCACATCCGGCGGTGTATATCATGATCCTGCCCGGCATGGGAATAATCAGCGAACTGATCGCAACTTTCAGTCACCGGAGGATCTTCGGCTACAAGGCCATCGCCTATTCTTCGCTGGGCATCGCACTGATGAGTTTCCTGGTCTGGGGACATCACATGTTCACCTCCGGGCAGTCGGAACTGGCGGCGATGCTGTTTTCGTTTATCACGTTTTTTGTCGGGATACCATCGGGGATAAAGATATTCAACTGGCTCACGACTATGTACAAGGGTCAGATTTCGTTCAAAACGCCGATGCTGTACGCCATATCGTTTCTGGTCCTTTTCACGGTCGGAGGCTTGACGGGGATTTTCCTTGGGGCGCTGTCGGTCGATATTCACCTGCACGACACTTACTTCGTAGTCGCGCACTTTCATTATGTCATGATGGGGGGGACGGTGATGGCGCTGCTGGGCGGAATACATTACTGGTGGCCGAAGATGTTTGGACGAATGTACAGCGAGCTCTGGGCCCGGGTAGCCTGTGCGTTCGTGTTTGTCGGCTTCAATATGACGTTTTTCACGCAGTTCGTGATGGGCTCGCAGGGGATGCCGCGACGATACTACCAGTACGGAGAACAGTTCGCCCGCATGCACGGCTTTTCCTCAATCGGCGCCTACGTGCTCGGTTTCGGGTTTCTGATTATGTTTGTATATCTTATCGCGTCCCTGTTCAAGGGTCGGCGCGTGGGAGCGAATCCCTGGGGTTCGCTGACAATGGAATGGGAGACTGCATCGCCGCCGATAGCCCACAATTTCGATACGGATAAGGTGCTTGAGCATGGACCTTACGACTACGATCGGATCGAAGTTACGCCGGAGGACGAGAAAGGGAAGGTGACCGCATGAGCGCTGAAAACGCTGCGGCCGGAACGGCGGCGCACCTCCAGCACCACTTCGTTGATTCCGAGCAGCAGCAGGAATCGGCCAAGCTGGGGATGTGGATTTTCCTCCTGACGGAGATTCTCCTGTTTGGCGGCCTGTTCTGTTTCTACGCTATATATCGCGCCTGGAATCCGGAAATGTTCTACGACGCCCATACGCATCTGGACATCACTCTGGGGGCGATCAACACCGTTGTACTGATTACCAGCTCGGTGACGATGGCGCTGGCGATTCGCAGTATGCAGTTGGACCAGAAGCGGGCAACCCTGCTAAATCTGTTTGCTACCCTGGCGCTGGCCTCCGTGTTTCTGGTAATCAAGTATTTTGAGTACGCTCACAAATTTGAACTGGGGCAGTTGCCTGGCAAGTATTACACTTTTGAGGGAATCGCCGGAAGCAACCCGCACGTGTTTTTCTCGGTCTACTTCATGATGACCGGGCTGCACGGCATCCACGTCCTGATCGGGATGGGCGTAATTGGCTGGATCGCTTACCGGACTTCCAAAGGGCACTTCTCCGGCAAATACTACACGCCGATTGAGATGACCGGTCTTTACTGGCACCTGGTCGATCTGATCTGGATTTTCCTGTTCCCCCTGTTGTATCTGATATCGTAGGCAATAGAGATGACGCAGCCGAAGCGCGCCATACACATATTGCCTTTGCAGACCTATCTGGGAATAGGTTCCGCTCTGCTAATCCTGACGGTCGTGACCGTCTGGGTGGCCACAATCGACCTCGGGCCGATTAATCTGCTGGTGGCGATGATAATCGCGGCTGCCAAGGCCTCGCTGGTGGCCCTGTTCTTCATGCACCTCAAGTACGATAACAAGCTGTACGCCGTAATTCTTCTGGGTGCCCTTCTGTTTCTGGCGGCTTTCGTCGTTTTTACCATGTTTGACACGATGGATCGGGGAATCATCGACGGTGTCAGGGCCGGACCCATCAACGATCAGGCGGTGATCTACGAGCAATCAACGTCCGGGCCAACCCTGCCCCCGGCCGAAAGCGTACGTTCCGACACGGTTCTGCATCGAGAGATATCGCCGAGCGAGTAGTAATCCCTTGACGGCGGCCTCGCCCTCCTGTAACATGGTCCTGTACGGGACACTTTCTGAAAGGGCTGATCCGGCCCCCTTTTTCGTTTGGGGAAAACCAGCATGAAGAGTTTCCAAAGATTCGCTTTTCTGACTACACTGGCTACCTATTTCCTGATTTTCATGGGCGGCCTGGTGCGTGTTTCCGGCGCCGGCATGGGCTGTCCCGACTGGCCGAAGTGTTTCGGTCGCTGGATTCCGCCGCTGAATATCTCCCAACTGCCGCCCGACATAAGCCCGGCCAGCTTCAATCTGACTTTGGCCTGGATTGAATATTTCAATCGGGTCTGCGGCATGATGGTAGGTATCCTGATCGTCATAACAGCGGTCCTGGCCCTGATCCACTACCGCAAGACACCGCGGCTCCTGTATCCCACGCTGGCCGCCGCCGTGCTGGTGGCGTTTGAGGGCTGGCAGGGGTCGGTTGTGGTGGCCTCGCAACTGCAGCCCTTCGTGGTGACCGTTCACATGGTGCTGTCGCTGGTCATTGTCAGCTTGCTGATGTACGTCATGCAGGAATCCTATCATCTGGAGCACTCCGGGGGTGAGGAAGAGTCTTACTATCCGAAGAAAGTTCGCGTCTGGGTCGGCCTGCTGTGGCTGGGCGGGATTCTGGTGATTATCCTCGGAAGCCAGGTCAGAGAGGCAGTGTCCGGAATAGCTGAGGTTTATCCGCTCTGGTCGAGCGCGCAATGGCTTTCAATGGTCGGGCTCGTCTCCGACCTGCATCTCATCGTCGGGATCGTCCTGGCCCTGTTTACACTTTTTGTCGGTTTCAGTTTGCTGAGGCTCAGCCGTCGGCCCTCGATCCTCGTCAAACAGGCTGTCTGGGGTCTGTTGATCCTGATCACTGTCCAACTGGTGCTGGGGTTGGTTTTCGTGGCAGCTGGTATGTCGCCGATCCTGGAGCTTTTCCACCTGTGGATTGCGGCTTTGTTCATAGGCCTGGCCCTGGTTTTGTTCTCGGCCGTCAAGCGAGGGAGGGAGGCGCTGATCGAGGAAGATCGCCGGTTCTCATTGGTGCTCGCCCTGGCGGTGGTAATCGTGGTTCTGGCGGGCGCTTTTGGTCTGGCGGTGATTGGGCAGGCGGAGATGTCGCGCAATAACCTCCCGGTGCTGGGCCAGGTGCCTGAGTTCGACTTTACCGAGCGGAGCGGGGGAGATTTCGACCAACTTGATCTGCTGGGGAAAATAACCGTCGCTGATTTCATCTTCACTCGATGCAAGGCGATCTGTCCGACTATGGCGGTTGAAATGAAGGCGCTCTGGGAGCTCTACGGTCACTCCGATCTGGTCCAGTTCTTGTCGATCGATGTAGACCCGGCCCACGACAGCCTGTCGGTTATGAGGGAGTACCTCAGCAATTTGGGCGTGAACGATAATCGCTGGCTGTTCATAAGGGGGGAGATGGAAGAGGTCAGGGCTTTGTCCGAGGAAGGATTCAAATTGAGCGGGGATTTCCCGGCCAACCACAGCACGCGGTTCGTACTGGTCGATCCCCAGGGGCGCATCCGGGGCTATTATGAGCATCTGGACGCCGAGGATATGAAGAGGCTTCGCCAGGATATCCAGGTTCTGGCGAGGAGTTTTCAGTGAGTGCCGCAGATCTTCCGACCCTGAACGCCGCGCTCAACATGATTAGCGCCACCCTGCTGGCTTTTGGCTTCGCCAATATTCGTCGGGGCAAACAGGATGTTCACAGGAAGTTCATGATCGTGGCGCTGTGTTCCTCGGTGCTGTTTCTAACGAGCTATCTCTTCTACCATTATCAGGTTGGGTCGGTCCCTTATCCCTATGAAGACTGGACCCGCATCGTCTATCTGGCCGTTCTGATCCCTCATATTGTTCTTGCAGCCGTCATGGTGCCGTTTATACTGGTGATGGTCTGGTGGGCCGTTACGGAGAGCTTTGACCGGCATCGCCGGATAGCCCGTTGGGTCTGGCCGGTCTGGATGTACGTCTCTGTCTCCGGTGTGACGGTTTACCTGATGCTGTACGTGCGCTGACAAAAACCGGCCGCACAGATTAGAGGCGGGGGTGTGTCAATCTCCCGCAACAAAGACTCCCCGGACCACGTAAACTACTGAACGATAAGGAGGAGGAGGCGGGCACCGCTTTTGCTTCCCGTTAGGGAACAGAAGTACATTCTTTTATCAAGGAAGATCATGGAGTCATACTGCAAAGCACTATTCACAGGGGCAGCGGTCTTGTTCCTGTGCGCGACAGGCATCTCTGCGCAGCCGGAGAGTCTGACGGATCGACTGGTTGTCGAAGGTACCGTGTTCGATTTCGACAGCCGCCTTCCGATTCCGTTTGCCACTGTGAGGGTAGAAGGTACCGGGCGTTCGACCCTGGCCAACGGGGAGGGGCAGTATCGACTGGTTCTGGGGTCGGGGGAGAGGAATCTCAAGTTCAGCCACATCGCCTACTACTCCGAGAAACATCTGGCGACCCTCTCGGATACGCTGAGCGATCTGGATATCTGTCTGCACTCCTCGGCGGTTGAAATCGAGGGCATATCGGTTTATACCCGGGCCTACGATCCGGGTCAGAGGATCATCGTAGAGGCAATCAAGCGCAAAGAAGACATTCTCGGCCGCATTCACGATTACAGCTACGATGCCTATACCAAAGTGCTTGCCACCGATGAGACCAACCCGGATTCCACCGAGATCCTGATGATTGCCGAGAGTCAGACCACCGCCTATTGGGAGCAGCCGGGCAAGTACAAGGAAGTGATCACTTCGCGGCGGCAGTCGGCCAATATTCCTGCCGAGGGCAACCTTGTCACGGTGGGGGAGATTCTCAATTTCAATAAGAACCGCATTGACATAGGCCAGTATTCGATCGTAACTCCCACGGCCGAAGACGCTCTGGATCATTACAACTACTATCTCCTGGACACGATCTTCGTTGATTCGCAAGCCGTGTTCAAGCTGGAAATAGAGCCGATTAATCCTGCGGACCCCCTGTTCGTGGGGTACATACACATCGCCGATTCAACTTACGATGTCATAAGAGTCGACGTCGGATTCAGCCCCGGTGTGGAGTTTCCAATGGTCTCGGAACTGAGCTATTCTCAGCGGTTTGCTCAGTTTCAGGACGAGTATTGGATGCCGATAGATATCCGTTTTTCGGCGGTGGTGGAAATCCACTTCCCAACTATCCCGGACAGAATAGGCCTTTCGCACACTGCGTCTTTGTACGACTATCACATTGAGACCGGGATACCCGAGAAGACTTTTGGCGAGGCGATAATAGAGGTCGTCGAGGAGGCCGATGATTATGACAGCCTTGCATGGCAGGCCCGACAGACCATCCCCCTGACGGATTTCGAAGTTCACGAGTATCAACGAATCGACTCCGTAGAAAACGAGCCGCCTTCGGTAGGCAAAATAGCCTTGACCGCGGTGGCCGCCGCGGTGGCGTTGACGGCTTTTGGTGACGACGATATTTTCCGGTACAACCGGGTTGAGGGGCCTTATGTTGGCCTGGGGGCTGAGATCGAGGAACCGATACGAAATTTCGACCTCCGTCTCCAGAGCGGCTATGCCTTCGAAGCCGAGCGGTGGGAGCACAAGTACGGTCTCACCTACCACCTCGACCGGGCGAAACGGATGGAGGTTGGATTCGATTACCTGAACCGGGTGGTGAAGCGGCCAACGGTAATCTCTGGTCCGGGACGAAGCTTCAATTTCTGGTCGCTTTTCGCCAATATTGATCCGATGGATTACTATCGCGCTGAGGGCTTCCGGGTGTTCGCGTCTACCAAGCTTGTCGACCACACCGGTCTGTCGCTGGCCTATTCGGATTTTCAGCAGTTTTCGATGCCGGCGTTGACGGATTACAGCTTTTTCGGCGAAGATACTTTGCACGTCAATCCCGCTATCCACGACGGTAAGCTAAGATCGGTAGAGGCTGAGTTCACCTTTGACTCACGCAAAATGTTTAAGAACAAACGCCGTTTCAGGCGGATTAGCAGCACGCAGTACTCTCTGTGTAAGGTCGGTGTGGAATATGCCTCGCCGGATTTCATCGAGAACGATTTTGATTTCCGTCGCTATTGGGTTTCACTCCGTCGCAGTCAGCGCACATTGGGTCTGGGAGTGACATCGCTGTATCTGTATGCGGGTGCCTCGGACGGTGATCTGCCGCCGCAGAAATACTTCGCGGTCGACTTCGGCCAGCAATACCTTTCGGAGGCCGGTGATTTTCTGACTTTCGACGAGAACAATTTCTCCGGCAATCGCGTCCTTGCCTTTCGGGGACAGCATGAGTTCCGCAGGCGGTTGTGGACGGCCGGCGATCTTCCGCTTGTCAGAGACATCCCTTTCTGGTTGAGCCTGCACGGCGGGGTCTGCTGGACCGAGTTCAAAAATCACACTTTCCTTGACGACGACGCTCAAGTGAACACGGCCGACAAACCATACAGTGAAATCGGATTCGGGCTGGGCAACCTGACGCCGTTCATAGCTCCCTTCAACTTCGCTGTCTTCTTCACGTGGCAGCTTTCGGACTATGACACATCTGACTTCAACTTCGCCGTCGGCTTCCAGCTCTAAAACCGGATCAATGTATCGCAACGAGAGAAAGGGAACCCTTGAAGAGTTCCCTTTCTCTGTGTCGGTGCCAGACGATGTCTATTCGATCGATCGGGATCGATATTTGCGATATAGCTCTTTGTGCTTGTTGTCCAGGTCGACCGCCCGGCCTTCAATAAACATATGCGTCACGTTATGCGACAAGTGATCCATAATGTCTCCCTCAGAGACGATCACACTGGCCTTTTTCCCGACTTCCAGAGAGCCCAGTGATTCGGCCACACCGAATACTTCCGCCGGTGTCAAAGTCATGGCCCTGAGAGCGGCGTCCTTTTCGAGGCCGAAGGCCACGGCGTGCCCGGCGTCGAACGGCATATTGCGTGTGGGCCAGGTGCTCTCAACGCCAAAGCAGATTTTCACTCCGGCTTCGTGCAGGAGGGCCGGGATTTTGTAGGCCTGGTCGTAATTGTCATCGGACCGCATAGGAAGCGAGTGCGACCTGGCGTAGATGACCGGGACGTCGTTCTTCACCAGAAGATCGGTGACTTTCCAGGCTTCTTCGCCGCCTACCAGGACCATGCGCAGTCGGCGCTCGTTGCAGAACTGCATCGCCTGCTCGATCTGGCGGCGGTCACCAGCGTGCATGAATACCGGGATATCTGCTGTCAGTACGGGCAGCAAGGCCTCCCAGCGAGAGTCGATGTCTATATCGGGGTTTGCGGCTTTGGCAGTAGCGTAGGCCCGGGCGTCATCAAACGCCTTGGCGAGTTTCCGGCGGTTTTCTGCCATCTGTCTTTTCTGTTCCTCGGGACTGCGCTTTTCGTCCCAGGAAGTGCGCACGGCAACGGTCGGCCAGGAGATGTGCAGCCCGACCTCCAGTTTCTCGGCAGCGTCTTCCTTCGTCCAGGCGTCAAGGTTGAGCAGGCAGGAACGACCGCGTATCATGGAGCCGGTGGGAACAACCTGGGCGTAGGCCACGCCGTTGGAACGCACCGTGGGAATTATCTCCGAATCCGGATTGTAAGCCATATGTGACTGGACATCGGGATTGACTCTGCCCACTTCACATTCATCTTTGGTCGCTCGTACGGCACCGATTTCCACGAGTCCAATTTGCGTACCGGCGGCAATCAAACCGGGATAAACGTGCTTGCCGGTGACGTCTATGATCTCGGCGTTCTCCGGCGGCGTCAGATTATCGCCGATTTGCGCGATGCGGCCTTCGACCATGAGCAAATCAAACCCCGGTTTCACACCGTCGCTGATTGTGAACAGAGTACCGCCCTTGAGAAGGATCGGCGCGGACTGCGCTGGGGCCGGAACATAGTCGTGACCGGCTGCGGCTCCGCAGAGAAGCAGGAGCAACAGTAGGGTAGTGAACTTTCTCACGTTACTCTCCTTCCCTTGTTTGCGACGACATTGATTTGTCCGGGTAATGGCTTGTCCCAGGCTTCTTCTTCTTGTGGTGCTTCCACTTGTCGTCGTCAGAGACTTTCAGCACTTTTTGGATCAATGCGTTTCTCTCTTCGCGAATACTCTCCCGCAGGGCGAGGTCCTGGTCCAGGTCGAAGTACTTTCGACCTTCGACCCACGTCTGCTCGGGCTTCGCATATACCGACAGAGGATTGTGGTTCCAGATGACGAAATCGGCGTCTTTGCCGGGTTTGATGCTGCCCACCCATTGGTCGGCCTTCAATTGCTTTGCCGGGTTTATCGTCACCATCTTCCAGGCGTCCTCCTGGCTCATGCCGCAGTACTGCACTGACTTGGCGGCCTCCTGGTTGAGCAGGCGTTGCAGGCGCTCGCTGTCGGAGTTAACAGAGACGATCACGCCCTGTTCGTGCATGATGCCGGGATTCTGCGGGATAGCGTCGTAGACCTCGAATTTGTAGGCCCACCAGTCGGAAAAAGCCCCTCCGGTGGCGCCGTGACGCGCCATCTCTGCCGCGACCTTGTAACCTTCAAGGATGTGCGTAAAAGTCGTAATGCGGAAACCAAAATGCTCGGCCAGCCGCATCAGCATCAGAATCTCCGACTGCACATAGCTGTGACAGGTGATGAACATTCGCGAGTGCAGCACCTCGACCAGGGCTTCCAGACGAAGGTTCTTCCTCGGCGGGACAGTCTTCTCACGGTCTCTACGGCTGAGCGCGTTGTAGGCGGCCCAGTCAGCTTCGTACTCGACCGCACGCTGGAAAGCGTCTCTAATGATCGTCTCCACACCCATACGAGTCTGAGGATAGCGGATCTTGAACTCATCTCCCCAGTTGGACTGCTTGACGTTTTCCCCAAGCGCGAACTTGATTGAGGGTGGGGCGGGCGTGAACTTCAGATCTTCGGCCGCTGAACCCCAGCGATATTTGATAATCTGGGCCTCGCCGCCGATCGGGTTGGCCGAGCCGTGAAGCAGCCGGGCCATGGTAACGCCGCCGGCCAGCGAGCGGTACAGGGCGATATCCTCGGCGTCCACGATGTCGGCGATCCGGACTTCCGAGGAAACGGCTGAAGTCCCCTCGTTGACGTTGCCGGTAATAGCCACGTGCGAATGCTCATCGATAACTCCCGCCGTGACGTGCCTGCCGGAAGCGTCGATCGTGCGGTAACCCGACGGCGCCTCGAGGTTCTTGCCGAGACGCTCAAACTTACCGTCCTTTATGAGGATGTCTGTCTCTTCAAGCACGCCGTCGTCTTCGGAAGTCCATACCGTGCCGTTCTTGATGAGAAGGTTCTCCAGGGGAGGCCGGCTCTCCCGACCGTAAGCGAGGTTCGGGTAGCTCAGGCGGGAGATTAAGACGGTGTCAACAGCTTTGCTGGACTCGGAATCTTTCTTGTCCTTCAGCGGACCGGACCAGACCGCCGTCCACTCTACCCTGTTGCCGTTATTGAGAGCCGCTCTGCCGCTTAAGGTGTTCCCTGACCTTTGGCCGCTGAATCGCACGCAGTAATAATCGCGGAGGGTGTCAAAGGGAGCCGTGAAGTTTAGCCTGGCTCCGTCTTCCTTGACGTGCTTCAAGTCAATAGTGAGGCTGTCGGTTCTAAGTTTTCCGCTCAGTCTCCTATCGACACAGGGGTAGTTGTCTTCTACGGACAGCTCGAAAGCAAGGCCTTCGAATTCGAATGCGTACTTTCCGCCGAAATCCACGCGGTCACGCGCAAGAAGATTTGTCTCAACCCCGTGTGTCCAGGCTGACAGAACGTTAGTGTTGTCGTCGAATATGTCGCCGTCGCACACTATGAAATCGGCGGCTCTCCCGGTCACCAGCGAGCCCACGTCGTTGCCAACGCCGCAGATCTCGGCGGGGATGGTTGTCATGGCAGCCAGTGCCGTCTCTTTTGACAGCCCAAAAGCGACGGCCTTTCTGACGTTTTTTAGAAAATCCTCCTTATTCTTCAGGCCCCGACTGGTGAAAGCGAAGCTGACGCCGTTTTGCTCGAGCACGGCCGGATTCGAAGGTGCCCTTTCCCAGCGTCTGAGATCGGCCAGACAGACGTCGAGTTCCTCGTCGTACGTCTTGACCCCGGGCGGTTGGGGGAAGGTCAGCGGAAGAACCAACGTTCGCCCGGCCTCTTTGATCGCCTCGATCACCTCATACTCGTGACCCGAGCCAACTATAACTGTGGGCATGCCGAACTCGGTGGCAATGCGATGAAACCGCAACGTTACCTGATCGTCGCCGGCCTCAAACAGGAAACCCTCGTTCCTAACGTTGGCCAGGGCCGCAATAGCGGCGTTGAATTCGGGCATGGCCTGTTCCGGATTTTCTGAGTAGGCGGCGTGAGCTTGCAGATACCAGTCCACATCGTACAACGTCTGGCGAATCAACGCGATACAGCCCATCTGCGAGCTTGGGTAGGCCTGTGGCGACGAACCCTTGTTGAAACTGGCAAATTGCCAGGACTGCGGGTTGATCACCAGATCGTTGGGGAGACCGTCGCCCAGCGAGGCGACAAAAGCCCTTCCCCTAAGAACACCGTCGAGCCGACCCGACTGTACGCAGGTGAAGCCGACTCTGAGAAAATCTTCCGCCGCTTTCTTATTCGGCTTGAAATGTCTAACCCAGTCTTCCTGGGCGTGGATGGCGTCGTTCCAGGCATCTCCGCCCATTCGGTCGGCTGCGTAAATCGGTTGGCGTGACTTGTTTCTTTCTATCTCCGGGACAGACTCTAGTCCGTACTCGGAATACGGCTCGACGAAACCGGGATAAATTGTTCGGCCGAGAAGATCAACCACTTCGGCGCCCTCGGGCACCGCGATGTCGGCTCCAACGGCAACAACCTTGCCGTGGTCGATTACAAGCACGCCTTTTTCGACCGTCCGCTCGGGCGAGACGATGATTCGGGCGTTGGTGAAAGCCTTGAGTTCGGGTGTTTTGGAGGCGATGCCTTCGACCGGGGTGGTCCGGGCGTACGCGTTGCTCACACCCGCGAGCAGGATCAGCGCAAGCAGAATGTGTTTTGGCATAGGGTCATGATAATTGATGAGACTATCCATAGCAATCGCATACTGCGGTAAATATGGAATAACAGGTGCTTGTTGTGGTGCCTCAGCGCAATGCCGGACGACGCTTTGGTGAGGTTGGTCGGTTTGGATAATCGAGTGTGCCACAGAATGTTACATCCGTCTAAACATTCTTCTCCCGGGGCCGATAATATGAACAAAACGGGGGTAGAACGGCGGTTCTACTCATAGGCTGACGACGCTCTAAACACAGGGTTCTATAATGCGGATACTCAACACGTCGAGGCTGTCGCCTGTGCTCATCTACGGCGGGACCTTTCTCATTTCCGTGCTGTCCTTTTTCACCACCTATCAGGGGCTGGTGATTTTCCTGGATACGCCGCTGGCTATCATCGGGTCACTGGGAATTCAGACGGCGATGCTTGGGATTGCCTGGAACCTTATGCGCCTCAAATCTCACCGCCTGACGTATGTAGCCGTGTTTTCAATAGTCGCCATCTTTTCCGTCTTCTTTTCTTACGCCAACTTCAATTCCAGCCTCAAGGGTAACACCCGAGCCCAATCGGCTCGTGCCGCCTACACATCCGACGCTCGCCCGGTGGCGGGAGAATACGCCGCTGCCGCCAAGCTTGCGCGTTCGCAGGGCGAATACCAGGTTGGGCGCATTGCCGATCTCATCGACATGGAGCAGACCAAGGGTTGGGCCACCGTGGTGGATGAAGGTTCCAATGATCCATTCATTCAGTCGGTAATCGATGGTGCCCGGCGGACCGTAGTCTCCTGGGAGAAGAATCAGGGGAACGACTACCGCCAGGGGGCGGGTCAGGGGATCATCGTCAACTACCTTAATAGCTGGGGGGACCGCATTTCCAGCAACGTGCGCTTGATGGAGGTCTATGTCGGCCTGGTGGATTCGATTCTCATGGAGCTGGACAGTGACCGGCCTGTGGGCGAGCAGTACCAAGCGGTGAATTATGCGGCGGTGCGTTTTCCTTTGAGCGCCTACTCAATGATCACTTCCTCAGATGCGGAACTTCCGCCGCCGCCGCTCACGGCCAACTATATCGAGACGCCTGCCAACGGCCAGCAGGCGCTGATGCTGGTGATCAAAGATCTGTATCCGATGGATCGGCTCACATTGTTTTCACTGCTGTTCGCGATAGCTATCGATCTGGTGGTGGTGGCGATGGCTCTCTGTGGTTCGCACATGATCGATGATATCGACCTGGTATTCTCTCGACTCGAAAAAGACGCTTCCCAGAGGCTCCGGGATCTGCCGCTCAATGACACCGAGGCCATGTCGGCGTCGCTAAGGGAAAATATCGAACGGATGCGGAAGGCGAGCGAGTATAGCCGGGACTTGAACCAGGTTCTCGAGGAACACCGACAGACGCGGGACAGCCTTATTCTAACCAGAGGCCCCGAGCCGACCGGGAAGGGGGAAGGTCCCAAGCTCCTGGTCTCCCGCAGCGACTCGGACGTACGCTACTAAGTCCCTACCCAGAGCCTGAAATAGAGAACCGGACCGGCGAATTATCGCGGGTCCGGTTCTTTGTTCGTTCTGGCCCTCGATTCGTGCTGGAACCAGCCTGTCTAGCCTCCGATCTTGTCCTCGGCTGTACCCTTGAGCTTGTCATTGGCGAATATGGCAATATCCACCCGCCGATTGGCCTGCCGGCCCGAAGAGGTGGTGTTGGTAGCGACCGGCTGGTCCGGTCCATAGCCCATAATGCGGAAACGGTTGGCCATGACCTGAAGGTTGGTCATATGATTGGCTACGGACTGCGCCCGGCGCATTGACAGCGTCAGATTGTAGTCCCGCGTACCTGTGGAGTCAGTGTGGCCTTCGACCAGGATCTCCGTATCACCGTACTTGTTGAGAATGGCCGACAGTTTGGTCAGATTCTCTCTGGCGGCGGGCTGCAGCGTCGATGAATTGATATCGAATAGAATTCCCGAATCGAATGTTATCTTGATACCTTCGCCGATGCGCTCGACCGTGGCTCCTTCGAGATCGCGCTCGATTTCAGCCGCCTGCTTGTCCATGTAATTTCCGATATAGGCACCGGCGGCGCCGCCGATCATGGCTCCGAGGATGGCTCCCACGGCCGTGTTGCCGGCCTTATCGCCGATAACGCCGCCGACAACGGCCCCGGCTCCGGCGCCAATAACCGCGCCCCTTTGCTTTTTGGACCAGCCGCATCCCAGCGAGCCCACCAGCATGAGAACACACATGCCGAGAACGAGAGTTCGCTTCATTCTAAATACTCCTTTATTGGTAAGCAATTTCCGTATTGACGATTTCAGTTCGATTAATAGCCGCTTGTTACGGCTCCAAGATAGAGTTCGTGGATTGCACATGCAATAAGAAAGCTGACGGGCTCAAGAGGTCGGCAGCTCCTTGAGAATATTCCGATATTCATCAAGCGCCTCGGGATTGGCCAGGGAGTCGAGATTGGGAACTTTCAAACCGTGAATTATCCGGGTAACGGCCAGTTCTACCTTTTTGCCGTTTATCGTGTGAGGGACGGCGGCTACCTGCTTTATCAGGGCCGGCACGTGACGGGGCGTCGCCAGCTCTCTGATCCGGCTCTTAATTCTGCCGATGAGTTCATCGGAAAGCACCAACCCTTCGGAGAGCACAACAAAAAGCACGATGCGCACGTCGCCGTCGGTTTTCTGTCCCACGGCTACGCTGTCGACAACCTCATCCATCGAATCTACGGGGTTGTATATCTCGGCCGTGCCGATGCGAACACCGCCCGGATTGAGGGTTGCGTCGGAGCGCCCGTAGACTCTCACGCCGCCGCGGCTCGTTATCCTGACGAAATCGCCGTGACGCCACACTCCCGGGAACTGTTCGAAGTAGGCGGACCGATACAGGCTGTGGTCGGGATCGTTCCAGAAGCCGGTCGGCATAGAGGGAAACGGGGCGGTGCAGACCAGATCGCCGATTTCCTCTTCCACGCTCTGTCCCGAATCGTTGAAGGCTTCGACTTTCATGCCCAGGCCACGGCATTGGATCTCTTCGGAGTACACCGGAAGGTTTGGGTTGCCGAGCATGAAGCAGGAGATTATGTCTGTGCCGCCCGAGATTGACGAGAGCTGCACGTCCGATTTCACCGCGTCGTAAACCCAGGCGTAGTTCTCAGCGGTCAGGGGAGAGCCGGTCGAAAGCACGGTGCGCAGAGCGGACAGATCAAAGTCTTCCGCCGGATGGAGGCTCTCTTTCTGGCAATGGGTCAGAAATCGAGGGCTGGTTCCGAACACATTAGCCTTCTCTTGTTCCAGCGCTTGCCAAAGAACGCCGGCATCGGGCCAGGTCGGGCTGCCGTCGTATAGGAACACCGTTGCCCCAACCTGAAGAGCGCTAACCAGCCAGTTCCACATCATCCAGCCGGTCGTGGTGTAGTACAGGATGACGTCGCCCGGGGTCAGATTGGTGTGCAGAACATGTTCTTTGTAATGTTGAAGCAGCGTTCCGCCCGCGCCGTGCACAATGCACTTGGGCACGCCTGTTGTTCCGGAAGAATACATGACGTAAACCGGATGATCGAAGGGCATCTGCTCGAAGGAAACAGTCTGGGCGTCTTCGGACAACAGTTCCCGCCAGGTCACGGTGTGGCACTTTGTCTCAGGAAGGCGATCGCCCAGGACCGGAACAACAATCACGGCGGCTATATCGGGGATTGCTTGTGCAATTCTGGCCACGCGATCGCAGGAATCGTGCTGCTTACCCTGGTAACTGTAGCCATCGGCGGTAATCAGGACCCTGGGTTTGATCTGGCCGAGCCGATCCAGCGCACCGCGATGACCGAAGTCCGGTGAGCACGAAGACCACAAGGCGCCTATACTCGCAGTTGCCAGCATAGCCACGACCGTTTCGGGGATATTGGGTATGAAAGCCGCCACCCGATCCCCCCGGGTGACTCCCAGCTTCTTGAGACCGGCGGCGCAGGCGGCAACCTGACGATAGACTTCGCGATAAGTAAGTCTTACGGGGGCCGCGTTCTCGCGATGGTGGATTATCGCCGTCTTGTCGTCGCGGTGACGGAGGAGGTTCTCGGCGAAATTTAGTCGGGCACCTTCAAACCAACGCGCGCCGGGCATGTCGTCGGAACTCAGAACCTGATTGTAGGCTTGCGAGTGGATGAGATCGGACCGGTTCCAAACAGCTTCCCAGAATTGGGCTCGGTTGGTTACCGACCAGTTATACAGATCGTCGTAGGAGTCGAAACTCCGGCCTTGTTTCTGCCCCACGTACTCCGCAAAGCGCGTCATATTGGAGCGTTGGACCGACTCCGGGCGCGGCCGCCACAGCGGCTCGGTCTCTGTCTTGTCATTCCGCGACAACACCCCCACCTTTACCTTTCGTTTCAGACCTCTCTCATCCGCGTGTAGAGGAGCGCTCGCCAGGCAAAGGCCACATCGCCGCACTCAAGGGCCTCGCACGCCGCCTTGAACATCTGGCCCCGGGCCTCGTTCCAGTCGCTCTCCGCCTTGGTCAAGGCTGTGCGAAACGCAATAACATGTCCCAACTGCTCCCCGTTGCCAAGGCTGTCCACAAACGCCTTCACGTCGTCCTCCGAAGGTATTGCTTCGACATTCCCCAGTTGACCGAGGTTGTTGGCCGTCAGCTGATCGGATTCTCTTATGAATTGCGGCAGCCGGTCATAGCCGACGCCCTTGGTGTCGACCGGCTTGGCGACCCTGAAAATCGACTCACCCCGGGCGCGTGTATAGAAGTCTGCTCCCATGCGGGCGACCAGATCGATGCGGTCCGGCTGGATGACGCCGTTCTCGAGAACATCTTCGGAGATGTGGAACATGACAACCTCGCAGACGGCCAGATTGCCGGAACCGCCCCCGTCCCCGAGAGGGATCATTTTCGTCAGCCGGCATTCCATCTGGAACGGTGATTCTTTTACGCGCGGCGGTTTCACAAGGTCGGAGGATATCGGCGTGAAACCGGATTTCACGAATTCGTCTATGCCGGTCTCGTACTCAGTAGAGGCGAGGGAGACCTGCTGCACCATGTCGTAGGTTACCGCCTGGATCACACATTCCTTGGTAGCCACTATGTTGTTATATGTGTCTTTCAGGCTGCTGTCGCGCCCCCGCCTTGCGGCGGAAAAGGCCACCGTCGGAGGGTTGGCGCCAAAGGCGTTGAAAAAGGAAAACGGCGAGAGATTGACCCACCCCTTGGGGGATACGGTGGACACCAGACCGATAGGGCGAGGGGCCACCCCGCCCAGAAGGTAGGCGTGGGCTTCTTTTACCGCCAGGTCTTTGGGTTCGATATCAAGCATTGGTTATACCGCGGTTTTAGCGTTCCTTTTCCTTGCCAGAATGGATCGGTCAACTTCGGCCTTAACGATCTTGTGAGACAGCTTGCCGAGATTCTCTATCTCCAACTCGATTTCGTCTCCCTCCTGAAGCCAGACGGGCGCAAAAGTCTCGCCCTTTTCCTTGGCGTTCAGCG